>JBAWFG010000351.1:0-13028 GCA_049591655.1 Solirubrobacteraceae bacterium
CGCCGAGATCCGGTCGGGGGCGGCGTCGGCGAGATCGACGGTGAGTTCAACCGTGCCGGCGTCCCGACGCACCGTATGAACCGTCCCGACATCGCGAAGCACGGCCATCACCGATGGGTTGGCCGCCAGGATGACGGCCGTGAACGTATCAATCCCCTCCGCGCGGGCCCGATCGGCGAGGGCCTGGGCTAGCTGGGTCCCCACCCCGTGGCCCTGGCGGTCGTCGGCGATCGCGATCGCCATCTCGGCGGTGTGGGGCCGATCGGGAAGCCGGACGTAGCGCGCCACGCCGATCCCCTCGCCGGTCAGGCCATCCAGCGCGACGAGCGCCTCGTGATCGTGATGATCGACCTCGGTGAGGTAGCGCAGCTCGGCGCTGGTCAGCCGTCCCCGCGGCGCCAGGAATCGCCGGTAGCGGGACTCGTCGCCCAGCCGGGCGAACCCGTCCGCCAGGGCTGCCTTGTCCTGCGGACGGATCGGCCGGATCTGGATCGTGCCGGGCACGGCTCCACCATCTCGCAGACTCTGCGGTCGCACAGCCGGTGGGTGCCGAGGCGCACTGCGGGCGGTCCCCGATGCGGGTCGGTGGTTTGCACCGATTCCGGCCCACACACCTCCGGCCAGACTCGGCCCATGACCACGAGGGCCCAACCGCACAACTACCCCGCTCACCGTGAGGCCGACGTCGTGCTGCGCGACGGCTCCACGCTCCGGGTCCGTCCCATCCGAGCCGAGGACCGCGCCGCCGTGCGGGCGTTTCTCGGCGACGTGTCAAGCGAGTCGATCGGCTTTCGCTTCTTTGCCGCCGCCAACCTGGAGTGGGCCAGCGACTGGTCGGTGGACGTCGACTACGACGAGCGTTACGGGCTCGTCGCCGAGTTCGGCTCCCCGGCGCAGATCGTCGCCCATGGGGCGTATGTCCGCCTGGGCGAGGATCGCGCCGAGGTCGCGTTCCTCGTCGCCGACGCGTGGCAGCGGCGCGGCATCGCCACGATCCTGCTCGCCCATCTCGCCGACAGCGCCCGGCGGTCGGGGATCACCACCTTCGTCGCCGACGTGCTGCCCGCCAACCACCGGATGATCGAGGTCTTCCGCGAGAGCGGGTTCGCCGTCGAGGTCCGCTCGACGCCCGATGCGATCAAGGTGACGTTCCCCACCTCGCTCACCAGCGAGGCCGCCGACCGCTTCCAGGAGCGCGACCGCGCAGCGGCGGTCGCTGCCGTGCGCCACGTGCTGGAGCCCGAATCGGTGGCAGTAATCGGCGCGTCCCGGCGGCAGGGCACGATCGGCGCGGCGGTGATGCACAACCTGCTCGCCGAGGAGTTCACCGGCACGCTGTACGCGGTCAACGAGCACGGGAACACCGTCGCGGGCATCCCCGCCCACCGCTCCGCCGCGGCGCTGCCCGCGCCGGTCGACCTGGCGGTGATCGCGGTTCCCGCGCACCGGGTCCTCGACGCCGCCCGGGGCTGTGTCTCCTCCGGCGCCCGGAGCCTCGTCGTCATCTCGGCCGGGTTCGCCGAGGTGGGCCCGGAGGGGTCCGAACGCCAGCGGGAGCTGCTGGAGATCTGCCGGGAGGCCGGCGTGCGCCTGGTGGGGCCCAACTGCCTCGGCGTGCTCAACACCTCCAACTCGATCCGCCTCAACGCCACCTTCGCACCCCATCAGGCGGCCGCCGGGCGGATCGGCTTCCTGTCGCAGAGCGGAGGCCTGGGGATCGCCATCATCGAGGCCGCGTCACGCCTGCGGATCGGCCTGTCGTCGTTCGTGTCGGTCGGTAATAAGGCGGACCTGTCCGGCAACGACTTCCTGCAGTACTGGGAGCAGGACCCGGGCACCGGGGTGGCGCTGCTCTACCTGGAGTCGTTCGGCAACCCGCGCAAGTTCGCCCGGGTCGCCCGCCGCGTCGGCGCCACCAAGCCCGTCGTGGCGGTCAAGAGCGGCCGCTCACCTGCCGGCGCGCGCGCCACCGCGTCACACACCGGCGCTCTGCTCGCCGCCTCCGATGTGACGGTCGACGCGCTCTTCGCCCAGGCCGGGGTGATCCGCACCGACACGCTGTCTGACATGTTCGATGTCGCGGCCCTGCTCGCCCAGCAGCCGGTGCCCCACGGAGACCGCGTGGCGATCGTGACCAACGCCGGCGGCCCGGGGATCGTCTGTGCCGACGCGTGCCAGGCCGCCGGAGTCACGGTGCCAGTTCCCTCCGAGCCGCTCGCCGCGCGGCTGCGGGAGCTGTTGCCGGCCAATGCGTCGGTGACCAACCCGATCGACATGATCGCCACCGCGGGCGCCGACGAATACCGGACGACGCTGAAGCTGCTGGCGACCTCCGGGGAGTTCGACGCCATCCTGACGATCTTCGTCCCTCCACTGGTGACCGAAGCCGCCGACGTTGCCGCCGCCATCCGCGACGCCGCAGCGACGGCCGGAGAGTGCCCGATCGCCGCGGTGTTCATGACCGCCGACGGCCCACCGCCAGAACTGGAGGGCGCAGAGAGCACCGTCCCCGGCTATCAGTTTCCCGAGGAGGCCGCACGGGCGGTCGCGCTCGCAGCGCGCTACGGACGCTGGCGGTCACGCCCGGAGGGCACCGTCACCCCCGCCGAGCCCGCCGTACTCGAGCGTGGCGCGGCGATCATCAGCCGGGAGCTCGGCCTCGGCGGCGGGTGGATGGCGCCGGAGGCCGTCGCCGACCTGCTCAGCACCCACGGCATCCCGGTCGCCCCTCAACGCGTCGTCGCCGACGCGTCGGCCGCCGTCGCCGCAGCGACCGAGCTCGGCCTCCCGGTGGCGATCAAGGGACAGGCCCGGGGCCTCGTGCACAAGACCGATGCCGGAGCGGTGGCGCTCGGGCTCGCGACGCCCGACGCGGTGCGCCAGGCCGCGGGCGACATCACCGAAGCGGTGAGAGCCGCCGGTTACGAGCTCGACGGCCTGCTCGTGCAGCCGATGCTCCACGACGGCGTCGAGCTGCTCGTCGGCGTCGTGCAGGACCCGAGCTTCGGGCCGGTTCTCGCCTGCGGGGCGGGCGGCACCACGGCCGAACTGCTGCGCGACGTGTCGGTCCGCATCACCCCGGTCAGCGACCTCGAAGCCGCCGCGATGCTGCGCGAGCTCACCTCCTTTCCGCTGCTCACCGGCTACCGCGGATCGGCGCCGGTCGACATCCCTGCGGTGGAGCGGATCATCACCCAGGTCAGCGCGATGGTCGAGGCGCACCCCGAGATCGCCGAGCTCGACTGCAACCCCGTCCATGTCGGAGGTGACGGTGCGGTCGTGATCGATGCCCGCGTGCGCGTCCACGCCGCCGACCCCTTGGTCCCTGAGCCCTCCGTCGGCCGTTGACATCCGCGCCCGCCGGGCGTGAGTGACGACACGAACGCCGGGCGTCTGAGACGCCCGGCGCTCGATCGCCTGCGGTTCCCGTGACCAGACCGCTAGATGGTCACGGCTGCAGGACGATGCGCGCGGCCACCCGGCCGGCCTCGACGTCGGCGATCGCCTGATTGACCTCACCCAGCGGACGGGTCTCGGAGATGACGCGGGTCAGACCGGCCGCATGGAGCTCGAACACCTCGCGCAGGTCCTTGCGCGTCCCGACGATCGAGCCGACGACGGTGATCCCGCCGAGCACGGTCTCGAAGATCGGCAGATGCACGTCGTTGTCGGCCGGCAGCGCCACGAACACCAGCGTGCCGCCGCGGCGCAGCGAGCCGTATGCCTGCTCGAACGCCCGAGGCGAGACCGCCAGCGCGATCGCCTGATCGGCGCCGCCGAGCTTCTTGATCGCCTCGGCCGGATCCTCCTTGGCGGCGTTGACGGTGAACTCGGCACCGAGCTCGCGCGCCAGTTCGAGTTTCTCCTCCACGATGTCGACGGCGACGACCCGGCCGCCGGCAATGCGGGCGTACTGAATCGCGAGGTGGCCGAGACCACCCACACCGAAGACCGCCACCAGGTCCGATGAGCGCGTCCCCGCGACCTTCACAGCCTTGTACGTGGTCACTCCGGCGCACGTCAGTGGCGCGGCGTCGATCGGGTCGATTCCATCGGGTACCGTGACGACGAACCGGCTGTGGGCGACGGCGTACTGCCCAAAGCCACCGTCGATCGAGTAGCCCGTGTTCTGCTGGCTCTCACACAGTGTCTCCCAGCCGGACACGCAGTAATCACACGTGCCGCAGGCATAGCCCAGCCACGGCATCGCCACCCGCTCACCGAGCGCCACCGCTGTCACCGCGGAGCCGACCTCGACGACCCGGCCCACCCCCTCATGTCCGGGGATGAACGGCGGCGACGGTTTGATCGGCCAGTCGCCGTTGGCGGCATGAATGTCGGTGTGGCACAGCCCTGTCGCCTCGATCTGGACCCGCACCTGCTCGGGGCCGAGCTCCGGCATGGGTACCTGCTCAACGGTCAGCGGTGCGCCGAAGCCGTGCACGACGGCGGCGGTGTACATGCCCGTGGCCGGAGTGGTCGTCCCGCGCCCGGGCTGCGAAGTCTCGGTTGTCGCCATTTCTCAAAGCTCCTTCGTATGGGGTGTCACACCAGCATCTCGGCCGGGGACGCAACCGGCATCCGGGACTTAACCCGAGGCCGGCGGCGGGGATCACGGATCTGGGTCGTCAGAGCGCCCGGTCCGCTCCGCTGCCCGCCCCAACGGGATGCGCCGACTCGGCGGGAACCACGAGCACGGGGCGATGAGCGTGGTGCAGCAGGGCGTTGGAGACACTCCCGAGCAGGCCGTCCTTGACGACGGTGTCCCCCTGGGTGCCGGTCACGATCACCGGCGCCTCGATCTCCTCGGCCACGTCGAGGATCGTCTGGTAGACGGTGGAGTGGTTGCGCTCGATGCGCGCCGTGACCTCGAGCCCCAGCTCCGCGGCGAGGGTCTCCCCCACACCGAGCACGTCCGCGGCGCGCTGGGCGATGAACGCCTCCAGGCGCGCATAGTCCGGGCCGTCACCCTTGTCGGCGACACCGAACGCGTCGGCGATGACCCGCTCGGGTGGATTCCAAACGTTGAGCAGCACGACCGGGGCACGATCGAAGGTGGCGGCGGCGACCGCCAGGGACCGCTTGGCGCTGGCGGATCCGTCGAAGCAGATGAGTACGGACATGGCGTCACTCGCTTTCGTTTCGCTGTGGCCCGAGCGTACGTCCGGTGGGCGGGGGACTCATCGGGGTTCCACGGCGCGCCGGCTCAGCGGCTACTACGGACCCAGGGGGCCGTGATCCGCGGGCGCGTCCGGATGGCGGCGCGGCAGCGCGGACGTAGCGTGAACACCGACACGCCTACGAGGGAAGGACCATGTTCAAAACGGTGCTGGTCGGAGTCGATGGGCATCCAGGGGGTCAAGACGCGATCGCTCTTGCCCGCCAGGTCGTCGCGGACCCGCGCGATCTCACCCTGGCCTGCATCTACGGCGGAGGCGTGCGCCTCGGACCGGGCGCGCGGTCCACGCCGGCACAGAGCCGGGAACGGGCCACCGAGATGCTGCGCCAGATCCGGCTTGAGCAATCACTGCAGGCAGCCACGGTCCTGCGCGCCGGCGTCACGCCGGGCCGTGAGCTTCACGAGCTCGCCGAACAGATCGGGGCCGACCTGGTCGTCGTCGGGTCCTCCCATCGCGCCGGGCTCGGGCGCGTGCTGCTCGGCGACGACACGCTCGCCGCGCTCAACGGCTCGCCCTGCGCGGTGGCGATCGCCCCCCGCTGCTACGCCTCTCGCCGGCCGCACTGGGAGGTCATCGGTGTCGGTCACGACGGCTCGGCGGAGAGCGACCTGGCGCTGGCTGCCGCGCGTGAGCTCGCCCGGGCCCATCACGCGACCCTGCGGGTGGTGTCGGTTGTGCCGTTGCAGACCGTGCCGTTGCTCGACGCCGAGCCCATCGACTGGACCGACGCCACCGAGCGCGTGATGGCGGCCGAGCGCCGGCGGCTCGCGCAGCTGCGCGGGGTGAGCGCGGAGACGCTCTACGGCAGCCCCGCCCGGGAGCTGGAACGCCTCGCCGCCGACGTCGACCTGCTCGCCGTCGGATCTCGCGGCTACGGGCCGATCGGCCGGCTGATGAGCGGGAGCACATCGTGCTACCTGGCGCGGCGCGCCCGCACGCCGCTGCTGGTCACGCCACGGAGCGTCAGCGTGACAACTGGGCACGTGCCTGCCGAGCCATCTCCAGATCTTCACGCGCCCGCACTACCAGCGTCCTGACCGTCGCACCTGCCGCACTGACGTCCCGGTCGTCTCCGGGCCGCGCCGCGGCGTTGGCAGCGAGGTCGACGGCCGCGCCGAGAAACACCAGGCCGCCCACCGCCCGCGCGCGGATCTCGGCGGCGTGCTCACCCACCCCACCGGTGAACACCAGGACGTCGAGCCCGCCCAGTGCTGCCGCCATCCCGGCGATGCCGGCCCGCAACCGGTGGATGTAGACGTCAACCGCCAACCCAGCGGCTGGGTCGCCGGCCCCAGCACGGTCGAGCACCGCCGCCATGTCGCCGGTCCCGGCCAGGCCGGCCAGGCCGGATTCGTGTTCCAGGGCCTCCGCCATCGCGCGCTCGCCGACCGCCTCACGTTCCAGCAGCCACATGAGCAGTCCTGGGTCAACGCTGCCCGAGCGCGTGGCCATCACCAGCCCCTCGAGCGGGGTGAACCCCATTGTCGTGTCGACCGAACGCCCGGCAGCGATCGCACACAGCGACGCGCCGGCGCCGAGGTGACAGGAGATGATCCGCCCCGGTCCCGGGCCGGTCGTCAACTCGGCGGCGCGCCGCGCCACCCAGGCGTGCGAGAGGCCGTGGAAGCCGAAGCGGCGCACCCCCCATCGCTCACGCCACGCGGCCGGCAGCGCGTACGTGTAGGCGGCCGGCGGCAGCGTGGCATGAAAGGCGGTGTCAAAGCAGGCGACCGCCGGCAGTGCCGGGAGCCGTTCGGTGACAGCGTCGAGGGCGGCCAGCGACTTGGGCTGGTGCAACGGGGCGAGGTCGGTGAGCTCGGCGAGCGCACCGCGCACCCCCGTGTCGATCAGCGTCGCGGCCTGGAAGCGCTCCCCGCCGTGGACGATCCGGTGCGCCACAGCGCCGGCGTCGCCGAGGCGACCGTCCAGCGCCTCGCGCAGCTCGTGCGCGTCGGGGCGAGCACCGGGTGCGGCCAGCTCACGCTCGGCGATGATCTCGTCAGCGGGGCCGACGAGTCGCAGCTTGAGGCTGCTGGAGCCCGCGTTGACGGTCAGGATGGCGCCGTCGAACACTGTGATGCGGTGCCCTAGACGTGTGCGGCTGCTGTGGGGGCCGTCACGGCGCCCGGCCAGGTCCAGTTGCGGACCTCGGCGAGGTCCTCGCCCGTCGCCCGCGTGTGGGCGCGGGCCCGTAGCCGCGCATCGGCCATCTCCTGACGCAGGCCGGCCGCCCGCCCGCCGAGGCCCGGGACCCGGTCGATCACGTCCATGACGAGGTGATAGCGATCGAGATCGTTGAGCATCACCATGTCGAACGGCGTCGTGGTCGTCCCCTCCTCCTTGTAGCCGCGGACGTGGATGTCGTGGTGGTTGGCGCGACGGTAGGTGAGGCGGTGGATCAGCCACGGGTAGCCGTGGTAGGCGAAGATCACCGGGCGGCTGGTCGTGAACAGTGCGTCGAACTCGGCATCGGGCAGTCCGTGGGGATGCTCGGACTCGGGCTGCAGCCGCATGAGGTCGACGACGTTGACGACACGGACGCGCAGCTCCGGTAGGTGCTCACGCAGCAACGCGGCGGCGGCGACCGTCTCCAGCGTCGGCGTGTCACCTGCGCACGCGAGCACGACATCGGGCTCGCCCAGGCCATCGGTCCCCGCCCACTCCCAGATACCCAGGCCACGGGTGCAGTGGGCGATGGCCTCGTCCATGGTGAGATAGTTGAGCGCCGGCTGCTTGCCGGCGACGATCACGTTGACGTAGTTGCGCGACCGCAGGCAGTGGTCGGCGACCGAGAGCAGCGTGTTGGCGTCCGGCGGCAGGTAGACCCGGACGATCTCGGCCTTCTTGTTGACCACGTGGTCGATGAAGCCGGGGTCCTGGTGGGAGAACCCGTTGTGATCCTGGCGCCAGACGTGCGAGGAGAGCAGGTAGTTGAGCGACGCCACCGGTCGACGCCACGGGATGTCGCGGGTGACCTTCAGCCACTTCGCGTGCTGGTTGAACATCGCGTCGATGATGTGGATGAACGCCTCATAGCAGTTGAACAATCCGTGACGGCCGGTGAGCAGGTAGCCCTCCAGCCACCCCTGGCACAGGTGCTCGGAGAGCACCTCCATCACGCGCCCGTCCCGCGTCAGATGGTCGTCGGAGTCCAGCAGCTCCGCCTCCCAGGCGCGCCCGGTCACCTCGAAGACCGCCGACAGCCGGTTGGACGCCGTCTCGTCGGGACCGACGATGCGGAAGTTGTCGGGGTTGGCGCTCACCACGTCGCGGAGCAGCTCGCCGAGCACCCGCGTGGCTTCGCTCGTCGTGGTGGCCGGAGACGGGACCTCGACCGCATAAGAGCTGAAATCCGGTAGCTCGAGGTCCCGCAGCAGCAGACCCCCGTTGGCGTGGGGGTTGGCGCTCATCCGCCGCGCTCCGGCCGGTGGCAGCTGCGCGAGCGGGGCCACGAGGCGCCCGTCCGCGTCAAACAGCTCCTGGGGCCGGTAGGAGCGCATCCACGACTCGAGCGCCGCCAGCTGGCCGGGATCCTGGCGCACGCGGGCGAGCGGTACCTGGTGGGAGCGAAAGCTTCCCTCGGCCGGCAGCCCGTCGACCTCACGCGGCCCGGTCCAGCCCTTGGGAGTGCGCAGGACGATCATCGGCCACCGCGGGCGGCCATCGGCGCCCGCCCGGCGGATCTCGGCGATCTGATCGGTGGCCCGGTCGAGTGCGCGGGCCATCTCAGCATGCATCGTGGCCGGGTCGTGGCCGGTCACGAAGATGGGGTCATGCCCGTAGCCCTCCAGCAGGCTGGCGAGCTCGGGCTCTCCGATCCGCGCCAACACGGTGGGGTTGGCGATCTTGTATCCGTTGAGGTGGAGGATCGGCAGCACCACTCCATCGCGCGTGGGGTGCAGGAATTTGTTGGAGTGCCAGCTGGCGGCCAGTGGGCCGGTCTCCGCCTCCCCGTCGCCGATCACGCAGGCCACGATCAGGTCGGGGTTATCGAACGCGGCACCGTAGGCGTGGACGAGGCTGTAGCCGAGCTCGCCGCCCTCGTGAATCGAGCCCGGCGTCTCAGGCGCCACATGACTGGGGATCCCGCCTGGGAACGAGAACTGCCGAAACAGCCGGGCGAGGCCGGTCTCGTCGCGCGCTATGTGCGGATAGACCTCACTGTAGGTGCCCTCCAGGTAGGCGTTGGCGACCATTCCCGGGCCGCCGTGGCCGGGCCCGGCGACGTAGATCATGTTGAGCTCGCGCTCGGCGATCAGGCGATTGAGGTGGGCGTAGACGAAGTTGAGTCCGGGGGTGGTGCCCCAGTGGCCGAGCAGCCGCGGTTTGATGTCCTGCGGCGATAGCGGACGGCGCAGGAGCGGGTTGTCGAGCAGGTAGATCTGGCCGACCGACAGGTAGTTGGCCGCCCGCCAGTACGCGTCGATGACGTCGATCTGAGATGAGGTGAGGGCCATGGGCTTGAGGCTATGCGCGCCCCGCCGACCCCGATGGGGGGTGATTACCGATCCCGGCTCAGTGAACGCTGCGGCTTCTCGGTGCTTCGCCGCGTCGCCCGTGGCGGCTCGGTGACGTGGTCCCGGGGCAGCACGAGCAGCGCGCTGGCCGCGTGCCGTTCGAGGTAGCTGGACACGCTGCCGTGGAAGATGCTGCCCAGCGGCCCATAGCCGCGGGAGCCGACGACGAGCAGATCGACCTCCAGGCTGAGCTTGGTCAGCTCCTCCCGAGGCCCGCCATAGACGGCGTGGCCCTCGATGCCGTCCATCTCATCCAGGCGCGCCTGCGCGTGGCCGACGACGGTCGCGCTGGCGGCGTCCCAGTCGGCGGGCAACGGCGCGAGGTTGCGGACGTCCTGCAGCGTCATCACCCACGTAGCGCGCACGGTGGCGTTCAACCGCGCGCCGAGCGCCTTGGCCGTGGCCAGCGCGCGGGCGCTCTCGGGCTCCCCGTCGTAACCGACGCCGATCATCCTGATCGGCGTGTCGCTTACCCCCAGCCCACGGGGGGCGATCGCCAACGCGCACGGCGCGCCGTTGAACGCCGCCCGCGCGTCGTCGCCGAGCAGGATCTTGCCGAGCACACTGTGACCGCTGGAGCCGACGACGAGCAGATCCGCGTGGCGGTGGTCGGCGAGTTCATGCAGCCCGCGCCCCGCACTCGCCGCATACACGCTGACGGCGTCGGCCCCGGGCCAGCCTGCGTCACGCTCCTGCTCGACAAGGCGCCGGGCGGCGCTGCGCTGCTCGTCGGGGAGCCGGGTGATCGCCGGCGACGCCTCCACCTCGCCGTAGACATAGGCGATCGTGACCCGAGCCTCGGGGCTCGCCAGGCGGTGGGCGAGCGCCACCGCGTCGCGGCCTGCAGGCCGTCCGTCGACTCCGATGATGACGTTCTCGAACATCGCCCGCTCCTTCTCGCCGTCCCTTTGCCCACAGCGTCATCCCTCGGCCCCCCACAGGGCATCGGGGAAAAGCCGCTCGTGCGCTCCGTAGCAGCGCGCACCCAGCCCAAACACGACGTCGGCCCACGCGGTAGCGTCTGCACCATGAGCTCCCCCACCACGATCGTCCTCGCCGACGATCACACCATCGTCCGCAGCGCGCTGCGGGCGCTGCTGGAGGCCGAGGACGAGTTCGAGGTGGTCGCGGAGGCAGCCGCAGTCGACGAGGCGGTCCGCAAGGTGCTGGCCTACAAGCCACGCGTGATCGTCCTGGACCTCAGCATGCCCGGCGGCTCGAGTCTCGCTGCGATCCCGCAGATGCTCAACGCGTCGCCGGCTACCGCGATCGTCGTGCTGACGATGGAGGATGAGCCGCGCTTTGCCCGGGAGGCGCTGCAGGCAGGGGCGCTGGGGTTCGTGCTCAAGGAGGCCGCAGACACCGAACTGGTCGACGCCGTGCACGCCGCGCTGCATGGCCAGCGCTACCTCAACCCCCAGCTCGGCGGAGCCATCGCGGCCGCGCCCGAGGCGCCCCCCGGGCCCCCGGACAACCTCACCGAGCGCGAGGTCGAGGTGCTCAAGCTCGTAGCGCTCGGGCACACCAACGCGGAGATCTCCGAGCAGCTGTATCTCAGCGTGCGCACCGTCGAGTCCCACCGTGCCCACATCCAGAAGAAGGCCGGTCGCAGCACCCGGGCCGAGCTCGTCGCCTACGCGCGCGAGCAGGGTCTGCTCGAGGGCCCTCCAGCCGAGTTCTGACATGGACCGGGGTGCTCCCGGGCTCACGGCGCGGAACCCTACGGATGCCGGAGGCCGCCGCCCAGACGTAGTCTCGGGCGACCATGAAGATCCTGGTCGGCTATGACGGTTCACCGGATGCCCGGGCGGCCGTCCACCTCGCGGGAACCATGTTCGACGGACACGTCGCGTTTGTCGTGACCGTCTGGGAGGGGCTGTCGGAGGTCCTGTCCCGAGCGGGGTCGGGGCTGGCGACTGCGTCGCTTGACTTTGAGGGGATCGACCGGGTCAGCGAGGCGGCGGCGCGCCACTGCGCCGACGACGGCGCGGCGCGGGCGCGCGTTGCCGGGGTCAACGCGACGGCGGTCGCGGTCCGCCGGGGCGTGTCGATCCCTGACACCCTGCTGGAGCAGGCCGACGAACTCGGCGCCGATCTCATCGTTGTCGGCAGCCGCGGTCTGGGCGGCGTCAAGGCCGCGGTCCAGGGAAGTGTCTCCCGGTCGGTGCTCCAGCATTCCGACCGTCCGGTGCTCGTGGTGCCGGCGGCCGAGCCCATCAGCCGGCGGACGCGGCGGCGCCGCCGATCGCCGATCGACGCCGACCTGCTGAGCGTCAAGCTCTAGATCCCGGCAGCTTCGTTTGCCGGATTACCGCCGAGCGCACACGGGCGGTATCGTGGCCTGAGCCGTCACCACTGGGAAGGCCACGCAGCAAATGGACCACGCAACCCGAGGAATCTTCAAGGTTGCCCGCAGTGTGCTTGAGCAGCTCGACATCGAGACGGTGCTCGAACGCGTGCTCGACGCCGCCGGTGACCTGACCGGCGCCCGGTACGCCGCCCTCGGCGTGCTCGACGAGACCCGGGCCGAGCTGGCGCGGTTTCTGACGCGCGGCATCGATGAGCCGACCCGGCACACGATCGGGCCCCTACCGACCGGGCGGGGCGTGCTCGGAGAGCTGATCCGTCACCCGGCGCCACTGCGTCTGTCCGATGTCGGGAGCCACGCCTACTCCTACGGCTTTCCGGTCGGCCACCCGCCGATGAGCTCGTTTCTCGGCGTCCCCATCCTCGTCGCCGGCCAGCCCTACGGGAACCTGTACCTGACCGAAAAGCGCGGCGGCGAGCAGTTCACCGACGAAGACGAAGACGCGGCAGTGCTGTTGGCCGACTTCGCCGGGCTGGCCATCGACCACGCCCGCCGCTACTCCGGCTCGGAGGAGAAGCGCCACGAGCTGCAGGAGACCGTCCACGCGCTCGATGCGACGCTGCAGATCTCCCGGGCGCTGGGCGGCGAGACCGACCTGACGGCGATCTTGGAACTTGTGGCCAAGCGCGGCCGGGCGCTCGTGTCGGCGCGGACGCTGATCATCGAACTGCTCGAGGGTGACGAGCTGACCCTCGCTGCCGCCGCGGGCGAGGTTCCGCCTGACCTCGTCGGCATGCGGGTTCCCCTCGCCAACACGGTGGCCAGTGCCGCGCTTCGGGCCGGGCAGACCCAATGGCTGACCGACAAGCTCAACCGGACCCGATTTCAGCAGCACGGCATCGGGCACCTTGGGCTCGACGCCGACACCGGGCTGATCGTCCCGCTCGTGTTCCGCGAGCGCGCCTATGGGGTGCTCGTCGCGCTCGATCACGTCGGCGGGGAGTTCACCACCGAGCACCAGCG
>JBAWFG010000352.1:0-2078 GCA_049591655.1 Solirubrobacteraceae bacterium
GCCGGCGCCCGATCAACTAGCCTCGACACACGATGAAGGTCGCGATCGTCGGATATCCCAACGTCGGCAAATCCTCGCTGGTCAACCGTTTGACCGAGTCACGCGAGGCGGTTGTGCACGAGACCGCAGGCGTGACCCGCGATCGCAAGGAGCTGCGCACCGAATGGAACGGCCGGGTGCTGACGCTGATCGACACCGGCGGTGTCGACCTCGAGGACCGCGACAGCCTCGCCCGCCAGATCCAGGATCAGGCCCGCGCAGCGCTCGCCGATGCCGATGTGGCGGTGCTCGTCGTCGACGCCAAGGCGGGGGTGCGACCCGGCGATCAGGAGATGGCCGATCTGCTGCGCCGCTCGCCGCTGCCGGTGCTGCTCGCCGCCAACAAGGTCGACGTCGCCAAGGACATTCCGATGGCCTCCGAGTTCTACGGCCTGGGCCTCGGCGATCCGATCGCGGTCTCGGCGGCGCAGGGACTCGGCACCGGTGATCTGCTGGACCGGATCGCCGCGCTGGCCCCCGACGTCGCCGACGACGACGAGAACACCGATGCGGTGCGCCTGGCCCTGATCGGTCGCCCCAACGTCGGCAAGTCCTCGCTGCTCAACCGTTTCGCGGGCTCAGAACGGGTGATCGTCTCCCCGGTGGCGGGGACCACGCGTGACGCGATCGACCTGCCGATCACCTACAACGGCCGGGAGATCATCCTCGTCGACACCGCCGGAATCCGGCGCGCGGCCAAGGTGGGGGAGTCGATCGAGTACTACACGTCGCTGCGCTCCCGGCGCGCCGCCGAGCGCGCCGACGTGGCGCTCGTCGTCTGCGACGCCACCGACGGGATCACCACCCAGGACCTGCGGGTCGCCGAGCTGGCGATGCACAGCGGCTGTGCCACGGCGCTGGTGCTCAACAAGTGGGACATCGCCGAGGACGTCGACCTTGACCACGAGCGGGCCCGCGCCCACCAGAAGCTGCGGCTGCGCCCGCGGGTGCTGACCGCGTCGGCCAAGACCGGACGCCACGTCGACCGGCTGCTCGTCGAGGCGATCGCGATCGCCGACCGCAGCCGCACCCGGATCCCGACCCCGCAGCTCAACCGCTTCCTCTCCGAGGTCGTCGCCGCCCGTCAGCCGCCGGTCGGCGCCGGGGGCAAGGGAGCCGGCTCCGGCCATCGTCTGCGCCTGATCTTCATGAGCCAGACCGCCGAACGGCCGCCGCGGTTCTCGATCCAGGTCAACAACCGCGCGCGGATCACGCGGGATTACGCCTACTACATCGAGAACCGCCTGCGGGAGCGCTACCGCTTGGAGGGCGTGCCCGCGATCATCGATTTCGTCGCCCGTAACGAGCGCCGGGCGCCCGATTCCCGTGAGGAACGTGGCGCATCCCGGAGTGGACGCGGCGCACGCGGCGCCGCGGCGTGATTGTCTGCTCACAAGAGCAGTGGAGACTTCCTCGCTGAAAACCGACCGGCGCCGGTGGACCGTCATCGTGGCGCTGCTGGTCGCGGTGGTGATCGCCGTGGCGGCGGTCGCGCTCGCCTCCACCGGCGCGGGCACGGGCGGCGCGACATCGGCGTCCGGGAGCTCCCCGGCCGCGATCGTCCCCGCTGACGCGCTCGCCTACGTCAACCTGTCGCTCGGCAGCCGGCGCCCGGAGTTCCGCCAGACGCTCGCGGTCCTGCGGCGGCTCCCGGATTTCCCGCTGCTCGGCGCGGCGGCGGTCTCGCGGCTGGGGGCGATCCTGGCCGGGGGCCGCTCGGTCGACATGAGCACCCAGATCACCCCCTGGCTGGGCGATCAGGCGGCGCTGGCGCTGCTCAACACCAGCACCTCGACCGCCGGCTCGCTCGTCCTGGTCGCGGTCCGTGACCACACCCGGGCGGCGGCGTTCGTGCACCGGATGGGCGCGGTGGCCGATGGCAGCTACCACGGTCACCCGCTGCTGCGCTACCCCAATGGCGCCGAGCTGACGTTCGTCGGCGGCTTCCTGGTGATCGGCCAGACCGCGAGCCTTGAGGCGGCGATCGCCACCGCCGCCGGCGGGCACTCGCTGGCCGCCAACCCCACCTACACCCGGGC
>JBAWFG010000353.1:0-4150 GCA_049591655.1 Solirubrobacteraceae bacterium
ACCTGGCGGTCGCGCTGGCGGTGGCCAGCGCGGCCAAGCGCACCGCGCTGACCGGAGAGGGCGGGCGACCGTTGGCCTGCTTCGGCGAGCTGGGACTGACCGGGGAACTGCGGACCGTCGCCCACGCCGACCGGCGTCTGGCCGAGGCGGAGCGCTTCGGCCTGACCCCGGTGATCGCCCCGGAGGTGCACCGGACGCTGCGGGCGGCGATCGGCGCGGCGTTCAGCCCGGCTCGGGCAGCCGTGGAGGCCGCCTGAGGCGGGCCGGATGACCCATCGGGGCGTGCGCAATGCGGCGCGCTGTACGCACAGCGATACCACTGAGTCGCCGATGCGGGCCTACGGGGGCGAACCTAAGCTAAAATCCATGATGATGCCGCCACGTTCCGGGGAAGAGCTCAAAGAGGAGCTCGAGTCTCGACAAGAGTCCCGGATCATGAGGGCACTCGAGATGGTCGCGCCCGGAACAGCCTTGCGCGAGGGAATCGACAACATTGTCGATGCCAGGACCGGTGCGCTGATCGTCATCGGTGACGCCGACGAACTCGGCTTCATGTTCTCCGGCGGGATCAAGCTCGACGTCGACTACTCGCCGACGTTCCTCTATGAGCTGGCCAAGATGGACGGCGCGATCGCGCTCAGCTCCAACGCCACCCGGATCGCCCACGTCAACGTGCAGCTCACCCCGGACCCGACGATCCTCACGATGGAGACCGGCACTCGCCACCGGACCGCCGAGCGCGTCTCCAAGCAGACCGACGCGATCGTCGTGGCGGTCTCCGAGCGTCGTGAGGTCGTCTCGCTCTACGTCGACGGCACCAAGTACATCCTGGAGAACATCCCGGTGGTGCTCGCCAAGGCCAATCAGGCGCTGGCGACGCTCGACAAGTACCGCAGCCGCCTGGACCAGGTCTCCACGCGCCTGACCGCGCTGGAGTTCGAGGGTGGCGTCACCCTGCACGACGTACTCACCGTGCTGCAGCGCGTCGAGCTCGTGACCCGCATGGCGGTCGAGATCGAGCGCTACATCGTCGAGCTCGGCACCGAGGGCCGTCTGATCGAGATGCAGCTCGACGAGACGATGGTCGGGGTCGCCGCCGACAAGGCAGCGCTCGTGCACGACTACCTGCTCGAGGACACCGACGACAGCTTTGCCGGAGTGCTCGATCAGCTCGCCAGACTTCCGCATCAGGACTTGCTCGACTTCGGGCGGCTCGCCGAGCTGCTCGGGTACGACCGCAAGCTCAACACCCTCGACTATCCCTCGTCGCCGCGCGGATTCCGCATCTTGGGGCGCATACCACGCTTGCCCAGACTCGTCGTTCAGCGGATCGTGACGGAGTTCGGAGGACTCGAGGAGCTGCTCGCCGCCTCAGACGGCGAGCTGGAAACCGTCGATGGAGTCGGCGGGATCAGGGCGAAGGACATCCGGGAAGGCCTTCGCCGCCAGCAGGAGATCAACCTCGTTGATCGCTACCTACAGACGTAGGAAATCCCGCGAAGCGGGGCCGCGCCCCGCCACGCAATGACAGAGGAGGACACCATCACAGAGCTAATGGAAGAGCACCTGGATGACCTTGAGCCGATCGAAGTAGCCGCGCAGGTCGAATTCGAGATCGGCGATAGCGTCGTCTATCCGCACCACGGTGCCGGCAGGGTGCTCCGCAAGGAGAACAAGGAAGTCCTCGGCGAGAGCCGTGAGTATCTGACGATCAAGATCCTCCACAACGACATGACGGTGATGGTGCCAACCGAGAACGCCGCGCTGGCCGGCCTGCGCCGCGTGATCGACGAGGAGACCGTCAAGAAGGTGCTGGCGCTGCTCCAGGACGAGTGTTCGGAGATGCCCAAGAACTGGAACCGGCGCTTCAAGCACAACCGGGACAAGATCAAGACCGGCGACATCTATGAGCTGGCCGAGGTGGTGCGCAACCTCGCCATCCGTGAAGCTGAGAAGGGCCTGTCAACCGGCGAGAAGCAGATGTTCACCCGGGCCAAGAAGATCCTCGCCTCCGAGCTCATGTACGCACTGGAGATGAACGAAGAGCAGGTCGAGGAGCACCTGTACGGATTGCTGCTCGATACACACAATGCCAAGGTGGCGGTCGCGGCCGAGTAGTCGACCGGGCGCAAGAGACTGTATGGCGGTCGCGTTGATCGTGGCCGCAGGACGAGGCGAGCGCCTTGGGTCAAATCGGCCCAAGGCGCTCGTCCCGCTTTGCGGGCGCCCGATGCTGGAATGGAGCGTGGCGGCGCTGCGCCGTGTGAAGGCGGTCTCCGAGATCGTCGTCGCCCTGCCACGCGACGAACTGGCAGCGGCGCCGGAGGGGACGGTGGCAGTCGCGGGGGGCGCGCAGCGCTCGCAGTCGGTGCGTAACGCGCTTGCCGCCTGCGCCGGGGGCGACCCCGTGATCGTCCACGACGCCGCCCGTCCGCTGGCGACGCCGGCACTGTTCGAACAGGTGCTGTCTGAGCTTGAGCGCCACCCCGACGCGGCGGCCGTGATCGCCGCCGCGCCGGTCTCGGACACGATCAAGGAGGTCGGTGAGGACGGGGCCACGGTGGTGGCGACGCTGCGGCGCTCTCGGCTCTGGGCGGTCCAGACCCCGCAGGTGTTCCGCCGCGCCGCGCTGGAGCGCGCCCTGGCGTCCGCCTCAGATGAACTGCTGGCGAGCGCGACCGACGATGCCTGGCTGGTGGAGCGCTCTGGAGGTGTGGTGCGGATCCTGCATGCTGATCCCGGCAACATGAAGATCACCACTGCGACCGATCTGGCGATCGCCGAGTTGCGCCTGTCGGAGCAGCCGGTATGAGCACCGGCATCGGATATGACTGCCATCGCCTCGTCCCGGGCCGGCGGCTGGTGCTCGGCGGGGTGGTGCTCGAGCACGACCGCGGCCTGGACGGACACTCCGACGCCGACGTGCTCACCCATGCGGTGATCGACGCGATGCTCGGCGCCTGCGCGCTCGGCGACATCGGCCAGCACTTCCCAGACACCGACCCCGCCTACCGCGATTCGGACTCGATCGGGCTGCTGCGTGCCACCGTGGGGCTGCTGGCGGACGCGGGCTTCGCCGTCACCCATGTCGATGTCACCGTGGTCATCGAACGCCCCAAGCTCGCTCCCGTCCGTGACGAGATGCGCGCGCGGCTGGCCGGCGCGCTCGGGCTCGAGCTGCGCCACGTCAGCGTCAAGGCGACCCGGGGGGAGGGGATGGGCTTCGTCGGCCGTGAGGAGGGCGTCGCCGCCCTGGCGGTGGCGACCGTCACCGAGCTCGCCGCGCCGGATAGCTGAACAGTCGGTGAATTCTTCGGCACGCCCGGTCTGAGGGGCCCGGCGCCTGGGAGAATCGGAGGATGCTCGATGATCACCCCCGGGGTTCGGTGCTCGTGGTCGACGACGAGCCCACGATCGCCGAGATCGTCGCCCGCTACCTGCAGCGCGCCGGTTATCGGACACAGACGGCGGGCACCGGGGCGCGGGCGCTTGAGCTGGCAGCCGACCGTCGCCCGGATCTCGTGGTGCTCGACCTGATGCTGCCCGGGATCGACGGCCTGGAGGTGATGCGCCGGCTGCGGGCATCGCACCAGGAGCGGGTCGGGGTGATCCTGCTCACCGCCAAGGGGGAGGAGGTCGATCGGGTGATCGGCCTGCGGCTCGGCGCCGATGACTACGTCGTCAAGCCCTTCTCTCCGGTCGAGCTCGTCGCCCGGGTCGACGCGGTGCTGCGACGCGTCGACAGCCCCTCGACCCAGGGCGCGGTGATCGAGATGCGTGACCTGCGCATCGACCCCGCCGGGCGCCGGGTGTTCGTGCGCGGCGAGGAGGTCGCACTCACCCAGCGTGAATTCGATGTCCTGCTGTTCCTGGCGCGCCACCCTGGGCAGGCGTTCTCGCGCCATCAGCTGATGGACGCCATCTGGCAGTACTCGTTCTACAGCGACACCTCGACGGTGACGGTGCACATCCGCCGGCTCCGCGCCAAGATCGAGGCCGATCCCGCCGCACCGGAGCACATCCAGACGGTGTGGGGCCTCGGTTACCGGTTCGCGCCGTGAGCACCGGGTGGATGCGCTCACGCGCCGGCTCGCTGTCACGACAGCTGGCGCTGGTGGTGGCGATCGCGCTGGCGCCGGTACTGGTGGCG
>JBAWFG010000354.1:0-8224 GCA_049591655.1 Solirubrobacteraceae bacterium
GAACAGGCCAGCCTCCCGGTCAAGCAGAGAACCGAACGTGCTCGGAGCGTCAAAACGTGGCACGCACAACCAGTCGATCGACCCGTCCGGGGCGACCAGCGCGCCGGTATGACAGTCCGACAGGAACCCGTAGTTGGCGATCGGCGGAAACGGCGACGGGGCGGCGGCGCTCTGGACCGGGCGGTCGGCCTTGGGCGTGGTCTTGGCGCCGCTGCCGTGGGACTTGGTCTTGGTGCCCTTGCGTTTGGCGTCAGCCTGGGTGCCCTCTGCGACTGCCATGTTGTTCTCCTTGTTGTCGCGCGTTCGAAGTGCTCGTATCGGTGAGGCCATCCGAAGCTAGGTAGGTGCCTGGGGCCGAACATCACCCCGATCGGGTGACCGGGCTGACCGCGACGACCTAGCCGAGTCCACTGATCCCCTTGCCGATCAGCACGACCGCGAACACGAGCAGCAGCACCGACATCACCGCGGCGTTGTTGTCGGCCAGCCATGACCGCCACGCTCCCAGACGCTCGTCGGCACGCTGACCCATGACGAGGTAGATGCCGAGCGGCGTGAGGATCGTCGCGCCGGCGAGCAGCACGTAGATGAGGATGCTGACCGCGTTCTGTGCCGTCGACAGTCCGGTCTGGGCGATCGATAGGCCGGCGGCCAGCGACATGGCGAGGTTCTTGGGGTTGACCGCCGACAGTGCCGCGCCGACGCCGAACGACCGGGGAGCGGTGAACGTGTCGATCGAGGCCAGCCACTTGGGCATCTTGGGCGCCTCGCCCGGTTTGGGGCGCGACCGCCACTGGCGAGCGGCGGCGAAGAGCAACAGCAGCCCGAGCGCCAGCTTGATGATGCTGGCGGTCTGGGTCGGGCCACTGCTGGAGGAGAAGTTGCTGCCGCCTGCGAGCGCCACGGCGAGCGTGCAGACGACCGCCAGGCCGAGCACGAACCCGGCGGCGAACGCCGTGCCGTTCGTCCTCGCCTTCGGGGTGACGAGCATCAGGATGATGGCGATGATCGGCACGACGCTGATCGCGGCTCCGAGCGCGTAGGGGAGGATCTCCCCGATGGCCTTAGCCACTGGGTACCCGGGGCCCGGTCGGCACGCTGCGCAGCTGTGGCCGGCGGCTGCCGCTCTCGCCCAGGAGACGATCCGCCAGCCCGGTCGCGAACACCCGCGCCTGTTGGGCATGGTCCGGCTGGAGATTGTTCGGGGGGATCCTGACGCCGAGGTAGCGCTCTCGGTTCTCGCCGGTTCCCAGATAGCTGATCAGCGATAGCAGCGACCGGATCTGCCCCCCGGCGAATGAGAAGTGCATCCCGTCGACGTACTGGCCGCCCCGAGCTGCGCCCAGCTTCTGGACCGTGCGCAGATTGGAGCCCCAGTAGCGCCGGCAGACGACAAAGGCGGCGAACCGGGTGTTCACGAGGACCCGTCCGGCCGCCTCGGAGGTCATGTAGGAGCGGATCGGCAGGCTCGGTCCCAGCCACCACGTTGGCGAGCCGATGACCACGAGGTCATACACGCCGACCAGCGCCTCGTCGGGAATCTGGATACGCCCGGTCGTCCGCCGGATCCGCGCCGGCAGCATCCGGGCAACGTTCCAGTAGGGATGGGGCAACGGGAACCGTGTGAAGGGCTTCGCATAGCGGCCGTCGGTCAGCTCGATCGCTGCCAGGCGCACCTCGCAGCCGCGGACACGCAGCACGTCGGCGATCGTGTCGGCGACCCGGCGGGTCTGCTGGGTGTAGGTGAAGTAGACGAGCAGGACCCGGGGGGCGCTTGCCTGGGTCTGGATCGTGGAGGCGGGTGGGCTCACCAGTTGACGATCCCTCGTCCGATGAGCAGGACGCCGGCCGCGACCGCGGCAACCAGCGCGATGCGACCCCCGTCGCGGCTGAGGACGTCGTTGAAGCGGGTGACGGCGCCGGCGGTCCACTCCGGCCGAGTCGCGTATCCGATCAGCGGAAGCTCGAGCAGGGCGAGCATGATCAGGTTGAAGGCGATCACGCTCAGCACGGTTGCGGCAGTGCCGATGCCCTGCTTGCTGAGTTCATCCATGCCCGCGATGTAGGACGCACCCGGGAAGCTCAACAGCACGCCGACGAGGAACGTGTCTCGTGCCGAGCCCTTGCTGAGCTGGCGCTTCCAGCGAGGCGGCGGCTTGTCCTTTGCCGCCTCGCGCTTGCGTTCGCTCCGGGCCCGGCGCCGCTTGTCACGACCGGTGCCGACGATGAAGGCGACGAGCAGGATGAGGGCGCCAAGCCCGATGTTGAGGACCGGATCGACCGAGTGCTTGGAGGTACTCGACGTGCTCGAGCCGTTGAACGTGAACACGAGCAGTAGCCCGCAGACCAGGCTCGTCAGCATTGCTCCGGCCAGATACCCGGACAGCAGCCGGCGTGGGCTGAGGAGGGTGAGCATGACTGTCACCGCGGCCAGGAGCGTGGGGTTCAGGGCGGCGGTGAACGACAGGGCGAAGACGCGTCCCACGCTGCACACCGTGATGGGCCGAGCCGCCGGGCACATCATCCGATTGAGATGAAGCCACGCCGGGCCGGCGACGCGAGGATTCCGTGCATGGATACATCGACACGTCATAGGCGGCTGCTCCTGGCGGCGCTCCTCCTGGGTCTTGGCATCGGCGTACTCGCGGGCTGCGGATCGGGTTCGGTGACCAGCGCAGCGTCGAGCGTCGCCAGCCAGGCAAAGACGGCCGTCGCGAGCGTGACCGCGACGACAAGCGCCGGCGGCACCCGCACGAGCGCGGGCGGCACCCACACGGTGACCAAGACCGCGACCGGAGCCTCGCCACCCCCCTCCACGACGACGGTCACCAATTCAGCCTCGGTCAGCGTCCAGGCGACGCACACGACGCCGACGACGGCGACCGCCACGCACACCACCGTGCCGGTCACGACCGACTCCGGCGGGCTGCCCTGGTGGGGGTGGGTCCTGATCACGCTTGGCGTGGTCGGGGTGCTGGCGGCGATATTCGCGGCCGGCCGGCACCGCGGCAAGTCGTCAGGCGGGCCGCCCGCGCCCCCCGGCGCCGTGCCGCCTCCGGGGTCCGTGCCGCCCTCGGGTGCCGCACCACCCCCCGGGTCCGCACCACCCCCGGGGTCCGTGCCACCCAACTGACGCAGGGACCAACCGCAGAAACTTCCCTCTCCTCGGCCCCGGCTGAGGTGTGCGGGACATATCTCACCCAGGGGGAGTGATATGTCCGCCACACGTTGGGATCGAGCGGCGCGCGGGAACTTTCTGTGGTGACTCGCCGCGTGGTGCCGGAACACCGGGGAAGCGAAGCTCAGTGTGCGAAGCGAAACTCAGTGGGCCGTGCCGGTCTCCACCTGTGCGGCGCGCACGGCGCTTCTCACCGATGGATAGAACCGTTCCGGGCCGATCGCATCGACGAGCCCGGTGTCGGTGAGCTGCTCGAATACCGCACGGCTCGTCCGGGCCAGACTCAGCTCCGCGTCGCCGCCGGTGACGTGCTCGATGAGCCGCTTCAGCGCCCGCGCCGCGGTGACGTCGATCAGCGTGACCGCCTCGAAGTCGAGCACCAGGGTGGAGCAGTCCGTCTGGTCGAACACCTCGACGGCGTGGTCCACGAAATAGTCGGCATTGGCGAAGAACAGCGGTGCGTCGAAGCGGAAGACGACAACGCCGGGGGCCGCCTCCGGCCGGCGGTCGCCGGCGAACTCCTCGAAGTCCGCGGGACCGTGGGCGGCGACCAGGACGGCGGCCTGGGGACGTGAGATCCGCCCGATCAGGAGGACCAGCGACGCGAACACGGCGGTCAGGATCCCGGTCAGCATGCCGAGGATGACGACCGCGGCGAACGTGATGATGGCAACGGCGAACTCGGCTCGGTCCTGGCGGTAGAGCCTGGTCATTGCGTGGACCTGGAACAGTCCCAGACAGGCGAAGATGATGATCGCCGCCAGGGCCACCTTGGGGACGTCGTGCAGCGCGCCGGTGAGGACCAGCAGGAACACGACGACGAGCGCTCCGGCGCCGATCTGCGCCAGTTGGGTGCGCATCCCGGCCGTGTCGGCGACGGCGGTGCGCGATTGACTCGACGACGACGGGAAGCCGTGCAGAAAGCCGGTCCCGATGTTGCCGACCCCGAGTGCGATGAGCTCCCGGTTGGCATCCAGCGCCTCGCCGTGTTGTTCGGCGAACGCCCGCGCGGTCAGGATCGATTGGGCGAAGCCAACGAACGCCAGTCCGCCGGCGTAGGGGGCGAGGGTGCCGATGTCGCCGAACGACACGTGCGGCACGGCCACGCCGGGCAGACCGGCCGGGACTGCGCCGATGATCGCGACGCCCGTGGCGGCCAGGTCCAGGACGGCCACCGCCACGCCTCCGACGACGAGCGCGACGAGCGCGCCGGGGACGCGCGGCGCGAATTGCGCCAGCAATGCGAGCACGGCGATCAGTCCGGCACCGAGCGCGATCGTCCGCCACTGCGCGTCACCGAGGTGGGTGAGCACCTGCCAGAACGTCCCCAGTGTGCTGTTGGCGTTCACCTTGATGCCGAGGAACTGCGGCAACTGGCTGACGATGATGATCACCGCGACGCCGTTGATGAAGCCCAGCAGGACCGGCCGGGAGAAGAAGTCGGCCAGGAAGCCGAGGCGCATCAATCCCGCGAGGATCAATACCGCCCCGGTCAGCAATGCGAGCATCGCCGCCAGTACGGCGAACTCGCTTGAGCTCCCGGCGGCCAACGGCGCCAGCGCGACCGCGGTGAGGATGGCCAGTCCTGACTCCGGACCGACCATCAGGCGCCGCGACGAGGCAAACAGCGGGTACAGGATCAGGGGGGCGAGCGCCGCGTAGAGCCCGTCGACCGGCGACAGCCCGGCGAGCTGCCCGTAGGCGAGCGCCTGCGGGACGAGCACCGCGCAGATCGTCACCGCGGCCAGCGCGTCGCGCAGCACCCAGCGGCGCTGATAGGCGCCGACTACGCCGATGATCGGCAGGATACGGCGGACGGTGCCGCCGCGGTCAGAGCCCGGTCTCGGCAACGAGCTCTCCGGACCTGACCGCATCGGTCAGGCGCCGGTAGTCGCTCTCGTTCTGCTCGGCGTAGGCGCGGGAGAACTCCAGGATCGCCCTGTCGAAGCTGGATCCGCCACCGAGGTAGGACGCGATTGCAATCCGGTCCCCGCTGCGAGCATGAGCGCGCGCCAGTGTCCAGCCGCACAGCTTGCCGTACATGGCCACGCCCTTGGGGACCATCTGCTCGATCTCCGCCGAGCCCTTCCAGTCCTTGAGCTGACGCACGTAGAAGTCACGCGACTGGCCGTCGAGCCCCTTGTCGACGTGCAGCCACCCGAGGAAGATGTCGCTGACCGCCTGCATCAGGCGCTGACCGACGACGACGCGCTCACCGTGGTTCTCAAAGCCGCTCGGGCCAAGGTACGGTTCGAACACCGAGGCTTCGGCCTCCTTCATCTGCAAGAACAGCGGGTCCTGGTCGTCGCGGCCGACCATCAGCGCAATCCACGCCCGGGTCCCCACGCTGCCGACGCCGACGACCTTGCGAGCGAAGTCCTGCAACTCGAAGCCCTCGACGAGCACGCGGCGGTCGTACTCGAGCGTGCTCCGGTAACCGCGCAGCAGACCATGCAGACTCTCGTACAGCTCGTCACGCTGCTCGTCGCCCGCGAGCTTATCGACCGGGACGATCAGCGGCGATTGATCGACAATCCGGACCTCCCCGTCGACAACATGCGTGAGCTTGGAGAACGCCGACATGCTGTCCCGGGTGCGCGCCTTGCCGAGCGTCTTCTCGGTCCGCTTCATCATCTTCGGCTTCAGCTGGTCGCCGAACTGCGCGATCAGGGCGTCCATCTCCAGGTGCGCGTACCACACATCGAGGTTGGTCTGGGCGGCAAAGCCGCGGATCGCGGTCCGATAGGACTCGACCGTGTCCAGGACGATCCGGTCCTGTTCCTTGACCGTGTAGTCGTTGTTGCGGGCGGCGATCAGCATGCTCGCCGCCAGGCGCTTGACGTCCCATTCCCACGGTCCGGGTAGCGTCTCATCAAAATCGTTGAGGTCGAAGACGAGCCGGCGCTCGGGGGATGCGAACACACCGAAGTTCGACAGGTGTGCGTCCCCGCAGCACTGGACATTGAGGCCCGAGCGGGGTGTGTTGGCCAGGTCACCGGCCATGATCATCGCCGCCCCGCGGTAGAACGTGAACGGCGAGACGAGCATCCGGCCATACCGAATCGGCACCAGTTCCGGTACGCGCGTCTGTGCCTGGCGCTCGAGCACCTCGAGCGGGTCGGGGCGGTCCGGCGACGGCGTGAAGACGGCGTGGGTCGCTCGCGGCACCTCGGCCCGCGCCGCCTTGCCGCGCGCCACCCGCTCGGCGACCGACGGATGGGGCACGGCGCTCGGCGGCCCCGACCTCTCCGCTCGTGTTGACCCGCTTTTCGCATGTGTCACGGTTGCCATGTGTGCCGTCCTTGCCCGGTTGCAGTTGGAACGATGCTCCAACATCGTCTTCACACGGCCATCACCCGCATCGGGTGACGCGCCGGAGCCGCACGGCGTCGAGCATGGGGCGGTGCTCCTCCGCGGGGCATGCAAGCCATGCGCATCGACCTTGACATGCCAGTCACCTGCACCGACGGCGCGTTCGGCGAGCTGGACGACGTCGTCATCGACCCCGGGACCCGTCGCTTGACGCATATCATCGTCAAGCCGGCCGACCGTCACGAACGGGCCCGTCTGGTGCCGATCGAGACCGCGCGATCCCGGGATGGATCGGCCGGCGTAACCCTCGGCTGCACCGGCGCCGAGGTCTGCGAACGGGCGCCGGTTCAGGAGGCCGCCTACGTGCGGACGGGAGAGTCGATCGAGGGGGGCTCGGACTGGGACGCCGGGATCCAGGATATGTTCGCGGTCACAGACTACGGAACCCTCGGGCCTGAGATCCTCGGGGCCGGGATGGCGATGGACTATGACCAGCACGTCGGCGTGAGCTATCACCGGATCCCGAAGGGCTGCGTCGAGATCCGCCGGACGAGTGCGGTCACCGGGCGCGGGGGCCATCATCTTGGGCACGTCATCGGGTTTGTGCTCGAGGACGACGCCACCATCACGTCCCTCGTCATCGAGCACGGGCACCTCTGGGGCCGGCGGGCGGTGGCGATCCCCGGTTCGGCGATCGACCGCTTCGACACCGACGAGCTCATGGTGACCCTCAGCGTCGACGATGTCGAGGCGCTGAAGTCACTTCCCGCACACCATTGGTGGAGTTGATCCCATGACCCCGCACGAACCGACCACGCTGCAACCCCTTGGCGAGCCTGCAGTCCCCGGTGAGCCCGAACGTGCCCACCACCACCTCAAGATGGTGTTCGGATCCCGCGCGGAGTGGGACGACCCGCGCCTTGAATACCGGCGGTTGTTCTCGGAGTTGCTCGGCACGTTCCTGCTCGTGCTCGCCGCCGCCGGGGGCGGCCTTCTGCACGCCAAGGGCCAGATCAGCCTCGCGGCTGCCGTGGTGGCGCCCGGACTGACGGTGCTGGCGATCATCCTGTTCATGGGTGCCGTCTCCGGCGCCCATCTGAATCCTGTCGTGTCTCTGGCGTTCGCGGCGCGAGACGACTTTCCGTGGAACCGCGTGCTCGGTTATATCGTCATGCAGCTGCTCGGTGCCACCCTGGCGTGCCTGTTCCTGCTGGCCGTGTTCGGCAACGTCGAGCACCTCGGCGCGACGCTCCCAGGCCCCGGCTACCACGCGTGGCAGGCCTTCTTGATGGAGATAGCGCTGACCGGTGGGCTGCTCAGCGTCATCCTCGGCACCGCATCGGCGGCTCAGAACGTCGGCGCTATGGGCGCGCTCGGCGTCGGTGGCTACATCGCCCTGGCCGGACTGTGGGCGGCGCCGGTCAGCGGTGTGTCGATGAATCCTGCCCGCTCATTCGGGCCGGCTCTCGTCAGCGGCGATTGGACTGCGTACTGGGTGTACGTCGCGGGCCCGCTCATCGGTGCGGCGATTGCGGTTGTCTGTGCGTTCATTCTCCGCGGCCGGGGTGGGAGCTCGATCTCCCGCGCGGCCGGGTCGGGCCGACTGGCTGAGGCACACCCGGTCACAGCTCGGTCCGCTGACCAGGCCTGAGGATGCGGACCTCGGTGTCGGGCGCGACGTGCGCCACGGCCTCCGCGAACGCGCGCGCTGGGGCGACCGGGTCAAGCCCGCGC
>JBAWFG010000355.1:0-1610 GCA_049591655.1 Solirubrobacteraceae bacterium
GGTGCCGGCAGCTCGCGGGCAGCGGTCCACAGGCCGTCGGCGACCTCCTCGCCGGCGCCGTAGCCGAGCCGGGCGGTGAGCGCCTGGCCGCGGCCGACGGGCTGCAGGTAGGGGTCGGCGGTGACAATCCGGAACGCGTGCAGAGCGCGATTGAGCTGGGCCAGCGGGGCGGCGAGATCACCCTCACCAGCGTCCTGCAGCCATGCCTCGGCGGCGTGGCTTTGAGTGAACGGGCTGCCGACGTCGATGATCGTCGCGCGGCCGGTGCTCACCGGCGCCGGCTGGGGCTGGGGCGCCACCGGGCGAGCGCGGCGACGGGTCGGCAGCAGGTGGCGCTGCGAGGCCGCGAGCGTGGCGAACACGATCACGTGCGACGGTGGCCCGTCGGGGTCACCGGGGGCCCGCACGAGGTAGCGGCCGTCGGGTGGGCCCAACGGCCAGGGGAACTCGAGCTGGGCGAAACCGAACAGGCGCGCGGTGGCGCTCACTCACGTGCCGGCGGGCGGGCGGATCAGGGCAGCTGCGCTTTGAGCGCGTACTTGCTGGGCGCGATCGGCACGACCGGCTCCGGGATCTGGCTGATCCGGTTGATGAGCTGGATCCACTGGCCGGGCTGCAGGATGCTGCGGATCTGCTTGGCCAGCTTGGTGTTGGTCCCGTAGTCGGGGGTGAAGGTGATCTGGAGCCGATTGCGGTGGTCCGGCAGCGCCAGCGTGTTGGTCTGGCCCTTGTAGGACATCGTGCTGATGATCTCGTCGGGGCGCATCGAGCCCTGGAGGGTCAGCAGCCGCCGGATCGCGATGTCGACGATCGAGCCCGGTCCCTGGTGGCCCGTCACCGGGATGTTGTTGAGCTTGGCGATGTCGACGCTGGCTCCGGTCGCCCCGGCGGCGTCGGTGCCGGTCGAGCCGGTGAGGCTGTGACCGCACTCCAGCCCGCTCACGTCGGGATCCAGTCCCGAGGCCGACAGGAACTCGATCGTCGCCAGGACGCGACGGTCGATCAGCCCGGCCTCGATGTCACGGCGTCCGCAGGCGTAGATCGCGACGTGGGGGTCGGCGAGCACGCGGGTCGTCAGCTGCTCCTTGGACATGAGCAGCACCTGGCCGACGCTCGGGTCCTTGGCGCCGGGGCCGAAGAACGGGTCGACCCCGTCGGCCCGGTAGACGGCGGTGGCCTCCAGCAGCTTCCAGCCGTCGAGGATCGGCTTGGGGTCGATGTAGGGCGCGTTCTTACCGGCCGGCTGGATCATGAAGTAGACGTGCGGCGCGACGCCCTGGCTCGGCCCGGCGATCCGGCCGAGCACGGTGCCGGCGACGACGATCGCTCCCGCGCGTAGCGGCTTGAGCGTGTACTGGTTGCGCTGTAGATGCAGGGCGTCGGAGAAGTAGTTCTGGAAGTTGGCGATCTGCGGGCCGCTGTTGCGCAGCTGCAGGTCACCGCCAGAGGCGAAGGAGGCCGGGCGGTTGGGGTTGGCGAACAGCCGCTCCTTGGCCATCGGCGCCGCGACGGTGGCGGCGGACTGAGCGGGCGCCGACGGCTTGGTCGCCGGGGCGGGGGTCTTGGCCTTGGGCGCCTGGGCGCCGGCCGAGGCCGGGGCGATCGCGCCC
>JBAWFG010000356.1:0-14694 GCA_049591655.1 Solirubrobacteraceae bacterium
TCAGGTAGCCGTAACCACTCGTCGGCAGCGTCTGGTCATAGCCGGCGGTGCTCGGTGGCGCCGGACGGTTCGAGAGGACGGTGAGCGGTCCTGACTGCGCTCCGCCGGCGGTGAGCCGGACCCGGTACCCATTGCCCGGCTTGACATTGCGGAACAGTAGGCCGCCAAGGGAATCGGCGTGCTGGATGGCGACCGTGTGACCCCGGGCGGTGCGCAGCGACATGCGCGCGTGGGGCGCGAGGCCGGTGACATAGACCTGCTCGGCGCTCCCGTGGGCGCTGAAGCTCGTCGTTGCCGCGGCCGCGGAGCCGACCACGGCGAGGAGGAAGACCAGTCCTGACAGCATTGCAACCGACACGCGGCGCCGGTGGTTGTCTCCCACGATCACAGCAGCTTCTCCTCCTCGTTGACCGCGGGCACTCAATCATGTTCGCAGGCGCGGCGTCGCGGTCGGCCGGCCGCCGGGGTCAGCGACGGTCGGGATCCGGGAGCATCACATCACGGACGATGCCGGCCAGTTCGTGGTAGGAGGCGATGAATCCGCGCAGTGTTCGCACGGTCGCCCCGTAGCTGTCGAACTCATCGGGGCGCATCCCCTCAGGCTCATACGCCCGTCGGAAGTCCGGGAACGCGCGGCACAGCTCCGCGATCAGATCGGCGGGTACCGGCTCGGCGAAGCGCTCGACGACCTCGATGTCCGAGCCGTTGAACTGCCGCTGCCATTCCGAGGTGATCGTCAGCACGATGTCGCCGCCGATCAGCTCCGACCAGTGCCGGTGGTGGCGGAAGGCGGCGGCGAGCAGCCGCGTCCGGTAGCCGCGTTGCGTGAACACGGCATGGGCACGCTTGACACAGGCGATCCCCGCGTGATGCACGACCCCCGGGTCGGTGAGGATGCCGTCCCGGGTGACGAGCACGCCGAGCCAGTCGTCGAGGCGCCCCATCATGATCGTGCACACCGGCGACAGCGCCTCCGGGTTGCCGCCGTCGGCGGCCAGGCGATCGAGACCGCGCTCCACCGCTTCGGCGACGGCGATCGCCTGCGGGACGGTGAAGCACACCGTCGCGTTGATGCTGATCCCGGCGGCGGTGACGTCCTGGATCGCCTGGATCCCGGCCTGGGTGGCGGGGAGCTTGACCTGCATGTTGGGCGCCAGGGAGTCGAAGTGCCGAGCCTGGGCGGTCAGCCGCTGCGGGTCGCGGTAGAGGCGGGGATCGGTCTGGATCGACAGCCGGCCCTTGCGCCCCTGCTCGCGCTGGAAGACATCGAGCAGCAGCCGTGAGGCACGGACCGCCATCTCCTCGATCACGGCCCACGTCAGCTCGTCCTCGCTCCAGGCCGGGTGCTCGCCGATCAGCTCGCCGATCCGTGCGCGCCACAGCTCCATCTCCTGGCCGAGCACCTCGGTGACGATCGTCGGGTTGCTCGTGGCACCAACGGCGCCGCGCTCGATCGCGTAGGTCAGCTCGTCGATCGAGCATGAGTCGTTCCAATAGTCGGTCGCCGTCAGCGAGGTCTCATACAGCGGCCCGGTCATTGCTCGACGAAGTAGGCGCCGTGCCCCTGGCCGTCGGAGTAGAAGCGGCTGGTGATCGTCTTCTTGCGCGTGAAGAACTCGACTGCGTCAGGGCCGTGGGCGTGCACGTCGCCGAGGAAGCTGTCCTTCCAGCCGGAGAACGGGAAGAACGCCACCGGGGCGGCCACGCCGATGTTGACCCCGACCATCCCGGCCTCGACGTCGTGGCGGTAGCGCCGGACGGCGGCCGCGTCCTCGGTGAAGATCGAGGTCCCGTTGCCAAACCGGCTCGAGTTGACGATCTGCAGGGCCTCGTCGAGGCTGGCGGCGTTGATGATGCACAGCACCGGGCCGAACACCTCCTCCTGGGCGATCGCCATCTCCGCGCTGACCCCGTCGAGGATCGTGGGGGCGAGGTAGGCACCCTCGGGATCGACGCCCGCGGCCGGCCCGCGGCCGTCGACGACGAGCTGCGCGCCGTCGCTGACGCCGCGGTCGATCCACTCAGCGATCCGGTCCCGGGCCGCGCAGGAGACGACCGGCCCGACGTCGGTGGTCTCGGTGAGCCCGTCGCCGACCCGCAGCGCCCGCGTCTTCTCGGTCAGCGCCGGCAGCAGCCGGTCGTGGGCCTCGCCCACGGTGACCACGACCGAGCCGGCCATGCACCGCTGGCCGGCGGCGCCAAACGCCGATCCGATGATCCCGTCGACGGTCTTGTCGATCACCGCGTCGGGCATCACGACCATGTGGTTCTTGGCCCCGCCGAGCGCCTGGACTCGCTTGCCCGCCTTCGCCGCCCGCTCATAGACGAGCTTTGCGACCGGTGCTGAGCCCACGAACGACACGGCGTCGATGCCGGGATGATCAAGGATGCCCTCGACGATCTCCCGGCCGCCGTTGACCAGCGAGACGACGCCGGGCGGCAGTCCGATGGAGTCCAGCACCTCGAACGCGATCTGCTGGGTCAGCGGCACCTGCTCGGAGGGCTTCAGAATGAACGCGTTGCCGCAACCGATCGCGAACGGCAGAAACCAGAACGGAACCATCGCCGGGAAGTTGAACGGCACGATCGCGGCGCACACTCCAACCGGCTGGCGGATCGTCTCGCAGTCGACGCCGCGAGCGACGTCCTCCAGGATCCGGCCCTGCATCGTGGTCGGAATCGCGCACGCACACTCCACCATCTCGATCATGCGCGCCACCTCGGCGCGCGCGTCGGGCAGCGTCTTGCCCATCTCGGTCGTCACCGAGCGCGCCAGATCCTCCTTGCGCGCCTCCAGGCCCTCCCGAAGCTGAAACAGCTTGCGGGCGCGGCCGATCGTCGACACCGCGCGCCAGGCCGGCAGCGCCGCCCGTGCGGCGGCGACCGCCGCGTCGAGCTCACCCCGCGTCGACAGGGGAACGTGGGCGAGCACCGCCCCGGTGGCGGGGTTGGTGACCTCGAGCGTGTCGGAGGCGTCGGCCGGCGTCCAGGCGCCGGCGATGTAGTTGCGCAGTGTCGTGGTGGCGGTGGCGGTCATGGTGGTCCTCTCTCGGTATCGGGCGGCGGGGCGGGCGCCGCCACCAGCCATTCGTGGTCCGGATCGTTGCGAAAGACCCAGGTACGGGTCGGCCCAGCCATGACGTTGAGGTAGTACGAGCTGTACCCCGGCGGCACGCCGACCGGGTGATAGCCCCGTGGCACGAGCACCAGCTCACCGTCGCCGACGGTGAGCGTCTGGTCAAGCGAGCGGTCCTCGGTGTACACGCGCTGGACGACGAATCCCTGGGCAGGGTCGATCCGGTGGTAGTAGGTCTCCTCCAGGTAGGACTCCTCGGGCAGCGCATCACGGTCGTGCTTGTGGGGCGGATAGCTCGACCACCGCCCGCCCGAGGTCAGCGTCTCGGTGACCAGCAGCGCCTCGGCATCGTCGGGGCCCATGAGAATCGGATGTACGGTGCGCTGCTGGCCGCCGCTGCCCCGCACCTCCTCGCTCACCCCGCCGGCCGGGAGCAGCCGGGCGGCCCGTCCGGTGCGGGCCGGGGCAAAGCACAGCCCGACCTCCGCGCCGTCGCCCGTCCCGGTGACCGAAAATGCGGTGCCCGGTGGAAGGTAGGCGGCGTCGGGCAGGCCGCCGAACGGGTCGGGGCGGCCACCGATCCCGGGCCAGTCGCCGTGCACGGAGGCCACGTCAGCGCTACCGGAGATGACGACGACGCAGACCTCGCGCTCGGCAGTGTCCCGGTCGGCCCTCACCCCCGGTGTCAGGGCGAGCAGCTCAAAGCCCACGTAGCTCCAGCCCGCGGTCTGGGGCGTGAGGGCGATCAGGGTGCCGTCGGCCGCCGGCGTGGGGGCCGGCCGGATGACGAGGCGCCCGGCCTCGTCGCGCTCGTCGATGGCGCCCGAGCTCACACGGTCAGCTTAGAGCGCGAGGGACCGCGCTCCGGCCGCGCGCTCTGATCGTCAGGCGGCCGGCGGCGGCGGCGCGAGGACCGAACCGAGCAACTCGCCTACGCGCCCGATCGGCAGAGCGGGACTGCGACGACCATCGACGCCGACCATCGTGCCGGCAGCGACGAGCGCGTTGAGGACCGCCTCCTCGGTCGCCTGGACGACCGCCGCGTAGAGGCCGTCCATCGCCGCCCATGCGACAAACTGAAGCGTCGCGTAGCCGCCATCCGCGTCGCCGCCGGGCAGCACGCTGTCCAGCGCGCCGGGGTTGGCGGTGGAGAACGCCAGGAAGATGTCGCCGGAGAAGTGTGAGCCGGTGGTGCCGGTGCGAGCCAGGCCGAGTGGCACCCGCCGGGTGAGCGCCTTGCATTGTCCCGGGAGCAGGGGGGCGTCGGTGGCGACGACGGCGATCACGCTGCCCGCCCCCGGGGGCGCGAGCCAGCCCGAATCCTCCTCGGGGTTGTCGTCGGCCAGCGCCCGCCCGACCGGGACGCCGGCGATCGTCAGCTCCCGCCGGCTGCCGAAGTTGGCCTGCACGAACACGGCGACGGTGTGGTGGCGGTCGCCGAACGCGACGCGCCGGGAGGCGGTGCCCGATCCGCCCTTGAACCCGTAACAGGTCATCCCGGTGCCGCCGCCGACCGCGCCCTCGGCGATCGGCCCGGCGCGAGCCGCTTCGATCGCAGCGATCGTGTGCTCGGCGGTGACGTGCCCGCCGTTGATGTCGTTGAGGTAACCGTCCCAGGTCTCGGCGACGACCGGCAGCAGCCATTGCCGCGCCAGCCCGGGGTGGTGCTCGACGATCCAGCGGACCGCGCCCGCGTGAACCGGGCCCACACTGTGGGTGTTGGTGATCAGGAGAGGCATGCTCAGCGCGCCGCTCTCCTCGATCCAGGTCGTGCCCGTCATCTCACCGTTGCCGTTGAGCGACGACCAGCCGGCCGCGCACGACACGCCGACCCCGTCGCGGCCACGGGGCAGGATCGCCGTGACCCCGGTGCGAACCGGGCCGGCGCCGGTCCGCAGCGGGCCCTCGCCGCGCACCAGGGTCGTGTAGCCGACCTCGATGCCCGCGACGTCGGTCAGGGCGTTGTGGGGCCCGGGCACCCCGTCGCAGGGAATACCGAGATCACGGGCGCGGGGTGGGGCTGTCGGTCGCGTCGCTGCCACCGAAACGGAAAACTACCGCGCCATCGGTGGGCCGCAACGACCATGTCGCGTCAGGGCATCGATTCCCACCGCGTAGAATCGACTCCACCAAGCCGTCCTTCACGCTTCTGCCAAGCATTCGCGCAGACCGCCGCGCGCAGCATCAACGGCGACCTCACGGAGAGTCTCGTCCCCAGCGCCGAAGAGCCGCTCTCTGCAACGAGATCCTCGGACCGCACCGGCGGTTTCACGGGACCTCACAGGAGGTACGCGCAATGTCCGTCCCCGAAGTCAGCGCCGCACCAGTGGCGCACACCCCGGCCCGCGCGGGGCCGCCAAGCCTATGGAGCCGGGCCGGCGCCTGGTTGCGCGGTGACCGCTACATGGTCGACGCCTACGGGCCCCAGTGGCAGACACCACCGGCTCCGGTATCCGAGCCATCCCACCCCGTCGCCATCCCCACGGGGAGCGATGTCAAGTGATGGACGACCAGGACATCCGAACCGTTGTGACGCGCCTGGCACGCCCGTACCCGTCGGGCGGACAGGTGATCGAACGGGCGGCGATCGTCGCCGAGGGCGCCGATTCCCGTGAGATTCTGGCCTGGATCAGCTCCCACGACGGCAAGCCCGAGGCCGACGCGCCCGCCACTGGCAAGCCGCACAAGGGGCTGCATCCAGGGCGCGGCGAGACCAGCGGCCTGGCGAGCTCGGTGGCCCCCCGGCGCTACGTGCTGCCGCCCGGTGCCCTGGCCTGATCTGGCCGGCCGATTGGCGGCTGGTGGTCCCCGGCCGGGGGGGGCCGATGGTGTAGCCTTTAAAGACGCTCAGCGAGCTTTAGGTCCCTCTTGCTTCCCGGGCGTTTCATCGGTCAGAGGGGCAGAGAGGCGGTCGGCCGTGGCCACCGCAACCATGTCGTCGTCAGCCGGGGGTCCGATGCCCGTTGATTCGCTCGTGCCGCAGTCACCGGTGCCTGCCCGCCTCACCGATCGTGCTCCTGAATGGCATGCACTCCGCCTCTTCGGCCACGGACGCCACCGCGCGTTCGAGTCCGGCAGCGAGCGCCTGAGCGCTACATGACCCACCTGTGCTGCACCGCCTGTCGGGTTCGCTTTCCGGCGGTCGCTGCTCTCTACCTCACCGCCTGTCCGGAATGTGGGCTACCGCCGACCCCTGTGGAGGACCCGCGGGGACTGCTCGGGTTCAGGCTGTTGGTGATTGCGGGCGAGGACGCCCCCACCGCCGGTGCCGCGGCGGCATCGATCCTGGACTACGTGCCCAAGGGAAGCGGCGACTGAGACGTGAGTCGCCGATGAACACCCGGCCTCCGGCCGCGAGGACGGCAGCCCGACTCGACGAGCTGCGGGCGCAGGCCCAGTTCGCTCGCCAGCGCTATGACCTCTACAAGGCAAGGGCCTACGGTCCGCACCTGACCAGCCCGGGGCGTCTGCGCGAGCTCGAACGGGAGTGCACGCGCGCGGAGGACAATCTCCGCTTCGCCCAGGACGAGGCGCGACGCGCGGCGACGGAGAGCCCAGCGACGACCTAGCCGGGGGCGCCCTCGGGCTGATCCCTGGACTGCGTGCCGAGCTGACCCGCCCCGCGGGTGCGGACTGTCCACCGAGCGGCGGGCTGTGCCATGGCGCCGATGAGCGCGAACGCCGCTCCAAGGGCGAGCCACCCTGCGGTTCCGCCGGGCACGATCACGGCGGTCATCAGCGCTGGCGCGAGCATGATCGCCAGTGCCTCACCGGTGGCGAACACGCCCTGGTATTCGGCAGGTCGATCGGGCGGCATGAACGGCACCGAGAGCCCCCACGAGGCGGCGACAAACCACAGTTCCCCAAGCACGTGCAGCACGGCGGCAGCGAGCAACAGTGCGATGGCTCCGAGGCCATCCGGACCCGCGGCAAGCGCAACCAGCCCACAGCAGGCGCACAGACTCGCTCCTGATCGTCGCGCCGACGTGGCGGCGGTGCTCGGGGTGTCGACCCCCCGGGAGAACCTGACCTGCAGGCCGGCGATCGCCACCGAGCTGATTAACACGATGACACCGGCCAGGGCGTGCGGGGCGTGGGTGTGCCCGGCGATCCACAGGGGCAGCCCGGCCGACATCAGGCCCCAGCAGAGCGTCAGGAAGCCGCAGATCGCCGCCAGCGTGACGAACGGGAGGTCACACAGCGCGGTCACCCCCAGCCGCCTCGGGGCGATCGCACAGGGCGGGACGTGGGGCACGCGCAGCAACCCACCCGCATAGGCGAGGTAGCTGATGGCGTTGAACACGATCGCTGCCCCGTACGCCGTGCCGCTGTCGAGCCCGATCACGAGCGCACCCAGACCGGCACCGAGTGCGTCGCCGGCATGGGAGCAGGCCCGCAGGCAGGCCAGCGCGGCGACGCGATCCTCCTCCGGCGCGAGTTGGGCGATCAGCGCAGCCCGCACACCGGTCTTGCCCTGGTCACACGCGGCGGTCGCAGACGCGACGAGCACCACCTCGGCGAACGTATGGCAGAACAGGAATCCGACGACAAAAACGCCCTCGGCGGCCAGCAGCACCCCGTATACCTCACGCGGTCCGCGCCGGTCCGCGAGCCGGCCCAGCGGGGTGGGGCTGAGAAAGCCGACGATGCCGGCGACGCTCAGCGCGATCCCCGCCTGGGGTCCGGTGAGGGCCACACGCCGGGTCAAGAACAGCGCCCAGATCGTGAACCACAGCCCGCTGCCGACCGCCGAAGTCCATCCGCCCCAGGCCAAGGGCCGCATCGACGCCGGAAGGCGATCGAGGCCGAGATGCCGGATGATCATCCACGTCCACCTTTCATAAGTTCGTGAATTGTTCACTACACCATTCACGCCTCCCTGAAACATGGAGGTAGACTGGAGGGCGTGCATCCCGTATCCGATCCCCGTGTCCAGCTACTCGCCGAGCTTGCCGACGAGACCCGCTATGCCGTGCTGGAACGTCTTGAGCGGGGACCGGCCTCGGCCAGCGCACTGGCGCAGCGACTCGGCGTTTCCCCCACCCAGCTGGCCAATCACCTACGCCGGCTGCGTGACGCGGGGCTGGTGACGGTCAGCCACCGCGGGCGGCTCGCCGTGTACGAACTCGGAGAGCCCGGCCTACGAGAGATCTTCTCGATGCTCAACGGACTGCGCGGCGCTGCCTTCCAGCCGGGCCGTGAGGTTCCGGCGGCGGCAACGTGCTACGACCACCTCGCCGGGCGGTTGGGTGTCGCGCTCATGGACCATCTCGTCGAGGCCGGCGCCGTGCAGGCTCGCGTCGGCGAGGGAGAACTCACGCTCGGATCGACGGCCGAGGTCGCCTTCGCCAAGCTCGGCGTGGCGGTGCCGGCGGTGCCGCCACGACGGATGCTCGCCTACGCCTGCATGGACAGCCTGGCCGGACGCCCTCACCTCGGCGGTGAGCTCGGGGCACAGCTCGCCGGCGCGCTGTGTGAGCGCGACTGGCTCGTCCCTTCCGCAGAGCCGCGGCGCATGGAACTCACCGCGGCCGGGCGCCGCGCTCTGCGCCGCCACGGGATCCGGCTCGACCCCAGTTGACGCGGACGTGAAGGACGCCGCCCAGGCGCGCCGCTGGGCGGGAGCCATAATCGAGGTGTGAGCGCCGCCGCCGCGAGACGGATCTCGATCACCGGAGACGTCTCTGATCCCGTGCTGCGTGAGGAGGTGCGTTCGGAGGGGGATCGGCTCGGGCTGCGCGGCTGGGTGCGGCTGATGGAGGACGGCACGCTGTGTATCCACGCCGAGGGCGACCCCTCGGCGGTGGAGGAACTCATCGCATCGCTGCCGGTGGCGGCCCCCGCCTCAGTTTCCGAGCGTCCGCTCCGGGTCGAGGGCCACGAGCAGTTCGCCATCCGCGGCGTTCCGGCCGGCGTATTCGTCGTCCAGGAGCACCAGGCGACCGCCCACCACTTCGACGTCCGCCTCGAGGTCGACGGGGTCATGCGGTCATGGGCGGTTCCCAAGGGCCCATCGCTTGACCCCAAGGTCAAGCGGATGGCGCTGCAGGTGGAGGACCACGGAATGTCACACAACGACTTCGAGGGCCCGACGGGCGGTGGCGGCGTGATCATCTGGGACCGCGGCAGCTATGAACAGGGCGGCCGGGTCCCGTGGCCGGAGGCGCTTGACCGCGGCCACGCCGTGTTCGTGCTCCACGGCGAGAAGCTACGCGGCGGCTTTGCGCTGCAGCGGACCCGGGGCGGGGACAAGCCCCAGTGGCTGCTGATCAAGCGCCGCGACGACCACGCCCGACCGGGATCGGACATCGCCGCCGAACGCCCGGAGTCGGTGGAGAGCGGCCGCACGCTGGACGCGCTGTTGGCGGGCGACTCGGATTAGTTGCTGTCGGGCGGCGGGGCCGCGAGCGGACTATCGGCGACCGCTGACTCCAGGGCCGCGGCGGTCTCCGCGCTGAGCCGGCGGCGCACCAGGCGCCCACCCTGAGGTTCGAGCGCGCTGACCATCGCGTCGACGTGGTCGGGCGCAGCCAGCAGGACAATCGCTGAGGAACCCTCGGGGACGTCGGCGCGGACCTCGTCAAAGAACGCGCTGCGCAGTTGCGGTCCCGACCGCTCCTCGGCGACTCCCCCCGCCACTCCGCCCGCGACCATTCCGGCCGCAAGTCCCGCCGGTCCGAACACGACCCCGGCGACGGCCCCCGTCAACGCGCCCTCGACGGTCTTGCGCCCGATGAAGTCCTGCTCATCGTCGGCGTCCACATATCGGCCCGCGAACTCTCCGCGCACGACGATCCGATCATGCCCGTGGTGCTCGACGAACGCGATCTCCCGCGCCCACGGGACCCCCGCCACCTCCGCGGGCGCGTCGGAGTAGGCGCGCTCCGCGCCTTCGGTGTGCGCAAAGACCATCAGTGCGAGATCGAGACCCAGAGCCTCCACAGCCAGCAGACCGTACGGGCAACCCCTGCTTGGGTCATCGCCCGAAACGGATGAGAGCCGGCGGCCCTCCGCAGGACATGATTGCCGTGCGGACCCACTGATGCGTCGGATTGACCCGTGCTGAGCCTGGCCCTCGCCGTTATCGCGATAGCGCTGCCCGACAGCCTCAACCCCTCCCTGATCGCCGCCGAGGTCTTCCTCGCCGCGGGCCCGCATCCGGGGCGACGCACGATGTCATTCGCCCTGTCAGCGTGGACCGTCACGTTCCTCGTCGGCGTGGCGCTCGCACTCGGACTGGGCGACTTCATCCTGTCGGTGGTCCCCAAGCCCGGCGCAACGACAAAGTACGCGCTGTTTCTGGCCGCGGGACTGCTCCTGCTCATCGGGGGCATCGTCATCTGGGTGCGGCGGCGGGCGCTCGGCACTTCCGGGCCGACGAGCGATGGTGAGGAGCGGTCCCACGGATCGCCCATCTTGCTCGGCGCGGGCATCGCCGGGATCGAGCTGCTGACGGCCTTTCCCTACTTTGCGGCGATCGCGATGATCGTCGGCTCCAGCGCCTCGGACCCGGGGAAGGTGTGGCTGCTGTTCCTCTACTGCGTCGTCTACACGCTGCCGCTGTTCGGGATCGCGATCGTATGCCTGGTGATGGGCGACCGCGCCGAGGGCGCGCTGCGGCCGGTTCTCGACTGGATGTTCACGCGCTGGCCTCTGCTCGTCGGGCCGCTGGCCGCGGTGATCGGCATTGCCCTGCTGGTGTACGGCATCCTCAGGCTCACTGCGGGCTAGGCCCGGGGTTTGCGATACCCGGTAACCAACGGACCAGCCCGCTCAGACGACCTCAAGGAGTACGAGCGGGATGACCCGCCCACCGGCGCGCTGCGCGTACGTCTCATAGCCGTTGTAGTTGTCGTTCACGCGCCGCCAGAGCTCGCTTCGCTCGGGCTCCTCCACGACGCGCGGACGCACGGTCACGAGCTGCCCGTCCACCTCGACCTTGGTCGCGTCGGGGTGAGCGCGGAGGTTGTAATACCAGGCGGGGTTATGAGCGGCCCCAGCCTTGGATGCCACCACGATGAAGCCGCCGTCGAGCGGGGTGTAGAGCAGCGGGGTGATTCGCGGCTGGCCTGACTTTGCGCCACGCGTGTGCAACAACAGGATCGGCTGGCCAAGTGCCACCTTCAGCCGCCCACCCGTCCGGGGGATCAGCCAGCGGTCGATGGCCGGGAACACGTTGATGAACAGCCAGCCGCCGACCCGCGACCTGGCGACCGCCTGCAGCGCCTTGGCGACGCGCGACTTCTCGTGTTGGCCCTGGTAGCTCGTGATTGGCGCAACCTACCAGCGAGGCGCCCGGTTGACCGAGGTTCTGCGCCGGTGACGGCGGGGCTCGGGCGTCTCGCTGATTATCGGCAGCTGCTCGATGCTCAGGCGGCGACGGCCGTCTGGACGAACTGAGCGACCCATTCGCCGGTCATCTGCCGGGTGCTCGCATTCAGGCGGTTGAACGCGTTGATCGCCGCGATCGAGACCACGAGCGCAGCCAGTTGCGGTTCGCTGTAGTGGCGCGCCGCCTCATCCCACACCTCGTCCGACACCGGGTCGGGGCGGTCGGCGACGCGGGTGGCGGCCTCTGCGAGCGCCAGCGCGGCCCGCTCGGCGTCGCTGAAATACGGCGTCTCGCGCCACGCGGCGACGGTGAGGACGCGCGCGCTGCTCTCGCCGGCGGCCTCGAGTTCCCGGGAGTGGATGTCCACACACACGCTGCAACCGTTGATCTGGCTGGCGCGCAGGTGCACCAGATAGAGCGTTGTCTCGGGGATGCCGGCGGTGGTCGCCGACGCGCTGAGGTTCTTAAGGGCCTCAAGCGCGCCCGGGACGGTCAGTGCCGGGTTCTTGATTCGTGCCTGCATGTCGTCGCCCCCTTCGGGGTTGTGGTGTGCCGTAAACGGCGGCTCTACTGGAATGACACGCAGCGACGTGTCGATGTGACCGGCCCCGCGGCGCGAGTCCGCGTCAGCCGTCCAGCACTGTCAGATCGAGCTGGGCGAGACGTTCCGGGTCGGCCAGGAAGTCCATTTCGACGATCTTTCCGTCGCGCACCGTGACCGCGCCGACCGAGAACGGGCGACCGTCGCGGGTCGTCACCGTTCCGACGGCGCCGTTGACCAGCGCGGGGTGGATGACGAGATCCAATCGCGAATAGGCCTTGGCCTGGCTCGCGACGGCCTCGGCGCCGCGCACCTCGTGCGTCATGCCGCCCCCGAAGTCGCCGCGCAGCACCACATCGGGGTCAAGCACGGCGACGAGCGCGTCGAAATCGCCCTCACGGGCTGCCGCGAGGAAGGCGTCGACAACCGCGCGCTGGCGGCCCAGGTCGGGGTCGGGCACGGCGCGCTCGCCCTGCACCCGTCGCCGGGCACGACTGGCGAGCTGACGCGCCGCCTCGGGCGAACGCTCGACGATCGGCGCGATCTCGTCAAAGGGGACACCGAACATGTCGTGCAGGACCAGCGCCAGCCGCTCCGCAGGCGACAGCGTCTCGAGCACGATCAGCAACGCCAGCCCCACCGAATCGGCCAGCAGCGCCTCGTGCTCGGGATCGGTGCCGTCGGCTGGATCGACGATCGGATCGGGCATGTGGCCCCCGAGCGGCTCCTCGCGGCGGGTGGCACGTGATCGCAGCATGTTCAGCGATACGCGCGCGACGACCGTCGTCAGCCAGCCGCCGAGATTCTCGATCTCGCCCGCGTTCGAGCGATTCAACCGCAGCCACCCCTCCTGGACGGCGTCGTCGGCCTCGCTGAGCGAGCCGAGCATCCGGTAGGCCACCGCGCGCAGATGCGTTCGGTGCTCCTCGAAGCGTTCCGCCAGCCATTCCCGCTCGTCCATGTCACATCCCTCCGCGCTTCGGGTCATACCACGATGACCCCTGGGCGCGAGGGGATGTGACAGACGAGAGTGATCAGCAGCGGTCCGCTGCCGGCACTCTCATCGCTCGTTACCTGACCGCAGCCAGGCGATGTAGTCGGCGGCGGCTCGCTCGATGGTCCAAACCGGCTCATAGCCGGTGTCCTCGCGCAACCGGGTGATGTCGAGCCACGCCTGCCGCGCGTCGCCACCGCTCGGGAGGTCGACCTGGGCATCAGGGACGGCCTGCCGGATCGCCGCAGCGACCTCGGCGTTGGTCGTGGCGTGGCCGGAGGCGACGTTGTATGTGCGGTGGTTGAGCCGGTCGGCAAGTTGCAGCAACGCGATTGCTCGGCCGGTGTCCTTGACGTAGCAGAGGTCGAGAGAGTCCTCGGCGTGCATCCTGCCGCTGACGCCGGAGAGGTCCGGAGCGCGGCCGTGGGCGGCAGCGTGGATGAGTTGAGGGGCGGGGAAGAACGGATCAGGGCTGTGCCCGAGCGGTCCCCAGGTCCCGGAGATGCGGAGGTTGACGACCTCGATTCCGGTGACGTTCGCCAGGTGGCCGCCGAGCAGCTCACTGACCTTCTTGAACGTGGGGATGAGGTGCGGCGCGGTCATCGACAGCGGCAGGTCCTCGGTGAGCGGGCCTTCGAACGGATCCTTGGCGCCGCCGTATACGCCGATCGTGCTCGCCAGCGCGACGCGCTCAACGCCCCACTCCTGGGCGGCCTGGATGATGTTGAACAGGCTGCCCAGCGACCGGCGGGCTGCCTGGACCGGCGGCTCAGAACTCGGCGGCCAGGGCATCGATCCGGCGAGGTGAACGATCCCGGTGATCCGGTGTCGCCGGCCGACCGCGAGCAGCGCCTCAAGATCGGTGGCGTCGGCCTGCTCGAGCGCGACTGGCGCGTCGAAGCGGCCCGCCGGCACCTCGGTGTGGCTGCGCTGGACGAGCACGCATTTCTCACCTGCGTCGAGCAGTGCCTGCACGGTGTGGGAGCCGATGAATCCCAGCCCTCCGGTGATCAAGATCATGTGCCTCTCGTTTTCGTCCGCCTAACTGATCATCAGTACTGCTGACGATCAGCGTAGCGATAGGCTCTCGGCATGTCCATCGACAGCGACCCCGGCCCGGTGGTGAGCCGGCGCCTGGGATACCTGTTCAAACACGCTGAACGGCAGATGGAAAAGCTCAATACGGAGGCGCTGGCGCCGTTTGGCATCGACCCGCGTGAGCTCGGCATCCTGCTCGTCATCGCCAGCCACGAGCCTGCCTCCCAACAGAACGCGGCGCATCGGCTCGGCATCGACCGGACGTCGATGGTTGCGCGCATCGACGCGCTGGAGAGCAAGGGCCTCGTATCTCGTCATCCCGACCCTGAGGACCGGCGGCGCAATGTCGTCGAGCTCACCGATACCGGCCGCGACACCGTCCGGCGGGCCACTGCAGCGACCGAGCGCGCCGAGGCAGCGCTGCTCGCGTCACTCGCCCCGCAGGAAGCAGAGCGACTCCGCCAGGCGCTGCAGACCGTCGTGGCCGCAGCCACCCCCCACACCGACTGAGCGTTCCCGACGCACCGACCCCGCGCTGGGCGACCTCGATCTCGCCGTCGGCGACAAGCTCGGCGGCGGCGAGCGGGAACCCGCAGACCGCGGCAGAATGGCGCGCGGATGGCCTGCGGGTGGTTGCTGATCGATGGCTCGAGCCTGATCTTTCGCGCCTACTACGGCGCGTTGGCCCGAGCGCGCGTTTCGGTGGCAGACGA
>JBAWFG010000357.1:0-3882 GCA_049591655.1 Solirubrobacteraceae bacterium
ACCCCGCGGGGCCCGCGGCTTTTCCACGTTTGGGGGGGTGCCGGGGGCGCTCGGGGACGCCGCGGCCGCCGGGCGCGAGGTGCGCCAGGGGCAGGCGAGCCCCGGGAGCGGCCGACAACCCGTCAGGCGCGCGTCAGGCGAACGCGGGCTCGTCGGCGAGCACCGCGTCAAACGCGCCGAGCAGACGGTCGGCGACCTCGGGGGTGGCGTTGACGCCCATCAGACCCAGGCGCCACATCGCCGGCGCCGACGGGCCGAGCCCGCCGCCGATCTCGATCCCATGCTCACGCAGCAGCGCGGTCTGCACCCGCTTGGCGTCGACGCCCTCGGGAACGCGGACCGCGGTCAGCTGGGGGAGCTGGTACTCGGGCTCGGCGAGCAGGTCCAGGCCGCGCTCGCGCAGGGCGTCCTGCAGCCGATCACCGGCGGAGCGGTGGCGCTCCCAGCGGGCCGGCAGGCCCTCGGTCACAACCTCGCGCAGCGCCGCGTGCAGCGCGTAGATGTGCAACACCGGGGCGGTGTGGTGATAGGCCGCCGGGCGGGTCACCCAGTAGTCGCGCAGCAGCCGCAGGTCCATCGCGTAACTGACCGGATGGGTGCGGGCCTCGATCCGCTCAAGCGCGCGATCGGACACCGCCACCGGGGACATCCCCGGAGGCGCGCCGACGCACTTCTGTGAGCACGAGTAGGCGAAGTCGATCCCCCACTCGTCAAAGCGCAGCTCGACGCCGCCCAGCGAGGTGACGCAATCGGCCATCAGCAGCGTGTCGCGATCGGCCAGCGCCGCGCCGAGTTCGGCGAGCGGGTGCAGCACGCCAGTCGAGGTCTCGGCGTGCACGACGCACATCAGCCGGGCATCGGGATGCTCTGAAAGCGCGGCGAGCAGCCGGTCGTTGGGCACGTGTGCGCCCCAGTCGGCATCGACCCGAACGACCTGGGCGCCGAGCCGCTCAGCGATCGCGACGATCCGCCGCCCGAAGAAGCCGTTGACGCCGACGATGACCGTATCGCCGGGCTCCAGCAGATGATCCAGGCCGGCCTCCATCCCGGAGGTCCCGGTGGCCTGCAGGGGCAGCACGAGGCCGCCGTCGGCCTGGTAGGCGACGCGCAGCAGTGCGACGACCTCGGTGAGGATCTCGGCGAGATCGGGATCCATGTGTCCGAGCAGCGGCCGCTGCATCGCGGCCAGGGCGGCGGGGGAGACGTTGCACGGGCCCGGGCCACACAGCAGGCGCTCGGGCGGATTGAGTGGGGCGGGGATCTCAGTCATGGCGCGAGCTTAGCCTCGGCCACAAACGCCGCCGCCAGCGGGGAGGACTCGTGCGCGCGGGTCACCGCCACCAGGTCGGCGTCCGGCGCTCCGCTCAGCGGCCGATAGGCGACGCCCGGCAGCGCGAGGTGTGAGAGCGACGCCGGCACGAGCGAGACGCCGATCCCGGCGGCGACCAGTCCGATGATCGTCAGCATCTCCGGCGCGTACTGCACGACCCGGGGCGAGGCGCCGGTCGCGGCCAGCCGGCCGACGAGCAGGTCGTGAAACCCCGGCGCCTGGCGACGGGGGAACAGCACCAGCGGCTCGCCCGCCAGCCGGCGCAGCGGCACCCGGCGCAGCGCGGTCAGCGGATGCCCGGCCGGCAGCGCGGCGATCGTGCGCTCGCGGCGCACCACCTCGGTGTGCAGCGACGCGTCGGACTCGATCGGCGGGCGGACCAGCCCGACGTCGATCGCGCCGGTGCTCAGCGCCCGCAACGCCTCGACGGTCGAGCGCTCCCGCAGTTCGACCTCGACGCCGGGGCGCGCCCGGCGGAAGCGCTGGACGGCGTCGGGCACCGTTGACAGCAGCGCCGAGCCGACGAAGCCGACCCGCAGCACGCCGGCCAGCCCGGCATCGATCGCCCGTGCGGTCGAGACCGCCACGTCGAGCTCGGCGAGCGTCGCCCGAGCGTCACGGAGGAACACCTCGCCGGCCGCGGTCAGCGCGACGTGGCGGCGGGTGCGCTCCAGGAGCCGGCAGCCGAGCTCCTCCTCGAGCGCGGCGATCTGCTGACTGAGCGGCGGTTGGGAGATGTGCAGCCGGGCGGCAGCGCGCCGGAAGTGCAGCTCCTCGGCGACGGCGACGAAGTAACGAAGTTGACGAAGTTCCACAGCGAAGCGATGGCGGGCGAGTCGTGCGGGCCACGAGATTGCCCTCTGGGCAATCTCGCCAGGGAATCGCGCAGCGATTCCCCTGATTCGATAATCAAATCAATCAATCGTAATTCGATATTGGACAGAATCAAGCGCCGGGCATAGCGTCAGCGTTATGTCGTTCCTGCTTCAGTGCCCCAACTGCGGGGTGCGTGAGGTGACCGACTTCGCGTTTGGAGGCGAGGTCTCCGCCCGACCGCGCCAGGCCCCGAGCTTCCGTGAGCTCAACACCTACAACTACTTTCGCCGCAACGTCGCCGGCGTCCAGCGCGAGTGGTGGTTTCACCGCTCCGGTTGCCGCGCCTGGTTTGTCGCCGAGCGTGACACGACCACCAACGACGTGCTGCTGACCGAGCTGCCATGAGCCGGCTCGCCCCCCAGCCCGGTGAGCGAATCGCGCGCGGGCGCCGGATCAGCTTCACCTTCGACGGCCATCCGGTCGAGGGGTATGAGGGCGACACGATCGGCTCGGCGCTGTACGCCGCCGGCCAGCGGACGTTCAGCCGCTCGTTCAAGTACCACCGCCGCCGGGGGCTGATGTGCGTCGCCGGCCAGTGCCCCAATTGCATCTGCGCCGTCGACGGCGCTCCCGGAGCGCGGGCGTGCACCGAGCCTGCCCGGGACGGGATCATCGTCACCCACGTCAATGCGCGGCCGTCGCTGGAGTTCGACGCGATGCGCGCCACCGACCTCGTCGGCGGTCCGTTCACCCCGCCGGGCTTCTACTACAAGACGTTCATGCGGCCCCGGAAGCTGTGGCCGCTGTATGAGAAGGTCCTGCGCAACGCCGCCGGCCTCGGCCGGCTGCGGGCCTCCCAGCCGGAGCGCGAATGGCGCACCGAGTACCGCCGCCGTCACGCCGACGTGCTCGTCACCGGCGGGGGACTGGCCGGCCTGCACGCCGCGATCGCCGCGGCCGGCCTGGGCGCCGACGTCGTGCTCGCCGACGAAGGTCCGGCCCCCGGTGGCAACCAGCTCGTGCAGGGCACCCCGGCGGCACTCGCTGAGCTCGTCGGTCGGGCCCGCGCGGCCGGGGTCGAGATCCTGGAGCGGGGCGCGGCGCTCGGCTACTTCGACGGCATGGTCCCGGTGTGGTGCGGCGACACGCTGCACCAGATCCGCGCCCGCGCGCACGTGTTCGCCACCGGGGCGATCGAGCAGCCGCTGGTGTTCGCCGGTAACGACCTGCCCGGCGTGATGCTCGCCGGCGGTGCGCGGCGACTCGTCTCTCTGTACGCGGTCAGCCCGGGACACCGCGCGGTGATCGCCACCACCTCGGACCGCGGCCTTGACGCCGCGGTCGCGCTGCGCGACGCCGGGGTGCAGATCGCCGCCGTCGCCGACCTGCGGCCGGACGCCGGTGAGCGCGTCCGCGCGCTGCGTCGCGCGGGGATCCCGGTGTTCTGCGGCCACACGGTGATCGAGGCCCGGGGGCGCAAAGGCGTGGAGTCGGCGGTGATCGCGCCGCTCGGCGGCGGGGACAGCCATCGCTTTGACTGTGACCTGGTCGTCGTCTCCGGCGGGACGATCCCGGCCACGTCACTGCTGCTGCAGGCCGGCGGGCAGTCATCGTATGACGCGCAGCGCGGGCACTTCGCGCTCGCCGCGCTCCCCGAGGGCGTGTTCGCCGCCGGTGAGGTCGCCGGCGCGACGGGGGAGGCGGCGGTTGCGGCATCCGGTGAGCTGGCCGGGCTG
>JBAWFG010000358.1:0-12375 GCA_049591655.1 Solirubrobacteraceae bacterium
GAGCACCACCTCGGTCGCCGCGCGGCGACCGCCACCGTCCTGCTGCTGGCGTTCGCCCCGCTGTCATTCTTCTTCACCGCGGTCTACACCGAGTCGCTGTTCCTGGCGCTCGCGGTCGGCTCAATGCTGGCGGCCCAGCGCGGGCGCTTCGTGCTCGCCTGTGCGCTGGGGGCGCTGGCGACGCTGACGCGTCCGGTCGGCATCCTGCTCGCGTTCGGCCTCGTGGTCGGCCGCCTACGGGCCCACGGACGGCCGGACCGGGGGCTACTCGGCGTGCTGGCGCTTCCGGTCACGCTGCTGGCCTACCTCGGCCTGCTTGCCGCCCGGGGGTATCCGTGGCTGTCGCCGTTCACCGCGCAGACACACTGGCAGCGGGTGACGGTCGGCCCGCTGGCGGCGATCGTCGCCGCCGTGCTCTCGGCCGGTCGTGGGGTGGGGAGCATCATCGCCGGCGCCCCGCTGTACGCACCGCAGCGCGGCGGCCCGCTGGCGCCCGGGGACGAGAGCATCGTGCTGCTGGCGGTGCTGGTGATCTGCATCGCCGCCTTCATCTCGTGCCTGCGCCGCCTTCCGCTGCAGTACGGCGTGCTCGCCGGCGCCATGCTGCTCGTGACGCTGTCCAGCCCTGCCATCGGGCAGCCACTGTGGTCGTTCGATCGCTTCGCGCTGACGATGTTCCCGCTCTGGATGGCCGCCGGGGGTTGGGCGGCGCGGCGGCGGCTGGTGTGGCCGCTGGTGGGCCTCGGAGCAACCCTGCTCGTCTTTTACACGCTTCAGTTCGCCAGCTGGGCGTTTGTCGCCTGAGCCTCCTGAACCGCCCGCGCCAGGCGGTGCGCCAGGCGACCGTGGCGCCGGGCGGTGTCCGGCGTCCGCGCGGCCCGGGCGATCACATCCCGCGTGCCGACGATCACGGTGGCGAGCCGCGCTCGGGTGACGGCGGTGTAGAGCATCTCGCGCCGCAGGAAGAACGCCCCTGCCGCCGGGTGGGCGACGATCACCGCCACCGGCAGTTCGATCCCCTGCCCGCGGTGCACCGAGCAGGCGTAAGCGGGGGCGAGCCGATCTGCGTCCTCGGGCGGTAGCCGGAACACGGCGTCGTCGGCGCCGAGGATGAGCGCCGCCGCGTCGGCATCCTCATCACCGTCGTCGCCGGAGACCTCGTCGAGCAGACGCAGGATCGTGCCGTTCATCAGCCCCATCTCGTGCAGGTTGCGCCCGGTCATCATCAGCTTGTCACCGATCCGCAGCCGGCCGCCGCGGACCGGGCGCCCGTCGGGATTGAGCGCCGCCCGCAGCTCCCGGTTGAGGGCGTCGATTCCCAGCTCCCCCCGGTAGACGGGGGCGAACACCTGGATGTCGCGGACCGGGTCGACGCCGTAATGGGCCGGCAGGCGACGAGCGACGAGCGAAACGATCTCGTCCAGCGCCGCTCGCGGCGAGCTGCGCTCGATCAGGAACAGGTCACGCCGCATCTCGGGCTCGGCGGCGAACCGGGGCGCCTCGCCGCGTCGGATCGCGTGGGCGCCCTGGACGATCATGCTGTCGGCCGCCTGGCGGAAGATGTGGGTGAGGCGGGTGACGGGCACCCGCTCGGCGGATACGAGTTCGGCAAATGGCTTGCCCGCTCCGACCGGGGCGAGCTGGTCGGCGTCTCCGACCAGCACCACGTGGGTGCGGCCGCCGACGGCGCGCAGGAGCGTCACCAGCAGCTCGAGGTTGGCCATCGAGGTCTCATCGACGATCAGCAGGTCGCAGGCGAGCGGATCCTGGGCGTCATGAGTCGGACCCTCGCCCGGGATCCAGCCAAGCGCTGAGTGAACGGTCTTGGCGCGCAGCCCGCTGGCCTCGGTCATCCGGACCGCCGCCCGGCCGGTCGGGGCGACGAGCAGCACCCGCGCCCCGCGCTGATTCGCCTGGGCGGCGATCGTGCGGATCGACGCGGTCTTGCCGGTGCCCGGGCCACCGGTGATGACCGACAGGCGGTGTGCGAATGACGCCGCGAGCGCCGTCTGCTGCTCGGCGGTCAGCTCGCCCGCGTCGGTGGCGGCGCGTCGTGGCGTATCGGCGGCGAAGCGCGGGCTGGGATCGGCGCAGATCAGCTCGTCGACGCGGCCGGCGAGCTCTGACTCCAGTGCGGCGGTGGCGGTCCGGTAGATCCAATCGTCCTCGGCGACAAGATGGCCGTCGGAGACGAGCCCGGGCACCGTCTCGGAGTCGAGCTCGCCGGCCAGCAGCGCTGCGGCGTCGGCTTCCAGGGTGGCGCGCGGCAGGCAGCTGGACCCGCTGCGCTCGGCCTCCGCGATCGTGTGCATCACCGCTGCACGCCGGCGCATCGCCACCGCCGGCGGGGGATCGGAGGCCCGCGCGATCCGGTCGGCGATCTGAAATCCGACCCCGAACAGGCTTGTCAGCTCATACGGATCACGGCTGATCTGCTCGTGCGCGCCGGGGCCGTAGTGCTCGTGGATGCGGGCCGCCAGGTACGCGAGCCCATGGGGCGCCAGCAGCAGGTGCAGCCGGCGGGTGACCCGCAGCCCCTGCCAGGACTGCGCCGCCTCCTGTGCGCGCCCGGCGCCCAGACCCACCGCGGCAAACGCGGCCGGCGGGTCGCTGTCGATGACGTCCAGGACGCTCCCGGCCCCGTAGCGTGACACCAGATCGGCCGCCCGTCGGGCGCCGATGTGGCGCACGCGGCGCAGGTAGACGGTCAGCGTCTCCGGGTCCGAGGGGGCCAGCGGCTGGGCCTCGGCGACCTTGACCTGGGGTCCGTAGCGGCTGTCGGTGACCCATTCGCCGCGCACCCGCGCGCGCTCTCCGGCCTCGAGGTGCACGAGCGGCCCGACGAGCGCTACCGGGGTTCCGTCGGCGCCGGCGGCGTCGAGCACGGCCCATCCGGTCTGCTCGTTGGCGTAGCGGACCTGGCGCACCGTCACCTCATCGTCGAAGCGCACCCCGGGCACGTTAGACGCGCGCCCTTGCGCGTACGGTGAACGTCTGCAGAGTTGACACGAACTGGCGTCAACCGCCCCGCTCGGCGCGACGTACGGCCGCGGCGATCCCGTCGCTGCCGACGAGCGGGCCGAATGAGCGCACGAGCGGGCGCACCGCGCCGACCCCGAGGCGGCCACGGGCGCCGATCGCCTCCACCCGGGCTTCGGAGGCGAGGGCATGACGGCCGCCCGCTGCGGGCGCCACCCAGTTGGCGATGACCACGCGCGCGGTCCCGACGCGTGACCATGCCGCGAACTCGTCGGGGGAGCCCAGCTCCGGGTAATCGCGGCGCAGGGTCCAGATCCGCCCCACCAGGCCCGAGACGATCAGGTGCTCGCCCTCCTCGAGCACGACGAACGGCGGCTCCCGGAACAGATCGTCAAATCGCTCCTCCCGGGCCAGCCCAGGGATCCGCCAGCGAACCAGCCGCCCGAGCAGCGCCGCGTCAGCGAGGCGCACCTGGCGGGCCGCCTCCCACAGTTCGTCCGGTTCGGCGGAGCTCTGTCGCCGGTGGGCGACCCGGAGCGCGGGGTTGGCGAGCCAGCGGTCGAGATCAGGGTCGGCGCTGCTCACGGCAGCGGGCCAGCGGGGCGATCGGGGATCATCAGGGGGTGATCGGGCATGCGCTGGCTCCTGTGAATCGAGACGCCGCGGCGCGTCTGGGGCTTCCCCGGACGCTCCCGGGCCCCACCGGCGTGGCGCTCACCTTCGATGACGGCCCCCATCCCGAGGGCACTCCGGCCGTGCTCGAGCTGCTGGACAGCGCCGGAGCCCGAGCGACCTTCTTTCTCATCGGCGAGCAGGTCCGCGCGCGACCCCAGCTGGCGGCCCGGATTGCCGCCGCCGGCCACGTCGTGGCGCTTCACGGCGACCGGCACCGCTGCCAGCTGCGTCTGTCGACCCGCGCGGTCACCGCCGACGTCGCCCGGGGGCGGGCGGCGATCGAGGACGCCACCGGAGCTGGGCCGGTGCGCCTGCACCGGCCGCCGTACGGGATCTACAGCCCGGCGGGGCTGCGCGCCGTCCGCGCGCAGGGTCTGGCGCCGCTGCTGTGGTCGCGGTGGGGCAAGGACTGGCGCAAGTTCACCACGCCGGTCCGGATCACCCGCCGGGCGACCCGGGGCGTGATCGCCGGCGACGTAATCCTCCTGCACGACGCCGATTTTTACAGCTCTGAGAACTCGCACCGGCGGACCGTGAGGGCGCTTGAGCTGATCCTCGCCGAACTCGACCGGCGCAAACTCGATACCGTCCTCCCTGTCTGACACGCTTGCTGACAGCGCCAGGAGGCGCTGAGAATGCCGCCGGCCGGCGAAACTGGATCGTCACACATCAGCGCCGGCGCGCACCCCACACCTATGACCACCGCTTCCGCTTCCGCTTCCCAACAGGGCGCTCCTGATCTCGCACGCTTTGCGATCGGCTTCGATCAGCGTGACCGTGCCCGGCTGCACTCGCTCATCGACGAGGTGCTCGACTCCAACCGCTGGTCCGAGGCCGACATGAACGCGCGCTTCGAGGCCGCCTGGGAGGCCTATCACGGCGCCCCGGCCGTGGCACTGAGCAGCTGGGCGGGCGGGGCGCTCGCCGCGCTGCACTTCGCCGGCGTCGCCGGCGAGACCGTCCTGTGCCCGTCCAACACCTTCATGGCCACCCCGCTGGCGGCAATTCGCGCGGGGGCCGAGGTCCAGTTCGTCGACTGCAACCGCGACGACCTGTGCATGTCGTTCGCCGACTTCCAGCGTGCCGCCGAGCAGCACAAGCCGCGGGCGGCGTTCCTGGTCCACATCGGAGGCCACATCGCCTTCGAGGTCGAGCAGATCGCGCGGTACTGCGCCGAGAACGACATCTTCCTGATCGAGGACTGCGCCCACGCTCACGGCGCGGGCTGGAACGATCGCCGGGCCGGCACCTGGGGTGATGCCGGGGTCTACTCGCTCTACGCCACCAAGACGATCTCCACCGGCGAGGGTGGCGTGCTCATCTCCCGGCGTCCTGAGGTCATCGAGCATGCGCGTGGCTTCCGCAACTACGGCAAGCCCAGCTACGAGGTCCCCGGGCTCAACTTCCGCATGAGCGAGTTCACCGCGGCACTCGGGCTGGTCCAGATCGAGCGGCTGCCCGAGATCGTCGCCTTCAAGAACGATGCCGCCCGCCAGTATCTCGACCCCCAGCACCCGAACCGCCTCGAGCTGCCCGACGGAATGGTGTCCGGGTTCTACAAGTACATCGTGTTCGACTGGCTGGAGCGCTCAACCGGCCGCGTCTACGACGAGCCGTGTCACCGGATCATGGGTCACGAGATCGAGCTGCCCAACTCCGACTGGGTGGCGCGAAACCACTCGTGCGTTCCGCTGTATTACAGACCGAACAACTGATCTATGCGCGTTCTCGTCACAGGCGGCTCAGGATTCATCGGCTCCCACGTCGTCGACAAGCTCCGTGCCCGCGGGCACGAGCCGGTCATCTACGACCTGCGCCCGTCGCCCTGGCATACCGACCCCGCCGACCCCGTCGACACGGTCCTCGGCTCGATCACTGACCGTGAGGCCCTGGAGCGTGCGTTGCACTCCTGCGACGCCGTTGCCCACCTGGCCGCCGTTGCGGACGTCAACGACGTCCATGCCGAGCCCGAGGATGCCGAGCGCGTCAACGCGCGGGGGACGGTGGCCGTGCTCGAGGCCGCCCGCCGGGCCGGTGTCAAGCGCATCGTCTACGCATCGACGATCTGGGTCTACTCCGACACCGAGTCCGATGAGGTGACCGAGGAGACGCTGCTGCCGCCGCCCAGCCACCTGTACACGAGCACCAAGCTCGCCGGCGAGCTCTACTGCAAGAGCTATCAGGAGCTGTACGGGATCGACTACACGATCCTGCGATTCGGCATTCCCTACGGCCCCCGGGCGCGCGAGGCGGCGGTCATTCCGGCCTTCGTCAATAAGGCGTTCAAGGGAGAGCCGCTGACGCTGTCGGGCGATGGGATGCAGTCGCGTCGCTTCGTCTACGTCGAGGATCTCGCCGACGGCGTCGCCGCCGGCCTCGACGAGGTGGCCGCCAATCGCGTCTACAACCTGGTCAGCGACGAGAACGTCACCATTCGGCAGATCGCCGAGCTTGTGCAGGAGATCGTCGGCAACACCGAGATCGTCTACACGCCCGCCCGCCCCGGCGACCTGGGGACGAAGATCGTCTCCGGTGAGCGGGCCCGGACCGAACTCGGCTGGACCGCCGCCACCCCGTTCGCTGAGGGCGTGCGCCGCTACATCGACTGGCGCCATGAGCAGGCGCAGATCAAGAAGCACGATGACGAGGACGCGGTTATCCCGGCGGGAGAGCCCGACGCCGAGGCCAAGCCCCGTCAGGTGCTGATCATCTCCGCCGACATCGGCGAGGGGCACGACCTTCCCGCCCGCGCGGTGGCGCGCGAGTTCCGCGACGAGGATCCCGACGCCAACATCTCGATTGTCAACGGACTCCCGGCCATGGGCCCGATCCTCACCAAGGTCCTGCGTGAGAACTCGGCGTTCATGTTCACGTTCGTCCCGTGGCTGTTCGACCTCCAATACAAGCTGTTCATGAACTTCGGGCCGACGCGATGGCTGTCACGCCGGCTGCTGACCTTCTTCGGTCGTCGCGGACTGATGCGGCTGATCCGGGCTCACGACCCCGACGTGATCGTCTCCACGTATCCCGGGGTCACCGCCGTGCTCGGGGAACTGCGCCGCAAGGGCGTGCTCGATGTGCCCTGCTACTCGTCGATCACCGATCTCGCCGGCCTGCAGTTCTGGGCCCATCCAGGCATCGACATGCACTTCATCACTCACCCGGAGTCGGCCGCCGAGGTTGAGGCGATCGCCGGGCCTGACAGCGTGCAGTGGGCCAAGCCCCCGACATCGTCCGCGTTCCTGGCCGCTCGCTCACGTGAGGACGCCCGCCGCGCGCTCGGTCTGCCCGCCAGCGGTCAGGTGATCGCTGTCTCGGGCGGCGGCTGGGGGGTCGGAGACCTCGTCGGCGCGACGCGGGTGGCTCTGGAGCAGTTCCAGGACGCGACGGTGCTGTGTCTGTGCGGGCGCAACGACCGTCTGCGCGCCAAGGTCACCGGACGCTTTGGCGCCGAGCCCCGCCTGCGGGTGATGGGTTTCACCGACCGGATGGGGGACGTGCTCGCCGCGGCCGACGTGCTCGTGCATTCGAGCGCCGGCCTGACGGTGCTCGAGGCGCTGATCCGCGGCTGCCCGGTCGTCTCCTACGGCTTCGGCTACGGCCACGTCCGCGTGTCCAACGCCGCGCTGGAGCGCTTCGAGCTCGCCCAGGTGGCCCACAGCGAGGCCGAGCTGGCACCGAAGATCGCCCACGCGCTCGAGTTGCACCCTGAGCCCGACACGTCATTCGCCCGCCGGCCACCGACCGCGTCGCTGATCATGTCCGATGAGCGGCGGATCGTGCCCCTGCCGGCTTGGCGGGTCCGATCGGTGCAGGCCGTGGCCTCGGTGGCAGCACTGCTGGTGATCGCCGGCTGGACGCTGACCACGGGCGCGTCCTACTCGCTCGTCTCTCACATCGCCCACATTCGCCCGGTCACCGCGGTGGCGACCGATCATCCGGAGGTCGGCGTGCTGATCGACGCTCCGGGCGCCCAGGTCCCCGCCTTGGCCAGCGTCCTGTCGAGCTATGGCATCCACGCCTCGTTCGCCGTCGCCAAGCCGTCCCCGGGGGTCTCGAGCGTCATCGCCTTCCATGACCAGACGCTGCCGCGGTTGCCCGACGGTGGACTGTGGCGCTGGATGGGCGCCCGCGGCGAGCTGCACCAGCTACGCGGCATGATCGGGAACTCCCACCACTTCCTGTATGCGTCGAGCGGACCCAGTATCGGGCAGTGGCTCGTCGTCCACGGCGCGGGCGGACGGCTCGTCGAGGGCGCCGTGCGCCTCAACAACAGCGACGACGCGCTCAGGGCGCTGCGGCCCGGCGAGGTGGTGGAGTTCAGCGTTGGCAATTCCGGTGCGCTGCAGCCGATGCTCGGCAAGCTCCTGGCTGGGCTGCGCAGCGAACATCTCGCCGGGGTCTCGGTCGGTCGCCTGCTCCGGGACGCCGACCGCAGCGCCTGAGGGTGAGGGTGGCGGCGATGGCCGCGATCTCGGTTGACGACGTTCACCGCGCCGCCGCGCGGATCGACGGTGTCGCCCACCGCACCCCGGTGCTGAGCTCCGCGACGCTCGACGAGCGGCTCGGTGCTCACGTGTCGCTCAAGGCGGAGACGTTCCAGCGCGGCGGAGCGTTCAAGTTCCGGGGTGCCTACAACGCTCTGTCCTCACTGGACGCCGAGACGCTCACCCGCGGCGTGTGCGCGGTCTCTTCCGGGAACCACGCCCAGGCGATCTCGCTCGCCGCGCGGATGTGCGGCACGCGGGCGACGATCCTCATGCCCGCCGACGCCCCCGCGCTCAAGCGCGCGGCGACCGAGGCCTACGGCGCGGAGGTGATCACGTTCGATCGCTACGTGGATGACCGCGAGCAGCTCGTCCGTGAGCTCGCCGCACGGCGCGGCCTGCGGCTCGTGCATCCCTTCGACGATCCGCTGGTGATGGCGGGTCAGGGGACGGTGGCGCTCGAGTTGCTCGACGAGGTCGACGGCCTCGATGTGATCACGGTGCCGGTCGGCGGCGGCGGACTGCTGTCGGGCTGTGCCACCGTGTGCGCCGCACTCGCCCCCGGCACCCGGATCATCGGCGTGGAGCCCGAAGCCTCCGACGACACCGCCCGGTCACTGGCCAGTGGCCGCCGGGAGCGCGTCACCGTCGGTCAGACGATCGCCGACGGCCAGCAGACGGCATCGCCCGGCGAGCTGACCTGGCCGATCATTCAGGCGACTGTCGACGCGGTGGTGACCGTCAGCGACGCGGAGATCGTCGCCGCCATGCGCTTCCTGTTCGAGCGCTGCAAGCTCGTCGTGGAGCCCAGCGGGGCCAGCGCGTTCGCGGCGCTGCTGGCCGGGAAGCTCGGTGTCACGGGGCTCCGGGTCGGCGTGGTGCTGTCCGGCGGCAACGTCGGCGTCGACGCCTTCGCCCGCCTCATGCGCAGCTGAGCCCCGCTACCAGTGCACGCCGCGGGTGGCCTGCGCGAACGCCCGCTGTTCGGCCTCGGTGCGCCGGTCGCCCGGCTTGTTGTCCTCAGGGAAGAGCTGATAGGCGCGGTTGACGACGAGGTCCTGGGCGCCGGGGGCGATGGCGTACGTGAGCTGGCCGAGGTTGCCCAGCGCCGTGCCCATGCGCTTGGGGCGCTTGCGGATCGCCTCGGTGATCATCGCGGCGGCCTGCTCCGGGGTCAGCGTCGGCACCTTGTCATAGATCTTGGTCGGGGCGATCATCGGCGTGCGTACCAACGGCATGTAGACGGTCGTCATATGCACGCCATCTCCGACGATCTCCGGGGCGACCGAGCGGCTGAACGCGTCAAGGGCCGCCTTGGAGGCGACATAGGCGGCGAACCGCGGCGTGTTGATCTGCAGGCCGATCGTCGAGATATTGATGATGTGGCCGACGTGCCGCTCGCGCATGACCGGCAGCAGATCGAGGATCAGCTTGACGGGGGCGAAGTAGTTGAGCGCCATGGTGCGCTGATAGTCGTGGAAGCGGTCATAGGAGCGGTCGATTGAGCGGCGGATCGACTTGCCGGCGTTGTTGACGAGGATGTCGACATGGCCGTGCTGCTCGAGCACCTCCTTAGCCATCCGGTCGATGTCGTCGGTGTCGCTGAGATCGCAGGGGTGGACATGGGCCGTGCCGCCGAGGTCTCGGATCTCATCGGCGACTTCGTCGAGCCTCTCCTTGGTGCGGGCGACGAGCAGCACCGTCCCGCGCGCCTTGCCGATGGCAAGCGCGGTCGACTCGCCGATGCCCGAGGATGCGCCGGTGATGAGGGTGGTGTGTCCCTTCACGGCATCCTGCAGCGAGCTGGCGAGGATCCCGCCGCCGAACGGAATGCGCCGGCCGAACGCACGCAGCGTCCGGATCCCGTCGATCGCCAGGTCAGTCACGTCAGGTGCCATCAGCGTTCGCCTCGGTCTGTCGATGTGGGTGGAGCGTGGCCTAGCCCGCATCGTGACCGATGCTCGATGAGAATGTCTTCACATGGGTGGCCCGGTCGGGGCACGGCGACTCTCCTCTCGTCAGACCGGCCGCGAGCATATAGACCTATGGAACAGGCGTCCAATTGTTGGAGCGTCGGTGCAACGGGCGGTGCCCGGGACGCCTAGCGGCGGCGGCTGAGCTTGCCGACGAGCAGCTCGACCGAACGCTCGAGCTCGGCCAGGGTGGCCTTCTCGACGCTCGTGATCCCGAGCTTGCGGTTCAGCCAGGCGTTGACCTCCCGGTGGCTGGTCCCGTCACGGCGCCGCACCTCGGAGACGAGCCGGTGGCGCTCGTCGCGCAGCTGGGCCCGGCGCTCGAAGGCGGGGATCTCCCGGGGGGCCTCGAGCTCGGCCTCCGGCTCCGGGGGCCCGCCGGCGGCCCGCGGTGACGCCAGTGCATCCGCCCATCGGGCGGCGGCCGGGGAGAGGGCCGGCGCCCGCGGGCCCGCGGTGGGCTCCGGGGTACCGAACAGGCTCATCTGCGGGGTGACATCCGCGCTGAGCGGGACGAATTCGGGCATCTCGCTGCGATGGGTCTCACGGCGCTCCGCCGGCTCATCGAGCCCGAGCTCGTCCTCCTGGCCGGCACGCCGGGGCGTGCCGCGCAGCTCGGTCTCGATCGTCGCCGCGTGATCACGCAGGACCGGATCGGCGGGCACGTAGAGCCAGCTGGGCTCGATCGGCCGGCCGGGGATCGTGCGCACGAACCGTCCCACGATCTGGCGGAAGATGAGCGGGGTCTTGGCCGCCGTCGCGTAGACCCCGACGCGCAGGCGCGGGATATCGACCCCCTCGGAGACCATGTTGACCGCGACGATCCAGGGGTCGGTGGAGTTCGTGAACGCGGCCAGCTTGGCGGCGGCTCGCTGCTCGGCATGCAGAACGACCAGCGGTGGTCGACCGGTCGTCTCCCGCAGCAGCTTGGCGATCCGCCGGGCGTGCTCGGAGTCGGCGGCGACCACCAGGCCGCCGGCATCCCGGTGACCGTCCTGGCGGATCGCCTGCAGCCGGGCGTGGGCCTCGCCGAGGATCCGGGGCAGCCCGTCGGGCAGGTCGGTGGAGATCGCGGTGCGGTACCGGCGGCTCGCCTCCCGGGTGGAGAGCACCGTCTCAAAGCTCGTCTCGATCACGTCGTCACCGCTGCGCCACGACAGCGATCCGTCGTAGGCGACGAAGCAGACCGGTCGGCAGACGGTGTCGGCGACGGCGTCCGCGTAGCTGTAGGCGATGTCGGGTTCGGCGAGCCCGTCGGTGTCGTAGTTGACACCGGGAATGGGGGTCGCGTCGGAACGAAACGGCGTGCCGGACAGCAGCAGCCAGCGCCGGCACGGCTCAAACGCCCGGGCGAACGCCACTCCCCAGGTCAGCTCCTCGCCGAGATGGTGGGCCTCGTCGGCGATCACGAGGGTCCGCCGGGGGAGCCCGCTCGCCCACCGCAACGGCGCCTTGGCGATCCGCGCGTAGGTGACCGACACGCCGTGGAACCCCGACGGGGGGCGCGGGGAGTCCGAGTCGGGGGCGAGGTCGAGCCCCAGTTCGTGGGCGGCCCGGGCCCACTGCCGGGTCAGTGGCGCCGTCGGACAGGCGACAACGACCGCTCCGGCGGCTCCGCTGGCCAGCTGCGCCCGGGCGAACTCGAGCGCGGGGCGCGTTTTACCCGCCCCCGGGGCCGCGGAGATCAGGAACGGGCCGTCCTCCCAGCTGGCCATCGCGGCCATCGCGCGCTGCTGCCAGTCACGCAGCCGAGAGCGATTGGTGTGGGGGCGAGGTTCGGGCACGGGTGCGACATCGTGAAAGACGGACCGGACGAAACGACTCCGATCGTCGGCGGCGCAATCGATCCGCCCCAGGTGCGAACATATGTTCGATGATCGTCTGCGTGCTCATCCCCCGCTTCGCCCTCACGACGGCTGTCGGTGATCGCGGTGAGTTGCTGCAGAGCCCGGTGGCGCTCGCTCCCGAGCCGGGGGCCACTCAGCAGATCGGAGAGGTGTCGCTCGCTGCGGAGGCGTTCGGCGTACATCCCGGGATGCGGCTCGGCGAGGCGTTGGCCCGGTGTCCGCGCCTGACGCTTGTCGCGCCGGATCCGGCCGGCGTCGCGGACCTGTGGGAGCGGCTGCTCGTGCGCCTGGAGTCGATCGGGGCGGCGGTCGAGCCTGAGCGGCCAGGGCTGGTGTGCTTCGACGCGCGGGGGCTGCTGCGGATGCACCGGGGCATCGACGGGGTCCTCGGCGCCTCCCGGCGTGCCCTGGGGG
>JBAWFG010000359.1:0-15308 GCA_049591655.1 Solirubrobacteraceae bacterium
TGGGCACGGCGGATCGCCCAGTGGCGCCGCAGAGAGACGGTTTGGGTCTACTTCAACAACGACTGGAACGGCTACGCGCCGGCCAACGCACTCGCGTTGGCCCGGGCACTGGATGTTTGAGGGCGAGGCCCTCAGACGCGTGTCTCGCTGACCGGGATCGCGAACCGCTGCGCCAGCGCCTCGGTATCGACATCCTCCCGGTAGCGCTGCTCGTCCGCGTCGGCGTGGGTGAAGATGAGGATCCGGTCCGCCGCGAATGTCTTCAGGGCGTCCTCGATCGCGTCCTCGGGGTCGGCCTCCCCGGTGTTGGCACCCGCCGACACTCCCTCCTCGCCGAGACGCCTGAGGCTCTCCAGGCGCACCGCGTCGGCGCGCTGGATCGCGTCGTCGGCGTCCGATACCCAGAACTTGAGCCGGCTTTCGTGCAGCGCCGGGGCGACGAGCATCACCTCGGCGTCGGCCGGATCGGCGCCCGGCGGCAGTGCGTCACGCAGTTGCGCGGCGGACACCGGTTCGGTGGTGAGAACGAGGATGCGCATACCCGTTCGGTACCCGGTCACCTAAAACGGCTAACGCAGCCACCCGGCGGGTAGGGCAGGGGGTATGCGTTCAACAGGCGATTCACCCACAGCCGGAATCCCGTCCCCCGGCCCGCCGGCGCCGCCGGCGCCAGACCCGGTGCCCCCGGGGCCGGGACCTGACCCGTCGCCGCCCACCCCCGGTCCGAGCCCGGGGCCGCCCGGACCGCCGGACCCCAACCCGCGCCCGATCTAGCAGGGCGCGGCCGGGCTCCGCTACGACGACGAGTACAGCGACTCGAAGCGCTCGGCGTAGCGCTCGTTGACGACGGCACGTTTGACCTTGAGCGTCGGTGTCAGTTCGCCGTCCTCGATCGTGAGGTCCCGTTCGAGGATGGTGAACTTCTTGATCTGCTCGACCTTCGCGTAATGCGCGTTGGCCCGGTCGAGCTCTGTCTGGACGAGCTCCTGGACGCGGTCTGAGCCGGCCAGTTCGCCGATGTCCTCCGACAGGCCCTGTTCCTGGGCCCAGGGCACGATTTCCTCCGGGTCGAGCGTGATCAGCGCCACCGGGTAGGGGCGCCGGTCGCCGTGCATCACCGCCTGGGAGATGAAGCGCGACTGCTTGAGGTCGTTCTCGATGTTGGACGGGGTGAGGTTCTTGCCGCCGGCGGTGATGATGATGTCCTTCTTGCGGCCGGTGATCGACAGATAGCCCTCGTCGTCGAGCGAGCCGATATCGCCGGTGTGCAGCCAGCCGTCGACGAGGGTCTCGGCGGTCGCCTCGGGGTTGTCCCAGTACTCGCGGAACACATTCGGGCCGCGGACGAGGATCTCGCCGTCCTCCTCGGCGATCCGAATCTCGACGCCGGGCATGGGTCGCCCGACGGTGCCGAACTTGATGTGGTCAAGCGTGGAGACCGTCCCCACGGCGGTCGTCTCGGTCATGCCCCAGCCCTCGAGCACCGGGACCCCGCACGCATAGAAGAACTCGAGGATCTCGGACGCGATCGGTGCCGCGCCGGTGACCGCCTGGTTGATGTGGTTGCCGAACAGTCCGCGCACCCGGGAGTAGAGCCGCTCCTCGGCCTGGTCAAACGCGGCCGCCATCTCCGCTCCGACCTCCTCGCCGCGCTCCCGGCGCCGGCGGACCTCGACGCCGAGCTTGATCGCCTGGGCAAAGCGCTCGCGATCCTCATCGCTGCCCTGTTCCTGCAGCTTCATGGCCGCGGTGTAGAGCTTCTCGAAGATCCGCGGGACCGACGGCAGGTAGGTCGGCTGGGTCTCGATCAATTCCTGCAGGATCTGCGTGGTGTCCCCGCCGTAGTAGACGATCGACGTTCCCTGGTCGTAGGACGCGAGCTGCGCGGTGAGCGCGAACGCGTGCGCCAGCGGAAGGAACAGATACGTCGTCTCCCCGGGCTGGATGAACGACAGCTCCTCGACCATCTCGCCCACCGACATCGCGTTGCGGTGGGTGAGCACGACGCCCTTGGGCGGCCCGGTCGTCCCCGACGTGTAGATGATCGTGTAGGCGTCCTCGGGGGTGACCGCCGCCTGGCGCCGGGCGAGCTCGGCGACATCACCGCCGGCGCCGCGCTCACGCAACTGCGCCAGCGTCATGTCGCCGGCGTCGGACTCGATCGTGATCACCTGGCCCAGCGCGGGGAGCTCGTCGCGGACCTCCCGCACCTTGGCGGTCTGGTCGGCGTTCTCGCAGATCACCGCCGTGGCGCCCGAGTTGCCCAGCACCCACGCGCATTCCCGCGGCGAGTTGGTGGGGTAGACCGGGACGACCACGCCTCCGGCCGCCGAGATCCCGTAACTGGCCACGGTCCACTCAAGCCGGGTGTCGGCGAGGATGCCGACGCGATCGCCGGGCTCGATTCCGAGCTCGGCCAGGCCGAGCGCCACCTCGTTGATCGCCGCCACGGTGTCGGCGTAGGAGATCTCCTGCCATTCACCGTCGATCCGATACCGGGCCGCGACGCGATCGCCGAAGCGCTCGGCGGCCGATGCCGGCAGACCGGCCACGGTGGCGGTGCTCGCCCCTGATTGCGACGTCGTCTCGGTCATGCCTCTCCTCTCCAGCGGTGTCCGTGGACTGAACTCTCTCACGATCCGGTTGACTTCGTCGCATCCGGCCCGTGGCGCCGCAGCGGGGCGGAACGACGACTCCGGTCCGATCCGCGCCCCTTGCGCCGCCGTCCCCGCAGGAGTATGAATGGCCCTGTGGAGAAGAGGGTTGGATGGCATCGGATCGGTGCAGCGTCTCTCCCGTGTCGCCAGGGGAGAGGGAGCCGTGCCGGTCCACGCGCGTGAAGATCGCCGGTCGCTGACCGCGACCGGCTCCGTTGCTGCGCCCCCACGGCCTCCACGCTGTTCCCGGCCGCGGCGATCAACTGCGCCGTGTCCGGCAACCTCGAGGGAACCTCACCGCGTCAGGAGGAGTGCATGCCGGTCGTAATCGGTGCTTCGGGCGGCTGGACGATCGGGCTCGTGCTCGGGATCGTCGTTGGAATCGTCGCCGCCGTGATCGTGGTCGTCATCGTTGTCCTGGCCCTCCGCATCGCCGGCCAGGCGAGTGCGGCGGTGGCCGGAGTCGAGAAGGTGCGTGAGCAGACCGACGCGCTCGACGGAGTCGGGCGCATCAACGACTCCGGGGTGCGCATCCTGCATTCTGCCCGGGCCCTGCGCAAGGTGGCGGTGGGACGATGAGCATCGCTGCCATCTCCAACCACGGCATGTGGGGCATCGCCCTCATTATCGGCCTCGTTGCCGCGCTCGCCGTCGCCGGCCTGCTGCTGATCCTCATCCGGGCCGTCGACGACATCGATCGCTCGGCCGGAGCATTGCTCGACGTGGCCGGACGCGTGGCCACCAACACCGCCAACATCCCCCAACTGGAGGCGACAGCGCCGGTGCTGGGGCAGATCGTGGAGGAAGCCGTTGTCCAGGACGGGTACATGAACGCGCTCACCGACGGCTACGGGACGGTGGTGTCATGAGCGCCACCACCCTGACGATCCTCACCGTGCTGCTGGCACTCGTCGTGATCGCGGTCCTGGCCGGGGCGCTGATCCGGATCCGGGCTGGGTTGGAGTCCGCCTCGGGCAAGCTGGCAACGCTCGCCGACGCGCTGGAGGGCGTGGAGGCTGAGCACCTGCGGCCGCTCGAGCCGGCGGTCCGGGCGATCAACGCGCAGTTCGACGTGATCGTGGCGGCGTTTCCGGGGATCGCCGCCAAGGCGGCGGTCGTTGCCGAGAGGAGGCCGCAATGATCCTGGAATGGATCGGCGACGCGATCCTGCTGCTCGTCGTCGTGCCGGTCGTGGTCATCCTGCTCAAGCGGGTGCTCGACGCCGCCAACTCCATCGTTCCGAGCATCGACCGGATCGCCGCGGCGGCCCGGCGGGGCTCGGCCGACCTCGATGCCGTGCCGCTGCTGCTGACGACCAGGGAGCAGGTAACCGCCACCGTCGGCGTCGTCGCCGGCTATGGCGGCTCGCTTGACGTGATCCTCGACGACGCGGAAGGGGCGTGAACGATGCCTGCAGCTGGTGTGGTGCTCATCATCGCCGTGCTGTTGATCGTGGCGGCGGCCGTGTTCTACCTCGTCTCGACGATCGTCGCGCTGCGGCGGATCACCGCCGGTCTCGACGAGGCGATCGGAGCGGTGGGTGAGATCGTCGACAAGACAGCGCCGGTGGCGGAGGTCGTCGGCGACATCAACGCGCAGCTTGACGCCGGCGTCGACCTGCTCGAGGGGCTGCTGGTCAAGAAGGCCGGGCTCACCGATGCCGTCGGCCTGATCGACGGCCTGTACCCGGGAGCGGCAGCCGCCGGGTTGCGCGACGTGCCCGACAGCCGCCAGGTTCACGCGCCCCGGATCTCCGAGGTCTACACCCGCGGAACGCTCACCCTGGCCCGGCTCGGCCGGGAGGCGCCGATCGCCGCCGCATCACCCAACGGTCCGGCGCTGCGCGACCCCGCCTATGGCAGCCGCGCTGCGCGCGGCCTGTACGACGACGTGCGTCACGAGCGGCCCGAGCGGCTGCCCCGCTCGCCGGTGATCGGGCACGACTCACCGGTGCAGTACGACCCGTCGGCCGAGGTCGGTGGGCCGCGGCGGCGGATGCCGGTGGCCGGTGCCCCAGCGGCCGGCGGTGCCCCGGCCCCAACGCATTCCAGCGAAGGGAGCTAGATCGGCGTGCAGACCCCAGCCCCATTCCAATACGAGCGCGCCACGAGCGTCGAGGGCGCGATCGCGTCGCTCGTCGCCCACGACGGTGATGCCCGGATCATCGCCGGCGGCCATTCGCTGCTGCCGATGATGAAGCTCCGCCTCGCCCAGCCCGAGCACCTCATCGATATCAACGACCTCACCGAGCTGTCGTACATCCGGGCCGGGACTGATGAGGTCCGGATCGGCGCGCTGACCCGCCATGTCGATCTGCTGGAGTCCGATGTGCTCGCCCGCCACTTCCCGGTGTTCGCCGACGCCGAGCGCGTGATCGCCGATCCGGTGGTCCGCAATCGGGGCACGATCGGCGGGTCGCTGTGCCAGGCCGATGCCGCCGAGGACCTCAGCGCGGTGTGTGCGGCGCTCGGTGCGCAGGTGGTCGTCCGCGGGCCCGACGGCGAGCGGGTCGTCGACATGCACGCCTTCCATCTCGGGCCCTACATGACCGTCGTCGGTGACAGCGAGATGGTCACCGAGGTCCGGCTGGCACTGCGTCCGGGGGCCGGCAGTGCCCACGAGAAGGTGGAGCGCCGGGCCGGGGACTGGGCGATCGCCGCCGCGTCCGCCGCGGTGTGGATCGACGGCGGCACGATCGCCGATGCCGGTCTGGCACTGAGCGCGGTGGGCCCGACGACGGTCGTGCCCGCCCGCGTCCCGGAACTGCTGCGCGGCCAGACCCCCTCGGATGAGCTGTTCGCCGAGGCGGGACACATCGCTTCCGAGGATTGCTCGCCGTCGGCCGACGGCCGCGGCCCGGTCGACTACAAGCGCCATCTGGCGGGCGTGCTCACCCAGCGAGCCCTGCGTCGGGCGACCGCCCGCGCTCTGCAACAGGAGGCCTGACACGATGCAGGTGACGATCACGATCAACGGGCGCGAGGTCTCACGGGACGTCGAGCCCCGCCAACTGCTCGTGCACTTCATCCGGGACACTCCGGGGCTGACCGGCACCCACTGGGGTTGTGACACCTCCAACTGCGGCGCCTGCGTCGTGCTCATGGATGGCAAGCCGCTGAAGTCGTGCACGGCGCTGGCGGCGATGTGCGAGGGCCATGAGATCTCCACCGTCGAGTCGCTGGAGGTCGAGGGCCGGCTTGACCCGATCCAACAGGGATTTCACGAGCTGCACGCGCTGCACTGCGGGTTCTGCACGCCGGGGATGCTGATGGCGACGCGGGCGCTGCTCAACGACAACGCCGACCCGTCCGAGCAGGAGATCCGCACCGCGATCTCCGGCAACATCTGCCGCTGCACCGGCTACAAGAACATCGTCGCCGCCGTGCGCTGGGCCGCCGAGGCCGAGGCCGGCAACCGACCCCAGGAGGTGCGCTGATGGCCGTCACCGAGAACCTTCCGCGACCCGGTGAGGAACGCCCGATCGGCTTCGGGCGGCTCAAGCGCAAGGAGGATGCGCGCTTCATTCGCGGCCAGGGCACCTACCTGGATGACATCCGCCTGCCCGGGATGGTCCATGGCGCGATCCTGCGCAGTCCATACGCCCATGCCCGGATCGTCTCGATCGACACCGCGGCCGCGCTCGCGCTCCCGGGCGTCGCGGCGGTCATCACCGCCAAGGATCTCGAGACCCTCGGCCTCGCCTGGATGCCGACGATCTCGTATGACACCCAGGCCGTGCTCGCCGGCGACAAGGTCCGCTTCCAGGGCCAGGAGGTGGCGTTCGTGATCGCCACCGACGAGTACATCGCCCGGGACGCGCTGCCCCTGATCGACGTCGAGTACGAGCCGCTGCCGGCGATCGTCAACGCCCGCAAGGCCCTTGATCCCGACGCGCCGATCATCCGCGACGACAAGGAGGGCCAGGTCGACAACGTCGCCAGCCCGACCTGGGAGGCGGGCGACGAGGCGGCCACCGACCGTGCCTTCGCCGAGGCCGACGTGATCGTCAAGCGCGACATGATCTATCCGCGCTGCCACCCGGCGCCGCTGGAGACGTGCGGGATGATCGCCGACTTCAACCCGCAGACCGGGCAGCTCGACATCTACAACGGCAACCAGGCGCCCAACGTCCACCGGACCGTCTATGCCCACGTCGCCGGCCTGGCCGAGCACATGATCCGGATCCGCTGCAACGACATCGGGGGCGGCTTTGGCAACAAGGTCCCGGTCTACCCCGGCTACGTGTGCGCGATCGCCGGATCGATCGTCGCCGGGGTGCCGGTGAAGTGGGTCGAGGACCGGTCGGAGAACCTGATGTCGACCGGTTTCGCCCGTGACTACATCATGCGTTCGGAGATCTGCGCCAAGGACGGGCGGATCACCGGACTCCGGGTCGATGTGATCGCCGACCACGGCGCCTTTGACTCGACCGCGCAGCCGACGAAGTTCCCGGCTGGGTTCTTCCACATCTGTTGTGGCTCCTATGACCTGCAGGCCGCCCACGTCAAGGTCAAGGCCGTCTACACCAATAAGGCCCCCGGCGGCGTCGCCTACCGGTGCTCGTTCCGGATCACCGAGGCGGTGTATCTCGTCGAGCGGATGGTCAACGCGCTGGCGCTCGAGATGGGCGTCGACCAGATCGACCTGCGGATGCGCAGCTTCATCACCGCCGATCAGTTCCCGTATGAGACGACGACCGGCTGGACGTATGACTCCGGGGACTACGCGCGGACGATGAAGGTGGCGATGGAGATCGCCGGTTACGACGATCTGCTGCGGGAGCAGGCCGAGAAGCGCGCCCGCGGAGAACTCATGGGGATCGGTGTCGCGTTCTTCACCGAGGGGGTCGGGGCCGGTCCGCGTAAGCACATGGACATCCTGGGGATGTCGATGAACGACGGGGCCGACCTGCGCGTGCATCCGTCGGGGAAGGCGATGGTGTCGATCAGCGCTCAGACGCAGGGTCAGGGCCATGAGACGACGTTCGCGCAGATCGTCGCCGAGGAACTTGGGATCCCCCCTGAGGACGTCCTGGTGCGCCACGGCGACACCGACCGCACGCCCTATGGCCTGGGCACCTACGGGTCGCGCTCGACGCCCGTCTCGGGTGCGGCGGTGGCGGTCGTCTCACGCAAGGTGCGTGACAAGGCCCGGCTGATCGCCGCGACGATGCTCGAGACCCGTCCGGAGGACCTCGCCTGGGAGAAGGGCCGCTGGTATGTCAAGGGTGACCCCGAGAAGGGGGCGATGATCGAGGAGATCGCCGCACGGGCATATAGCGGCGAGCCGATGCCCGAGGGGATGGAGGGCGGCCTCGACGCCCAGGTCATCTATGACCCACCCAACCTCACCTACCCCTACGGCGCCTACATCGCCGTGGTCGACATCGATCCCGACACCGCGCAGGTGACGGTGCGCCGGTTCATCGCCGTCGATGACTGCGGGGTGCGGATCAACCCGATGATCGTCGATGGCCAGATCCACGGCGGCCTCGCCGAGGGGATCGGAATCGCGCTGATGGAGGTGATCACGTTCGACGCAGAGGGCAACTGCCTGAACTCGTCGTTCATGGATTACCTGATCCCGACCGCGCTCGAGTGCCCGGACTTCGAGTTGGGTCAGACGGTGACCCCCTGTCCTCATCATCCGATCGGGGCCAAGGGCGTGGGGGAGTCCCCCAACGTCGGCTCGCCGCCGGCGATCGTCAACGCCGTCATCGACGCGCTGCATCAGACCCACGGCGTCGGGCATATCGACATGCCATGCACCCCGGCGCGCGTGTGGGCGGCGATGCAGGGCCGCCCCGAGCCCCCGCAATGAGCGCCGGCGGGGCCGAGCCTGGGGAGGTTGCGCGGGAGATCGGCCACCTCGTTTCAGACGTCGAGACGCTGGCCCGGCGCTTGGCCGGGGTCGACTACCTCGCCGATGAGGGGCTGGCAACGTCGATGTTCCTCAGCCTCGGCCTCCCTCAGCCGCTGCTGCTGGAGGGTGAAGCCGGCGTCGGCAAGACCGAGGCGGCCAAGGCGCTGGCCGCGGTGCTCGACACACCGCTGGTGCGACTGCAGTGCTATGACGGCATCGATGCCGCCGAAGCCCTGTATGAGTGGAACTATCCCCGCCAGTTGCTGGCGATCCGCCTCGCCGAGGCGCGCGGCGCCGAGATCGGCGAGACGGACCTGTTCAGCCGGGACTACCTCGTCGCCCGGCCCGTCCTGCGTGCCCTGCAGCATCCCGGCCCGCGGCCCGCGGTCCTGCTGATCGACGAGATCGACCGGGCCGACGACGATTTCGAGGCCTTCCTGCTGGAGCTGCTGGCGGAGGCGGCGGTGACGATCCCGGAGATCGGGACGATCCACGCTCGCTGCCCGCCGGCGATCGTGCTCACGTCCAACCGCACCCGCGACCTCCACGACGCGGTCAAGCGCCGCTGCCTGTATCACTGGATCGACTACCCCGGATCTCAACGGGAGGTCGAAATCATCCGCCGGCGCGTCCCCGCCGCCTCCCGGACGCTCGCGGTGCAGGTCGCTGACGCGGTCAGCCGGATGCGGGACTCCGACGTGCAGAAGCCGCCCGGGATCGCCGAGGCGATCGACTGGCTGGCGGCGCTGTCGCTGCTGGGGATCAGCGAGCTCGATGAGAGCGCGATGGCGCGGACGCTCGGCTCGGTCCTCAAGTACCGCGAGGACCAGGAGTTGGTCCATGCAGAGGGATTGGGCAGGCTCGTCGGTTGATGCCCGACTTCGGCGTGGAGACGATCGAGCTCGACCTGCCGCGGCTGGCCGGCGCGTTCGGTGCGCGCCTGCATGACGCCGGGGTGCCGGTCGGCGCTGAGCGCGCTGCCCGGTTCGCGGCGGCGCTCACAGTCACCGCGCCCGTGTCCCGGAGTCGGCTGTACTGGACCGCCCGGGCGGTGCTCGTGTCTGACCCCGGCCAGGTCCGGCTGTTCGACGCCGTCTTTGCCGAGGTCTTCGGGCGTGGGTCCGGGCCGGCTGCCCCGTCGCTTGCCGACGTGTACCCGGCCGAACCGGAGGACACGGCCCCTGAGGCCGGCGGCCGACGGCCGCCCGAATCCGGGGTCGACGTCGAGTCGTTGCGCGGGGCGGCGCCGGCGGCCGCGCCGTCGGGCCGGGACCCCGGGTCTGAGCGTGAGCTCCCGGTGCCCACCCTGGCCTCCGACGAGGAGGTCCTGCGCGCCAAGCACTTCGATGCGCTCGAGCCCGGCGAGCTCGCCCGCCTGTACCGGCTGATGGCCCGCCTATCGCTCGAGACGCCGCTGCGGCGCACCCGGCGCACCGAGCGCTGGCGGCGCGGCGACCGCGTCGACCTGCGGCGAACCCTGCGCGGCAGCCTGCGCACCGGCGGCGAGCCGCTGATCCTGGCCCGACGGCGCCGGCGGATCGAGCGCCGGCGGCTCGTCCTGCTGTGCGACATCTCGGGCTCGATGGAGCCCTATGCCCGGGCCTACCTGCAGTTCCTCACCTGTGCGGCGGGGTCGGGGGCGCGCGCCGAGGCGTTCACGTTCGCCACCCGGCTGACCCGGCTGACCCGCGCCCTGCACTCCCAGCGTCCTGAGCGGGCGATCGCGCGGGCCGCCGCGACCGCGCCCGACTGGTCCGGGGGGACGCGGATCGGCGGCGCGCTCAAGACGTTCAACGATCGCCACGGCCGGCGGGGGATGGCCCGCGGCGCGGTCGTCGTGATCCTGTCCGACGGCTGGGAGCGGGGCGACCCGGTCCAGTTGGCGCGGGAGATGGAACGCCTGTCACGCCTCGCCCATCGCATCGTGTGGGTCAATCCGCGGGTCGCCGCCGCGGGATTCTCGCCCCGCACCGGAGGGATGGCGGCGGCGCTGCCGTTCTGCGACGAGCTCGTCAGCGGCCACAGCCTCGCTGCGCTTGACGAGGTCGTGACCGCGATCGCCGCCGACGTGTCCGGCCGCCGGGATCTCACGTCCGCAGACGCCCCCCAGCCGGCTGAGCCCGAACCGGAGGCGTGGGCGAGCGCGACCCCGGTCGCCGGCAGTTCGGTGGCGATGCCGAGCGGCTACGGGCCCAGCCGCGGGCGAACAACTCCCGGCTGGGGGACCGGCCGATGAGCGAGCGCCCGGCGAAGATCTGCATCTACCCCGGCTGTGAGCGCCCCGCGGTCCCGCCGCATGTGCTCGGCGGCCCGCAGCCGAGCTTCTGCGATCTGGAGGGGCACAACGCGCTGACCGCCCACCAGGAGCGCCAGCGCCACGCCAACGATCAGACGAACCCGGAGCCGACCCAGAAGGAGGGCCGATAAATGGCCGATGAGGCATATCGCGCGGTGTTCCTGCGCATTCATCCGACCGGCAAGATGGTGCTCAGTCTCACCACCGAGTCAGACGGCAACGAGCCCGCCTACGCGCGCCAGGTTGCCGATGAGCTCGGTGTCCCGCCGCTCGATGTCAAGGTCGTCCCCGCCGATCTGGACCGATTCGGCACCGGGCACGGGTTCAACACCAACCCGTCTCCGGGAACCGCGCCGGCGATCACCGCGACGACCGCCAAGATCCTGACCAAGGCCCGCCTGCTCGCCGGCGTCTCGCTTGACGCTCCGGCGGATGCACTGCAGTGGTCCGACGGGGCGTTCTCCGCCGATGGTCACGAGGGGGAGCGGACGATCGCCGAGCTGGCGATGTACGCGCATGGCACCGGCGTCCTGCCCCCCGGGGTCGAGGGCGGCCTTGACGCCCAGACCGTCTATCGCGACTGATGCAGCGGGCGCCGGATCACTCCGCGGGCCGGAGCGCGGCGTCGATCTCGACTCCGACCTCGTCGGCGACCTTGAGCGTCCCGAACAGCGCCGAGTACGGCTTCATGCCCCATCCGGTCTGCTTGAGCGTGGTGCTCCCCGTCAATCGGCCGTCGCCGGTGATGACCAGGTCGAACGCGACCGGATTGATCCCGTTGAACAGTTCCAGGTCGCCGGTGACGTGCAGGCGGTCATCGCCATCGGAGCGGACTGCCGTCGAGCGAAACGAGATCGGCGTGCCCTTGAGGACCTCCTGGTTGATCGTCTGCGCGATCCCCGCCTTGTCACCGTCGTCGAGCGACTTCATCCCGCCGGTGCCGTCGAGCACCTCAAACGAGGTGGAGTCGACGGTCAGTTCCAGCACGCTCTGGGCGAGGTCCTCGGCGAACGTGACGGTGGCTCCCCAGCGGCCGACGGCGATCAGGAGGTTGTGGCCCGCCTTGGATGCGGCGCCGCCCTTGCCGGTGCGAATCGCGAGTTGTCCGTCCTGCGGTCCCAGTTCATACGTGCCCGTCTGTATTGCCATGGGTCGATCTCTCCCTCTCTCACCACTCAGCAGTGCTCCAGAACATACCTGCGAAAGGACGCCAGAACATGGTTGAGCTCGACCACCCGATCACCATCAGCAACTCCGTCGACGACAGCTGGAGCCTGGTGCTCGATCTGGAGCGGCTCGTGCCGTGTGTGCAGGGCGGCAGCGTGACGGAGAAGACCTCCGATGATTCGGTCAAGGCCGAGATCAAGGTCAAGATGGGGGCGATGTCGATGAAGTTCACCGGGACCGTCAGCGTGATCGAGCACGACGACTCCGCCCACCGCGCGCTCCTGCGGGTCAAATCGCGTGAAGTCGGCGGCTCGGGGCACGCCAACGCGGACGTGACGTTCACGCTCGCCGACGGCGGCGGGACGCTGCATACCGCCGCTCAGATCTCGGGCAAGGCGGCATCGATGGGCGAGGGAATGGTCTCGACCGTGCTCGACGCGCTCATCAAGGACTTCACTGAGAAGTTCGCGGCGGCGGCGTGAACCGATGACGGTCCGGCGGATGCGCGAGGTGCAGTCGGGCGAGGTGCCCGTCGACGGCGGGATCGCGGTGCAGGAGCACCCCGAGCGCCCCGTGTTCCGCGGCAACGGGGAGTACGACTATGTCTGCGCATCGTGCGGGGGCGTGCTGGCCGCCGGTATGGACCCGCAGTACATGACCCGGCGCGTCCGGGTCCGCTGCGCCGGCTGCGGCACGGTCAACATCGCCGCCGAACTCTCGGTCCAGGCCGCCCGCCGGCCCCGCGCCGGCGGTTGAGATGGGGCGGCGCAGGCCGGGGCGGGGTCCGCGGTGTGGCAAGCTATGGGGTGAGGAGAGCAGGCGATGATCCACGGTGATCTGGCCGACCGCGTCGAGCGGTTGCGAGAGCAGCGCCGACCCTTTGTGGTGGCGACGGTCGTGCACGTACGGCGGCCGACGAGCGTTCGCCCCGGTGACGCCGCCCTCGTCGAGGCCGACGGGACGTTGCATGGATTCGTCGGCGGGGTGTGCGCCGAGTCCTCGGTGCGTCTGCACGGGCTGCGGGCGCTGGAGACCGGAGAGCCGCTGCTGCTGCGCCTCGTCCCCGGCGACGGTGACGGCGGCAGCGATGCGGGCGGTGAGGCCGGCGCTATCGAGAACCCCGACGGGGCCGTGATCGAGCACAACCCCTGTCTGAGCGGAGGTTCAATGGAGATCTTCCTGGAACCGCATGTGCCCCCGGCGCGGATCATCGTGGTCGGCGACTCGCCGATCGCCCAGGCGATCACCACGCTCGCGCTTGCCGCCGGCTATGACTGCCTGGCGGGCGAGAGCGGCGCGGTCGGCGCGGTGCAGAGCGCCGCCGCGGTGATCGTCTCCTCCCACGGCAACGCCGAGGAGGAGGTGCTGGCGGCCGCGCTTGGCGCGGGGGTGCCATACGTGGCGCTGATCGCCAGCCGCCGGCGAGGCGAGGCGGTCCGCGGGTCGCTTGACGTCGCTCCGGAGCTCGCCGCGCAGCTGCACACCCCGGCGGGGCTGGACATCGGTGCGCGGACGCCGCCGGAGATCGCGATCTCGGTGCTTGCTGAGATGGTCGCGCTGCGCTATGCCGACCCGGTGCCCGGCCGGCCGCAAGCCGGTGTCGCCCAGGCGACGGTGGCCTCGGCGGTGGCGGTCGCGATCGACCCCGTGTGCGGGATGAAGGTGGCGGCGGTTGCGTCCGCACCCCACCTGCGTGCGGGCGGAGAGGATGTGTATTTCTGCTGCGACGGGTGCCGTGACGCATACGCCGCCGAGCATGCCGTCTCCTGAGCCGTTCACCACCGGGCTCGTACTTGCCGCCGGCGGGTCACGCCGGCTGGGCACCCCCAAGCAGTTGTTGCGCTACGGAGACGGGACGCTGCTCGGTCACGTTCTGGATACCGCCCGGACGTGCGCGTTCGATCAGCTGCTCTGCGTTCTGGGGGGCGCGGTCGGCGACGTGCGGGCCGGGGTCAACCTCTCCGGGGTCCAGGTGGTGGAGAACGACGCGTTCGGCGAAGGCTGCTCGTCGTCGATCGCCGCCGCGCTGGGCGCCGTCGACACCCGCTGCGAACTGCTCGTGCTGATGCTCGGCGACCAGCCGGGGGTGACGGCCGGCACGGTGGAGGCCCTGCGGACCGGGCGCGGTGGGGCGGCACTGGCCGCCTGCGGGTATGACGACGGCCGCGGCCACCCGCTGGCGTTTGACCGTTCGATGTTCGGCCAGCTCGCCATGCTGCATGGTGACCGGGGCGTGTGGAAGCTGCTGGACCGCCACGCCGAGTCGGTCATCGACGTTCCCGTGCCGGGCCCCATCCCGCGTGACGTTGACACGTGGGAGGACTACCGCGCCGTGCTGGACGGCGCCGGGTCCGGCGCTCAGCCGGCGAGCGCCTGCGCGAACTGAAACGGTCGCTGGGCCACGCCGGAGCAGGAGGTCTGCGCGTAGCGCTCGGGCCAGCCGCAGGGGAGGTCGCGCTCGAGCTGCCACATGCTGAGCATCCCCAGCCGCGCCCGGCGTGCGTAGGCGGCGAGCCGGCGTGCATCGGCGAGCGTGAACACCTCGGTGCGGTCATCGTTGACGCCGATCATCGGCGTCAGCCCGATCATCCGCGTGATCGCCGCCGGGGAGCGGTGGGGGAACAGCGCGGCGAGCTGCCGGACGGTGTTGAGGGCCGCGTCGATCGAGTAGGCGGCCATCCGCCCGGCGGGATGGGGCGCCAGCTGGGAGCCGAAGTCCATCGTCATCAGGTTGACGTAGGCGATCCGCACGTGGTGGGCGATCGCGTTGGCGATCACGGCTACGGAGCTGAGCGGCAGGCCGGTGGGCTCGGCAGGCAACGTGAAGCTGACCACCAGCCGGCGATGGACGGCGGCCAGCGCTCGTTGCAGATAGGCGACCACCTCGGCGCGGCGGGCGTTGGCGGCGGTGTCGCCGAGCGCCGCGCCCTCGACGTCGAAGTCGAGCCGCACCACGCGCGTCGGCGCGTAGGCGTCGATCACACTCCCATAGGCCGCAACCAGCGCGCCGGGGGCCGTGCACGCATGCGCCAGCTCGGTGCCGTCCTCACCGCCGAACGAGATCACCGGCGCTCCGCCGGCGGCGCGCAGGCCGGCGACATCGGCTGATTGGTACGCGTACGGGCCCCACGCCGGATCGGCGACATAGCCCGACCAGGTCGGCGCGCACCGGTTCGGGCTGGGGGCGATCACGAACCCCAGCGACATCTGTTTCGCTCCGCTGGCCCGGGAGACGGCGGCGAGGTCGGGTACCGGGTCCCCGGTCATGTCGATGTAGGGCGCGAACGCGTAGCCGGGGTGGGAGTGGGCGGTCCGGGGGTGGGATG
>JBAWFG010000360.1:0-2163 GCA_049591655.1 Solirubrobacteraceae bacterium
TCACGCCTGATTTCGTCATCGGCCACAGCCTCGGCGAGTACGGGGCGCTCGTGGCGGCGGGCGTGATGTCGTTCGCGGACTCGCTGGTGGCGGTGAGCGCGCGTGGCAGTTCGATGGCGAGCCTGCGCGTCGGCGATCCCGGGGCGATGGCAGCCGTCTCGGCGCCGCTGCCAGAGGTCGAGGAGGTGCTGGCCGAGGTCGACGGCTATGTCGTCGTGGCCAACGTCAACTCGACCAGCCAGCTGGTGCTCGGCGGCGCGACCACCGCCGTGCAATCCGCGATCGCCAAGCTCGCCGAGCGCGGGCATGACGCGATGCTGCTGCCGGTCAGCCATGCGTTTCACACCGAGATCGTCGCCGCCGTCGCGGAGCCGCTGCGTGCGATGCTGAGCGGGCTCACACTCGCGCCGCCGCAGATCCCGGTCGTGGCCAACGTCGACGGAAGCTTCTATCCGATGGGCCCCGATGCCCCGGAGCAGATCGTCGAGCTGCTGGGGCGCCAGGTCGCCTCGCCGGTTCAGTTCGTCACCGGGCTGCACACGCTGCATGACGCGGGCGCGCGGGTGTTCGTCGAGGTCGGGCCCAAGCGGGCGCTGTGGGGGTTTGCCGCCGACGTGCTCGGCGATGACTCGGTGAGCCTCTACACCAACCATCCCAAGCTCGGCGACCTGACGTCGTTCAACCATGCGCTGTGCGGGCTGTACGCCGCGGGACTCGGCATCGGACGCGCCGAGCCGGCGGCGCAGCCGACGCCCGCACCGGAGGTGTCTGCCATGCCCACCCCAATCCCCACCACCTCCCGATCCGCTCCGACCGACGACGACACCTACCGGGAGCTCGGCCGGATGTTCGCTGACGTGATCGAGCGCGGCCGCGCGCTGGTCGACGAGGGCGCCGAGATCGCTCCCGAACGGCCCACCATTTCTGAGCCGGTCGTGGTCACCGGCGCCGCGCTCGGGCTGCCCGGCGTGCCTCAGATGTTCGACGACGCCAACGTCGCGCACATCCTCCACGGCCAGCAGCTGATTGACGTGATCCCGTCGCACCTGCGCCACGAGATCCTCACCCACCACATCACGCGCCTGGTCAAGGGCGAGGACGGCGGTGCCGCGTTTGAGGCGATCGACCGCGAGGGCGACGTGATCAAGCTGGCCGCGCGCGCGGGCGCGCTCGAACTGGCCGAGGAGTTCGGCGTGCCGGCCGAGCGGGTGGCGGCGCTGGGCCGCGAAACGCAATTGGCGATCGGCGCCGGGATCGACGCGCTGCGCGACGCGGGGATTCCGCTCGTGCTGCGCTACCGGACGACGACCACCGGGTCGCAGCTCCCCGACCGCTGGGTGCTGCCCGACGCGCTGCGTGACGACACCGGGGTCATCTTCGCCTCGGCGTTCCCGGGCGGCAATGACCTCACCGACGAGCTCAACCACTTCTGGGCTGACCGTTCCCGGCACGAGGCGCTCGACCGGCTGCGTGAGATCCACGCGCGCCTGACCGCCGAGAACGGCGGCGGAATCGGCCCCGCGGAGGTGCAACGCCATATCCACGAGCTGGAGCTGGAGGTCGCCGCGCAGCCGTATGAGTTTGACCGGCGCTTCCTGTTCCGGGTGCTGCCGATGGGCCACTCCCAGTTCGCCGAGCTGATCTGCGCCCGCGGTCCGAACACCCAGATCAACTCCGCCTGTGCCAGCACGACCCAGGCCTTCGCGCTGGCCGACGACTGGATCCGCGCCGGGCGTTGTCGCCGCGTGATCGTGGTGGCCGCCGATGACGTGACCTCCGAGCAGCTGCTGCCGTGGATCGGCTCGGGCTTCCTCGCCTCCGGCGCGGCGGCCACCGATGACGTCGTCGAGGAGGCGGCGCTGCCGTTTGACCGGCGCCGGCACGGGATGCTGCTCGGCATGGGTGCGGCTGCGCTGGTGATAGAGAGCGCCGCCGCGGCCCGGGAGCGCGCGATCACGCCGATTTGTGAGGTGCTCGCCACCGCAACCGCCAACAGCGCCTTCCACGGCACGCGGCTCGATGTCGAGCACATCGGCCAGGTGATGGAGGGTGTCGTCAGCCGGGCTGAGAAGCGAGGCGTGCGGCGTGAGGAGATCGCTCCCGAGCTGATGTTCGTCTCCCACGAGACGTACACGCCCGCGCGCGGCGGCAGCGCCGCCGCCG
>JBAWFG010000361.1:0-2803 GCA_049591655.1 Solirubrobacteraceae bacterium
TGCTGCGCGAGCTCGCGCAGGAACGGATTCGTGTCGCGCTCGGCGCCGAGGGTGGTCGAACCCATGTGACCGGGATACACGGTCATCTCGGCGGGATAGGTGCCGAGCAGCATTTCGATCGAGGCCAACAGCGTCGGCCAGTCCCCGCCGGGCAGATCCACGCGCCCGACCGAGCCCTGGAACAGCACATCACCGGAGAAGATCACGTCGTGGTCACGCAGCGCATAGGCGACGTGACCGGGACTGTGGCCGGGGACGAACGACATCTCGAACGACAGCCCGGCAAGCTCGAGCGTCTCTCCGCCCTTGACGGTGTGATCGGCGTCGTAGCTCTCAAACGGGCCAAAGCCGGGCCAGCGCACGTAGCTGTTGATGTCGGCGAGCACCTGGGTCTCGAGCTCCGGGCAGTAGACCGGTGCCCCGGTGGCGCGAGCGACCGCGGCGACGGCGCCGACGTGGTCGAAGTGGGTGTGGGTGAGCAGGATCGCCTCGACGGTGGTGATCTGCTGCTGAGCGACGGTCTCGAGGATTCGCTCGGCCTCGTCGCCGGGATCGATGATGACCGCCCGGTCAGACCCCTGCGCGCGGACGATGTAGGTGTTCTCCTGGACCGGGCCGACGGTGAGCATGCGGGCGTCGATCATCGGCCCCGCTCCTGTGCCTGCTTGCGCATCCGGCGGCGGTACATGTAGGAGTCCAGGTAGTAGCCCGACGGGACGTACAGCGCCATCGACAGCAGCGCGACGATCACCGCCGGCAGGATGCGGAAGTGGTTGGTGATCAGCAGGAAGACGAACATGAAGCCCGCCGCGAGCATCGCCTTGTTGACGGCACTCCGCCAGGTCGGCGGCTTGTTGAGGCGAGCCAGGCGCGCCTGCTCGCGGCTCTGCTTCTTGCGCTCATCGGGGCTCAGCGGGCGCCCGGTGCGGCCCCGGACCTCGACCGTGCCGGCGGCGTTGCCGCGGTGCTTGGTCCGGCGCTTGCGCTTGGTCTGTGCCATCAGAGTAAGAGCTTACCTGCGGGAGTGGCCTCGCAGGGACTCCTCGATCGTCGCATAGCCGCGCAGGGTCACCTCAGGCGGGAAACCGGCGAACGCGTCCTCGGGTGCCAGCCCGACGAGCTCGGCGCCGGACACGGCGGCGTGCCGCGCGACGGCGGCGACGACATCGGCCGGCGAGGTCGCCCGGTGATCCTCGATGTTGGTCGACACCTGAGCGCGCCCGGCGTGCTCCAGCCACAGTCCGATGGCGCGGAGGCCGGGCATCCCCTCCGGCCCACCCTCGCGGATCAGCGCAGCGATTCCGCGCGCCGCGTCGAGGCCGGCGGGTGCGGCGAGCTCGACGTTGAACGCCACCAGCGGGGGGCGAGCGGCGACAAGCACCGCCCCGGCCGTCGGGTGCAGCGCCGCCGGGCCAAAGTCCGGCGCCAGCTCCCCAGCCGCGATCCGCCGAGCCAGCTCGGCAGGGCCGCCGCGGCGCAACGACGCCCGGCTGCGCCCTCCGGCGAGCAGCCCGTAGAGGAACACCGGCAGCCCGGGACCGGCGGCCAGCCGGTCGGCGAGCACCAGCGCCTCCGCGCAGGCCGCGCCGCGGTCGGCTTCATCCAGAAAGACGATCGGGGCGACGTCGAGCGCACCGACGCGCGGGTGGACCCCATCGTGGGTGTCGATCGTGATCAGCTCCACCGCGGCGGCCGCCCCCCGTGCGACCGCGACAGCCAACTCGCCCGGCTCGCCGGCGAGCGTGAACGCGGTGCGGTGATGGTCGGGGTCGGAGTGGGCGTCGATCAGTGCATCGCCGAACGCGGCGGCAATCTGGGCGATCGCGTCGGTGTCGCGGCCCTCGGACACGTTGGGATAGGCGAGCAGGGTCATCTGAACAGCGCTCCGCAGCGGGGCGAGCCACGATACGCCGAGATCGGCGCAGTAGCCTCGGCCAACCAGGGCCCGGATCCATATGACCGAGACATTCAAACCCCAGGACCTCGACGTCCCCCCGCTTCCGCCCGCGTCACCGACGATCCGGGCGCTGACCTCAACCCGCCTGCGTCGCGCGATCCCGCTGCGGCTAGCCCTCGGCCTCAGCCGTGCCGTGAACACGCTGCGGTGGCGCAATCCTGGTTACCGAGAGTGGTGTGAGCGCTCGATGCACTACCTGCTCGACGAGTCCCCGAGGGCCGCCGAGGCCGACCGCCTGGCCAGGGAGTTCGGCTACTGGAGCGTGACGCGCAGCGAGCTGCTCTGGCACCCCCACCATCTCACCTCGATCCCGCTCGACGGCGTCGAGACGCTGCGAGCCGCCCAGGCTGAGGGCCGCGGGGTCATCCTCAGCTTCAATCACCACGGCTGGTTCATCGCCACCTTCTCGGCGCTGCGTGCACAGGGCGTCGCGCTCCACGTTGCGGTCGCCGATCATTACTTCCTCGACACGCCGGGACCCGATTACCACGGGCGCCACGACCGCCAGCACCTGATCAACACCGCCCGCGGAGGCGAGGTGTTCAACGCGGTCGGTTCCTTTCCCCACATCCGTGACCTCCTCGGCCGGGGCGAGATCCTCGCGCTCGCCTTCGACCTGCCCGGCCCCACCCGCACCGACATCCTCGGACGCACCGTCTACACCGCCCACGGTGTGGCGCGGACCGCCAACTCGACTGACGCGCTGATCGTCCCGGTGACGATGTGGGAAACCGGCGGTCCAGTCGGAACGGCGCGCTTCCAATCGCCCCTCGATCCGCGTGACCACGACTCGGTCGAGAGTCTGCACGCGGCGGTCGTGGCCCGCCACGAGCCGGCGCTGCTCGC
>JBAWFG010000362.1:0-4866 GCA_049591655.1 Solirubrobacteraceae bacterium
GTCAAGGGGGCCCGTCTAGCCACGGGCCCTCTTTTGTCCTGCTCTTCATCGGCCGATTCCCGAAGGACTTGAGCCCTTCTCGACGGTTTGGACGCGGCACTGAAGGAATGCTCAACTTCGGCCGATAACGCAGGCGATGGAACCCCAGCCGCAACCCATCAAGCCTCGACCGCACGGTCCGCTGTCCGTGCCGGCCGAGTGCCTCGTACTGGCATCCGCCGTTGCCATAGCCGTCTGGTTGGCGCCGACAGCGCACTGGCGACTGACGTGGTTTGCGGCAATCGCCGCGTTCACCCTGCTCGGCGAGCAGACTGCCGTCCCCGTGGGGAGCATGTTCGTGTCGGGGAGCTTCCTGGGAATGATGCTCGCCGCCGTCTCACTGGGCGGCACCCCGGCCGCCGCTCTGGGCGCGATCACGATCTGCGCGGGCTGGTTGCACTCCCGTGAAGGCGGTCATTGGTTCCGGACCAACCTCGCGACCTACATCTGGTTTCCGCTGCTCACGGGCGCGGCGTTTCACGCCGCGACGTCCCTCACACATGCGAGTCCGACCGCGCTGGGCTTCTACCTGTTCGTCTGTGCGGCCTTCGTGCTCGGTCTCTTCCTCAACTTCCTGGGAATCGCCGGCTATGGCTGCTACGTGCACCGCACGTCGCTGCGAGCCAAGGTCCGGGAGGCCTTCGCTCCGGTCCTGTCAGCGGAGTTGGCCTCGGCGCTCCTCACGGTTGCCGCCGCGTATGTCGTCTACCACCTCGGCACGGTCGGGCTGATCCTGTTCGGCATCGTGCTCGTCGTGTTCCAGTACCTCGTCGGTGAGCTGCTCACCTCCAAGCGCCGCAGCGATGCCCTGCACCGCATCGCCACGACCGACGAACTGACGAACCTCGCCAACCGCGAGCACTTCCGTGCCGAGGTCGAGCGCCGGATCGGGGCCGCGCGTGAGGCCGGGGGCCGGTTTGCCGTGCTGCTGATGGACCTCGACCGCTTCAAGGAGATCAACGACACGCTCGGCCACCACTACGGCGACGTCCTGCTCTCCGAGCTCGGGCCGCGGCTGGTGTCGTCGATTGGGGAACGCGGTCTCGTCGCCCGGCTCGGCGGCGACGAGTTCGCGATCCTGCTGCCCGACGGATCCGATGACCGTGACGTGCTTGACGGGATCATCGGCCGGCTCACCGACTCGGTCAACGAGCCGTTCACCGTCGATGAGATGTCGCTCGAGGTCGGAGTCAGCGTCGGCGTCGCCCGGTTCCCGGTGGATGGGGAGGACTCCCACGCGCTGCTGCGCTGCGCCGACATCGCGATGTACTCCGCCAAGGAGACCCAGACCGGCTACAAGATCTACTCGGCTGAGCAGAACCAGCACTCGGTGCGCCGGCTCGGCGTGCTGTCGGGCATCCGCCACGCGCTCGCGTCCGACGAGATCGTCGTCCACTTCCAGCCGATCGTGGATCTCGACAACCTGCAGGTACGCGGCGCCGAGGGGCTGGTGCGCTGGCAGCACCCCGAGCATGGCCTGATCCCGCCGGGAGCGTTCGTGCAGACGGTCGAGCAGACCGGACTGATCGGCCCGCTGACCAGACACGTCCTGGAGCGGTCGATCCACGAGTGCGCGGTGTGGCGCCGCAGTGGCCGGGAGCTGTCGGTGGCGGTCAACCTGTCGGTGCGCAACCTGCTGGACCCTGATCTCCCTCGGGAGATCTCGCGCTTGCTTGACACCTACGGGCTGCCCGCTGATGCATTGCAGCTGGAGATCACCGAGAGCATGATCATGTCGGACCCGGACCGCGCACTGGCGACGGTCGGCCGGCTCAGCGATCTCGGCGTGCGGCTGTCGGTCGATGACTTCGGAACCGGGTACTCGTCGCTGGCCAACCTGCGCAAGATGCCGATCGACGAGCTCAAGATCGACCGCTCATTCGTATCGCCGATGCTCCAGGACGAGAGCGATCTCATCATCGTCCGCTCGACGATCAACCTCGGCCACGACCTCGGCCTGCGGATCATCGCCGAGGGCGTCGAGGACAACGACACCCTGCACCGCCTCGCGTCGCTCGGCTGCGACCTGGCCCAGGGCTATCACGTCAGCCGGCCGATGGCCGCCGACGCCTTCACCGACTGGCTGCACCAGACCCCCGCGCATCATGCCGCTCCCGGCCTCAGTCCCGATGGCGCTCCGGCTCTGACGCCGGCCGTGCCCCCGTCGTTGGCGCGGGGCGCCGTGGACCTCGCCGGAACCATCGTCTCCGCGCCTGAGGTCTAGAACAGCGCTGCCTGCGCACTGGGCGCCGGCGGATCCAGGCACTCGGGGCCGTCGTAGCGCGCGTCGTTGACGGTGAACCCGACCTCGGTCAGCGCGGTCTGCTCTGCGGGCAGCCCGGCGAGGATGCCGCCGAGCCGGTCGCGTGGGGTGGAGGTATCGAGCCAATCGTTCTCGTTGTCACGCGCCAGGATGATCGGCATCCGGTCATGCAGCCCCGAGATCGCCGCGTTGGCGGCGGTGGTCAGGATCGTGCAGGTGCGCAGCGTGCCTCCGTCAGGCGCGTGCCAGATCGACCATAGTCCGGCGAAGGCGAACAGCTCGCCGTCGGCCCGGGAAATGTGAAAGGGCTGCTTGGGGGCGCCCGGGGTCGGTCGCCATTCGTAGAAGCCGTCGGCGACGATCAGGCAGCGGAAGCGCTCGAACGCTCGGCGAAACGCCGGCTTCTCGGTGGCCGTCTCCACCCGCGCGTTGATCATCTTCAGCCCGGTGTCGGGGGACTTGGCCCACGAGGGGACCAGCCCCCAGCGCAACATCTCGCCGCGGGGGTGGCCTTCACGGTCGGTGGTGACGGCAAGCACGTCGTCGCCCGGGGCGACGTTGTAGCGCCGGCGTACCTCCAGCGACTCCCCGATAGGGAACCGGGCATGGATTGCGGCCGGGTCCGGCGCCGCCAATGTGTAGCGCCCGCACATCTCCTACGACCGGTCGGCGCTCAGCGCGATCGGGCCGCCATCTGCTCTTCGCGCTTGGCCACGGCGGCTTTCTGGCGCCGCCGTCCAAGCACGGCGAGCACGGCGATCGCCACCACGACAAGCACCAGGCCCCAGAAGATCCGGAGGTCAAGCGACATGCCGCCCGCCGGGATGGAGATGAGACTCACGATTCCAAAGCCGAGCAGCAGGATGAGCACGATCAGGGCAACGATGATGAGGACGCCGCGCACCCGGGCCAACGTGCCGGCGCTCTTGGGCGGCGCCACCAGGCCCATCACCCTCAGCCCGCGCAGCTGTCCCTTGGTCGGCGCCTCGACACCAAGCCGCTCGGTGGCGCGCTTGAGATCGTCAGGGCGGCGCTCGGCGAGCGCCAGTGACGCGTCGGCCATGCGCCGGAGCTGCAGGCGCTCCTGCGGGCGGGCCGAGGCGATCGCGCGCTGGAAGTGGGCGCGCGCTGCCTTGGCGTCATAGCGCTCGGCGGCACGGGCCCCGAGGATCGCCTGCGCGGCGGCCTTGAATTTGGTTTCGGCCAGGAGCTCCTCGTCACTGCGGGTCTCGAGTTGCTGCATGGCGGCGAGCTGGCTGCGCTGCTCGACTCGCATGGTTCGCTGCTGCTTGGGCATGGTGGAGAAGTCTAGTTCGCTGGGCGCGGTTCGGGCGTGTGCTCAGCGCTTAGGTGCGATCACGAAGATCCGCTGCGAGCGGAGGTAGCGGCCAGGGTCCTGCGAGCTCGCCGGTGGCAGGCGGTAGACGTCGATGTGCTGGCCGGCGACGCCGCCCCCGGTGTCCTGAGCGAGGAACCAGCCGCCGTGTCCGTCGTGGCGGTAGGCGGGGACATAGACGCGGCTGCCGAGCGCAATCACCCGCGGGTCGACGGCGATCGACTGCAGGGGGCGCAGCGGCGCCGACGGCCCCTGCGCGAAGCTGATCTGCGGCAGCCGGACGTACCGGAGGCCCAGGCCGTTGGACCAGCCGCCGGAGGACAGTGGGAACGTGACCTGGCGCCGGCGGTTGCGCCAAAAGGCGCCCGCGCGCCAGTACGGGGCTCCCGCCGACCAGCCGTCGGCGGCCGACGTCGAGCGCCCGGCTGCGCTCACCCAGCCGGCCGCGCCGGCGTTTGCGAGGTGGTAGAGCTGCCCGTCGAGCCCGATCCCCTCGCCCTGCATCGAAATGCCCGACGCCGAGTAGAGCCAGTCGATCCGGTGCAGCCCGTTCAGGCCCGGCGCGCTCACCAGCCGTCCCACGAACCACGATTCGGGCGCCGGCCAGTATTCGGTGATCGTCACGCCGCGCAGCCACCGGCCCTTCGCGTGGCGGCCGGGCGGTGCGGTGATCACCGGAGCTGGTGCCGCCCCCGGCAGCGAGACCGCGCCCGGCGAGGTGGGGGCCGGTGACCCGTGGGCGCCGGGGGCGCTGATCGCGAACGTCGCGGCGAGCCCGAACGCGGCCCCGGCCACCATCACACAACGTGGTCGGCGGAGTAGGCGGCGCATGATCTGTGGATTCCCGCGGGCGCCCGACGCTACTCGTCGGCGTCCACAGGCGGGGGGAGACTACCGGCGCGGCGCGCGCTCGTAGTTCAGCCGCATGAGGGCGATGACGTCGCGCACATCGGCCTCGCTCTCGATCCGGCGCGCCGCGGGGCCAACCCTGCCGGGGAGGACCGGGTGCTCGGTGATGCGTCCCTGATCGCTGAGCTCGGGGCCCCGCTACTGGATCGGTGATCATCCCAGCCGCGATCCGCAGCCCATCAACGGGCGTTGAGATCGCTCACGGGCGCGCCCAGATCCCGCGTTCCTGAAGCAGCCTCACCTGCTTCTCGGTCACCTGCTCGCGGTACTCGGCGTGCCCGAGCGGCGCGCGGTCGAGATAGAGGTTCTTGGGGTAGAT
>JBAWFG010000363.1:0-1528 GCA_049591655.1 Solirubrobacteraceae bacterium
CCGCCGACCCGCCTGCCCCCGCCGCGGTCTCGGTCGTCGCCGAGCCCCCTCCCCCACCCGCATCCGCTGACGCGGGCGACCGTGACTTCCAGGTCGTGGTGCTCGGCTCGGGCCCCGGCGGCTACACCGCCGCCTTCCGTGCCGCCGACCTCGGCCTGCGCGTCGCGTTGATCGAGCGTTATGAGCGACTCGGCGGCGTCTGCCTCAACGTCGGCTGCATCCCATCCAAGGCGCTGCTGCACGCCGCCCGGGTGATCGCCGAGACCGAGGAGATGGCGACACACGGCATCTCATTCGGCAAGCCGTCGATCGATCTGGACTCCCTCATCGCCTGGAAGGGATCGGTGGTCGATCGCCTCACCGGCGGCCTGGCCGGGATGGCCCGCCAGCGCAAGGTCGAGGTCATCCACGGCGACGCGCGCTTCACCGGCGCCACGACGCTGACCGTCGGTGACCGTGAGGTGTCGTTTGAGAACTGCATCATCGCCGCCGGCTCCCAGGCGGCCTCGATCCCCGGGCTCCCCGACGATCCGCGGGTGATCGATTCGACCGATGCGCTGTCGCCGTCGTCGGTGCCGGGACGGCTGCTCGTCATCGGCGGCGGGATCATCGGCCTGGAGATGGCCTGCGTGTACGACGCCCTCGGGGCCAAGGTGACGGTCGTCGAGATGCTCGACCAGCTCATGACCGGCGCCGACCCCGATCTCGTGCGGCCGCTGGCCAAGCGGATCGCCAACCGCTACACCGACGTGCTCACCGGCACCCGGGTCGGCGAGGTCCGTGCCCAGAAGAACGGGCTGAAGGTGGAGATCCAGGGCGTCGGGGCCCGCATGTTCGACCAGGTGCTGGTCGCCGTCGGCCGGACCCCCAACGGCCGCGCGATCGACGCCACCGCCGCCGGGGTGGGTGTCGACGAGCGCGGATTCATCGCCGTCGATGCCCAGATGCGCACCAACGTCCCCGGGATCTACGCCATCGGCGACATCGTCGGGGGCCCGATGCTCGCCCACAAGGCCACCCATGAGGGCAAGGTCGCCGCCGAGGTGATCGCCGGCCACGACGTCAGCTTCGACGCCCGCACGATCCCGTCGGTCGCCTACACCGATCCCGAGGTCGCGTGGATGGGGCTGACCGAGACCGCGGCACGCGCCGACGGCGTCAAGTATGAGAAGGCGGTGTTCCCCTGGGCCGCCTCGGGCCGGGCGCTGGCGCTCGGCCGTGACGAGGGCCAGACCAAGCTGCTGCTGGAGCCCGACAGCCGGCGGGTGCTCGGCTGCGGGATCGTCGGTGTCGGCGCCGGCGACCTGATCGCCGAAGCCGTGCACGCCCTGGAGATGGGTGCCAACGCCGAGGACCTGGCGCTCACCATCCACCCCCACCCCACGCTGTCAGAAACCGTCGGCTTCGCCGCCGAGGTCGGGCTGGGCACGATCACCGATCTGCCACCCAAACGCCGCTAATGGCGCCCCGCGTCGGGGCTGTGCTGGTGCCTCAGGCGCCGCGACGGCGCCGCAGCACCCGGATCAGC
>JBAWFG010000364.1:0-8326 GCA_049591655.1 Solirubrobacteraceae bacterium
AGTAGGAGGCGTTGGCGTCGGGCGCGGCGGGCGGGGCGACCTTCTCGGCCCACCGGGGCGAGCCACCGGTCACCGTGAAATCGATCTTGATCCCGTACTGGTGGGCGGCCTCGACCACGGCGTCATACGGGGCCCAGTTGGCGGCCGGGTATGCGTTGGGGTCGGTCGCGTTGAATGACGGCTTCTTGGTCGCCGTGGGGCCGGGGGCGATGTTGGCCCACGGGACGACGACCCGCACGGTGTTGGCCCCGAGCTGGCGGAACTCCTGCATCGCGCCGGTGGGATTTGAGAGAACGCTCCCGTCCTGGATGATCGCGAGCTGCGAGTGGCTGGCCACCGCCGCGCTCGGCAGAGCGGCGACGCCACCGAGCGCCGCCGTGGCGCCGAGCACGAGCGTCGTTGTGCGGCGGGTCAGGGTCTTGGTCACAGAGAGTTTGCGCATGGTGTCGATAACAGCTCCGGGGGGTTAGAGTTGCGGCGCACCGCGGCGGTCGCAGAGGGTGCGACCGGGTGACAAGCGGTGATCTGATACAGCGCCGTTGAGCCTAGTGCACCGAGCCGGCGGTTGCCCGGAGCAGCACCACCGGGACCCCCGCTAGTGCAGGGTGATGTCGACCGTACGGCTGAAGGTGGGCGCGGCGTGCGGGGGCGTCCAGGACAAGCGCACCTGGCCGCTTGAGTCAAAGCGCTGCTTGACGTCGAAGTAGCCGAACTCGTCGGTGATCGCCAGTCGCTTCACCGTCCGCCACGGGCCGCTGGATCCGGCGCGGAACTGGATTTCGACGAATTGCGTGCGGTGCGTGTGGGCCTTGACGACCTTCGCCGGGCGCACCCCGCCCCAGACGTCGAGCGCCTGGCTGGCGGAGGCGTTGGTCACCGGTAGATACAGCGGCATCTGGAAGGCGTAGAACCCTGGCTTGGGCGCCCCGGCGGCGGTCAGCAGCCCGGTGGCGAAATAGCCGTTGGGCGGATCGGTCAGCAGGTACTGGTCAAACGAGCGCAGCCGCGGATCCGCCCAGGTGAGGTATTCAGCCCAGTTGAGGTAGTAGGCGGCCTTATCCGGGGTGACGGTCCCCGCCTCCGGGTCCGGTGGTGTCGTCTGGTAGCCGAACTCGGTCGACCAGATCGGGAATTTCGTGTGGGACCCGTAGACCTGCTGGAGGCGGTCGAGCGTCGACTCCAGCTTGCCGATCTCGCCGAGCTCGGCGAAGTCGGGCTCGTTGGGGGTCACGACGTTCGGCGCCAGGCCCTGGGGGTAGGGGTGGTCGGCGAACCCGGAGGCGTGGAACAGGCCCGGATGATTGGCGGCGAAGTGTGCCGAGCCGGCGGCGTCCGGCGGGCAGTCGCGGATGATCGCCGCCTGACCGCGCAGCGGCTTGAAGTTGGAGTCGACGCAGTACATGGCGCGCAGATAGCGCAGCGGCGGCATCGAGTTGAAGTCTCCGGGACCCACGCCGGTGAAGGACCCGGCCGGGGCGATCTCGCCGAACAGGATCGTGTCGTTGCCGTGGCCGGTCGCGTGGTAGGCCTTCCACGCGGCGTCGACGAAGTCGCGGTAGTAGTGGGCGGAGACCTCAACCTGGGAATGGTCGATCGCCTCTGGCGCCATCTCGATCCCGAGGTTGGGCTCGTTCCAGATCGACCAGAAATTGACTCGCGGGAGCGGCTTGGGCGCCCCCGGAGGCGTGTAATGGCCGCTGTAGCGGGTCGCCACGGCGCGCACGAACTGTCCGAAGTCGGCCGCCGAGGGGCGCCACTCGGGCTGGCTCTTGGGGTGGGGTGCGCCCTTGCCGGCGGCCCAGTTGGGCGGCGGCGCGACGAGGTCGAGCATGATCCCCATGTGGCGGGCGGCCAGCGCCTTCACCACCGTGTCGTACTGAACCCAGCCCGCCGCCGGATAGGCCGACGGGTTGCCGGCATCGAACGCCGGCTTGGTGGCCGACGTCGGGTCGGGAGCGACGTCCGCCCAGTGCATATACACGTGGACGCGGTCGACACCGAGTGCCTTGAGCATGTCAAGCGTCGTCGGGGTGTCGGTTGCCGTCGAGCCGGCGGTGAACATCGTCTCCGGCCCCCGTCGTGCCTGAATCGGCGGAACCGAGCCCGAGGACGGGCTCGAGGAGGGGGCCGCGAACACGATCACGAGCACGATGACGATGACGGTGCTGACCGCGGCCAGGGTCGCCCACAGGCGCAGCCGCGGGGTCTTTTCAGGTGGGGTGGGGGTCGTGGACAAGCGGAGGACAATAACGTCCGCGTCAGCGGCGAGTTTCGCCAATGGTCTCGGCGAGGGGGTCGCGGGGACCGGATGTAGACTGCCGCCGCATGCCCCTCCCGGCCCGAACGGGCGCCCCGCCCAGCGCACTCGCGGGCGCGGCCCCGCCGCCGGCCTCGGGCCGTGAAACCCAGCGCTCACGGGCGGTCGGCGGCTCCCCGGAGACCCGCATCGTGATTGGGCTCACCGTTGTGGCCGCGTTGCTTCGCCTGTTGCTGATCGACCACCAGAGCTACTGGCTCGACGAATCCCAGGCGGCGCACGAGCTCAGCCTGTCCTTCGGATCGATGCTCGGCGCCTGGAACTCGGCGGAATGGAACCCGCCGCTGTACCTGATCGTGGCCTGGCCGTGGGCCCAGGTGTTCGGAACCGGGGAGGCCGGCCTGCGGTCGCTGTCGGCACTGCTGGGAACGGCGCTGATACCGCTGCTGTATCTCGCCGGGCGCGAGCTCGTCTCACGCCGGGCGGGCGTCGTGGCGGCCGCTCTGGCGACCGTCAATCCGTTCATGATCTGGTACGCGCAGGAGGCCCGCGAATACGTGCTGCTCGTGCTGCTGTGCACGGCCTCGCTGCTGTACTTCGCCCGCGCCTACAAGCGTCCGTCGCCGGGGGCGCTGGCGTGGTGGGCGGTCATCTCGGCGCTGGCGCTGCTCACCCAGTACTTCGCCGGCTTTCTGGTCGCCGCGGAGGGGATCGTGCTCGTCTACCGCGCCCGTAGCCGGGCGAGCGTGATGGCGCTGGCGCTGCAGGCCCTGGTGCTGGCTCCGCTGATCCCACACGTGCTGCCGCGCTTCAACGCCCCCACCACGTTCATCACCAGCCAGTCGCTGTCGGTCCGCCTTCAGCAGGTTCCGGTGACGTTTGCGCTCAACACCCTCTACTACAAGGGATCGATCGTCTCGCTGGGCCTGCTCGGGGCGGCGGTGGTGGCCGCGGCGGTGATCGCGCTGCTCGTCGCCGGGGCCGACCCTGCCGAGCTGCGCGGGGCCGGGATCGCCGCCGGGCTCGCGGGGTTCGTGCTGCTCGTCCCGCTCGGACTGGCGCTCATCGGCCACGACGATTTCATCGCCCGCGGGTTGATGCCCGCCTGGCCGCCGCTGGCGATCGTGCTCGGCGCCGCCTGCACGGCCCGCCACGCGCGGCTGCCGGGCGCCATCCTGGCAGCGGTGCTGCTTACGGGGTTCGTGGTGGCCGGCGTGGTGATCGACACCACGCCCGCCTACCAGCGCACCAACTGGCGTGCGGTGGCGGCTGCGCTGGGAGGCGGCAGCGGGGCCCGGGCGATCGCCGCCTACCCGGATCAGTTCGCCACTGGTCCGCTATCGCTGTACCTGCGTCGTGTCCCGTGGTCGGGCCCGGGCGAGCCGGCCGGCACCGGCAGCGGCCCGGTCACGATCCGCGAGCTTGACGTGATCGCCAACGCCGGGTTGCCGTCCAGCCGGCTCCCGAGCGGGATGCACCGGCTCAGCGCCCGCACCGTCGACGGGTATGAGATCGACCGGTTCCGGCTCTCGCCGCCATGGCCGACCGATGCGGCAGCGGTCCAGGCCCGGGCCCAGCAGCTGTTCGGGCCCCCGGCGCCTCAGGTGATCATTCAGCACGCGGCCTAACTCATCGCTCCCAATCCCCCGTCTAAGCTACGCCGCCGATGAGACGCCTGCTCAGACTGACGACGCTCGGCTGCGTCGCCCTCACGTTGGCCGTGGGCGCCTCTGGCGCGCCGTCTGCGCTGGCCGCGGGCGGCAACCCGGTCATCAACGACTGCCAGGCGCACGGCGTGCTGACGAGCTCCTACACGGTGGCGGCGCTGCACCACGCGCTGGCGGTGATGCCGGAGTACACCAAGCAGTACACGAGCTGCTACGACATCATCAACCTGGCGATCGCCCATGCCCGCAACGGCCGCAGCGGCACCCCCGGGTCAAGCTCCGGCGGCTCGTTTCTGCCCACGCCGGTGCTCGTCATCCTCGTGCTGTTGATCCTCGCGGCGATCACGTTCGCCGCCCTGGCGGTCCGGGCCCGCCGCAGCCCGCCGGGCGGCGGCACCCCGGCCGCGTAGAGGTCGCCCCGCGGAGGCCGGGTCGGCCCAGATCAGGGCCTCTACACTCAAATCATGTCCTCTGAGCGCCAGATCCACGTCGGCAGCGTGCCGATCGGCGGCGGTGCGCCCGTCGCCGTGCAGACCATGACCAAGACCGAGACGGCCGACCTGGCCGCGACGATGGCCCAGATCCGGCGGGTGGCCGAGGCTGGGGCCGACATCGTCCGCGTCGCCGTCCCGCGTGAGCAGGACGCCGAGGCGCTGCGCACGATCGTCGCCGAGTCCCCGATCCCGGTGATCGCCGACATCCACTTCAATCACACGCTGGCGCTCAAGGCGCTCGACGCCGGCGCGCACTGCGTGCGCCTCAATCCCGGCAACATCGGCGGCCCGGAGAAGGTCGCCGAGGTCACCGCCCGGGCGACCCAGCTCGGCACCCCGCTGCGCGTCGGGGTCAACTCCGGCTCGCTGCCCAAGCATCTGCGCCAGCTCGAGTACGACAACCCCGTCGAGGCGCTCGTCACGGCGGCGGTGGAGACAGTCGAGCTGATGGAGCGCCTGGACTTCCGGAATTTCAAGGTGTCGATGAAGTCAACCTCGGTACCCAACACGATCGCCGCCAACCGGCTGCTGTCGGAGCGGATCCCCTATCCGCTGCACCTCGGGGTCACCGAGGCGGGCACGAAGTGGTCAGGCTCGCTGAAGTCAGCGGTCGGGCTCGGCACCCTGCTCGCCGACGGGATCGGCGACACAATCCGGATCTCGCTGTCGACCTTCCATGCCGAGGAGGAGGTCAAGGTCGCCTGGGAGATCCTCAAGGCGCTCAAGCTCCGTGAGCGCGGACCGGTGCTGATCGCCTGCCCCACCTGCGGCCGCCTGCAGTTCGACATGGACACCGTGGTGGCCGAGATCGAGCAGCGCCTGGAGGCCTATGAGGATCCGATCGAGGTCTCGGTGCTCGGCTGTGCGGTCAACGGCATCGGGGAGGCCCGCCACGCCGACTTCGGGATCACCGGGGCCAAGGACATGGGGATGATCTACTCCCGCGGCGAGCCGCTCAAGAAGGTCCGCACCGAGAATCTCGTCGACGAGCTGTTCGCCGAGATCGACCGCTATTACGAGGCCGGCAAGCAGGTCGTCCGTGACGAGGCCGACGCGGCCGAGGCGCGGGCCTGGCTGGCCGAGAACGAGGACGCCACCGCGATGACCCCCGAGCGCCTCGCCGCTCTGGAGGCCGAGGCCGCCAAGTCAGACACCGCCGACGAGACGCTGGCGCCGGTTGCCCGCCGCCTCGACGAGGACCAGTCGCCGGTCGCCGGCCGCCGCTTCACCAGAGCGGGGAGTCGCTGAAGCGACTCCCTTGGCAGTTGCTGGCGCAACTGCCGGCGGTGCGAGGGCTCAGAGCGGGGGGTTGTGGGGGCTGATGACTCGTATGTAGTCCTGATCCCCCAGAACCTGCGGCAGCACGGGCCGAGAACGAGCCCGGAGCCGCGCTCCAGGACGACGGAGCGCACATAAAAAAGCGCCGGGCGGATGCCCGGCGCTCTCACAACCGTCGTACTGCCAGGGAGGGTCAGCTGACCTTGTCGAACCCGGCGGCGACGCCCTGCCAGTTGACGACGTTCCACCACGCGTCGATGTAGTCCGGGCGCTTGTTCTGGTACTTGAGGTAGTACGCGTGCTCCCAGACGTCGATCCCCAGCAGCGGGGTCTTGCCGTCAGAGACGGGGTTGTCCTGGTTGGCGGTCGATACCACCGCCAGGCCGGACCCGTCGTGGACGAGCCATGACCAGCCGGAGCCGAAGCGGTTGACGCCGGCGTCCTTGAACGCCGCCTTGAAGTCATCAAAGGAACCGAACGCGGAGTCGATCGCCTGACGCAGCGCGCCGTCGGGCTCGCCACCGGCACCCGGGGCCATCCACTCCCAGAACAGTGAGTGGTTGTAATGGCCGCCGCCGTTGTTGCGGACGGGACCCTGCTTGTCGGACGGCAGCGAGGAGAGGTTCTGCAGGACCTCGAGCACGGACTTGTCGGCCCACTCGGTCCCCTCAAGCGCCGCATTGGCCTTGTCGACGTACGCCTGATGGTGCTTGTCGTGGTGCACGCGCATCGTGGCCTCGTCGATGTGGGGCTCGAGTGCGTTGTAGTCGTAGGGAAGGGGCGGAACGGTGTACGCCATCACACTTCTCCTTTTCTCTGGCTCGGATTTTGCGAGCGTTGTATCAGACCATAGCCACGCGTTGGCGGTCCTCAGGGCCGGGTACGCTAGTGGCCGTCATGACCCGGCTGTCTGAATATTTCCTCCCCACCGAGCGCGAGCCGCCGGCCGACGCCGAGGCGATTTCGCACAAGCTGATGGTCCGCGCCGGGCTGATCCGCCAGGTCGGCTCCGGGTTGTGGTCGTGGCTGCCCGCCGGCTGGCGCACGCATCAGCGCATCGTGCAGATCGTGCGTGAGGAGATGGACGCGATCGGCGGCCAGGAGATGCTGATGCCGGTCATGCACCCGGCCGAACCGTGGCGGCGTACCGGCCGTTACGACATCGACGAGCTGTTCAAGCTCAAGGACCGCCGGGGCGCCGACATGGTGCTGGCGATGACCCACGAGGAGATCGTCACCGGACACGTCGCCGCGGCGGTGAAGTCCTACCGCGACCTGCCGCTCGTCCTCTACCACTTCCAGATCAAGGAGCGCGACGAACCGCGCCCCCGGGCCGGTGTTCTGCGCACCCGGGAGTTCATCATGAAGGACGCCTACACCTTTGACCGTGACGCCGAGGGTCTGGCGGTCGCCTATGACCGCCAGGCGGAGGCCTATGACCGGATCTGCGATCGCTGCGGGCTGGAGTGGTACCGGGTCAAGGCCGACGTCGGGATGATGGGCGGCCACGGCGCCGACGAGTACATGGCCCCGTGCGCGGCGGGGGAGAACGACGTGGCGCTCGCCCCGGGCTATGCCGCCAACCTCGAGGTGGCCAGCGCCGACGCCGCGCCGGTCAGCCTGCCGGCGGCCGGCGATGCGCCCGAGCGCGTCCACACCCCGGGTGCCACCACGATGGACGCGCTGCAACAGGCCATGGGCGTCCCGCTGGGCGTGATGCTCAAGGCGTTCCCGATCATCGTCGGCGAGGGCGAGATGCGCCTCGTCGTCGTGCGCGGCGACCACCGGGTCAACGAGATCAAGCTCCGCACCACCCTGGGCGAGACCTTCCGCGCCGCGCGGGCCGACGAGATCGAGGCCCGCCTGGGTCCGCCCGGGTTCGTCGGCCCGGTCGGGGCCCAGATGCCGGTCCTGCTCGACGCGGCGGTCGCCGCCAACCTCGACGGCGGCTATGTCGCGGGGGCCAACGAGCCCGACGCCCACCTGTCGGGCGTCGTCCCCGGCCGGGACTTCCGATTCGAGACGGTCGACGTGCGCACCGTGATGGCCGGCGACACCGTCAACGGCGCCGCGATCCGGATCGAGCCGGCGATCGAGATCGGCAACATCTTCAAGCTCGGGACCCGCTACTCCGAGCCGCTCGGGGCCACCTACCTCGACGAGTCGGGGACCTCACAGCTCATCTGGATGGGCTCCTATGGCTTCGGGCCGGCCCGTGCCGCCGCGGCTGCGGTCGAGCAGTTCTCCGACGAGCAGGGCATCTCCTGGCCCCGCGCGATCGCTCCGTTCGACGTCGAGCTCGTCGTCCTGGGCAAGCCCGGCTCGGAGGAGCGCACGTTCGCCGACGGGCTCTACGCCGAGCTGCAGACCACCGGCCTGCAGACCCTGTATGACGAGCGCGATGCCGGTCCCGGGGAGAAGTTCACCGACGCCGAGCTGCTGGGCTGCCCGCTGCGGATCACGGTGGGACGGCGCACGCTGGCCGCGGGGGAGATCGAGGTCCAGGTGCGCCGGGGGCGCGAGTCACGCAGCGTCCCGGTCCCCGACGCCGCATCGGCGGTCGCGGATCTGTGGCGGGAGCTGCCGTGACGGCCGCTCGGGCGTGGCGCCGGCGCCCGCCGGTGCGCCGC
>JBAWFG010000365.1:0-3645 GCA_049591655.1 Solirubrobacteraceae bacterium
GAGCGCGGCGAGGAACGACACCGCCGAGATGAGGGCGCCGGCTGCGACGTCTGAGCCCACGAGCGGCGTCAGGACATGGATGAGCAGCGGATACAGAGGGAAGAACGCCAGGCGTCCTGCTGCGGCCGGGCCGAAGCCGTGGGCGGCGATGACGAGGTAGAAGCCGGCGTCGAAGCGGTACGCCGATCCGGCCAGCGCGTAGCCGAGTGGCCCGAGCTGGGTGGCGTAGGCCGACGCGGCGGCGCCGTCGTGCGGGTGCATCGCCTCGGCGCCCACGATCCCGGCGACGAGTACGAGCAGGCGTGATGTGGCAAACGCCAGCAGCGGGACGCGGACGGCGTGCCAGGCAGCAACCGCACCGAGCCGGCGGCCGGGCGCAGCGAGCGCCGGGGCGCGGGTGACGCTCATCAGCTCAGTCCACGACCGGTGCGCTCGTAGAGAATCGCCGACCGATCGGCACGGGCGGCGACGAACCCGGGCATCCGTGCCATCAGCGCCTGGCTCTGGCTCCCGCGGGTGACGAGCACGACCCGCACCCCGGCGGTGGCGGCGGCAGCGCCGGGCGAAGCGGCAAGCCAGTCGAGGTAGGCGGACTGGACCGGGCGGGAGAACGCGTCGATCGGATTGCCGGCCCAGATGTGCCCTCCGGCAAGCGCCACCTGCTCGTCGATCGAGCCGTCGGCGAGCACCGGGGTCCCGTCGGCGAGCACGATCGCGCGATGCACGAGTCCGGCGTCGGCACCCCCGGGCACCGGGCCGCGGGCCACCGAGACGACAAGCAGCAGCACGCCGGCGGCGATCGCGACCGGTGCCAACGAGCGCGTGAAGCGCTCTGGTGACAGGGTTCTCGCCGCCGGCGCCGCGAGTAGGAACACCAGCCACACCCCGTCGCGGTCAGCGCGCACCGTCAGGGCCGCCAGCACGATCGCGACCGCCAGTTCCCACAGGGGCGGGCGGGCGCGCCACGCGCGCACGCCAAGCAGCAGCACCGCGACCACGAGCAGCAGATCGAACGGGTCCGACACCGACAACGGGCCCCACATTCCCTGTCCGCGCTGGGCGGCCGTGTTGGTGAGCAGCCCGTAGTAGTAGGCGGGCGTCCGCGCCAGTGCCGGCGTCAGGCACATCGCCGGCAGCGCGGCGATCGCCACCGCCGCAGCCTGCAGCGGCGCGCGCCGGGCCCGCTGCAACACGAGGTGGGCAACGAGCAGCCCGAGGCCGAGCAGCGCTGCGCCATGGAGGTTGGACCACAACGCGAGCAGCGGCAGCGCCAGCCAGATCCGCCGCGACGGCGCCCGTGCTTCGGCGCGCAGCAGCGCCAGCAGCGCCGGGAACAGCACGAGCGAGAAGAGCTGAACGCGAACGATCGCCAGGCTGGCGATCGAGCCGAGCGCCACCAGGAGCAGCGCGCCGGCGATACCGGCCGCCTGCGCCCCGCCGGACCGGGCATCACGAGCAACGATGGTGAGCGCGCCCGCGACCGCTAGGAGCTGAGCGAGCATCAACCCCCGGTCACCGAGCGCGGACTCAAGTCCGCCGAACACGAGCTCTGCGAGCACGAGCGAGTTCGGCCAGTGGCCGGTCGGAGCAGCTGCGAACGGGATCCCCGCGGGGACGGCGTGCCGCGCCCAGATGACGTGGCCAAGCGCGGCGAGCCACTGAGCATCCGAGCCGACGCGCGTGAAGAGAGCTGCCAGCGCGACGACCGCCGCGATCGCGCCGCCGATCACCGTCGCGGGAGAGACCCGTTGCAGTTGAGGCTCGCTGGACACCTGTCTGAGGTATCGCCCACCTGCGGGCACGACTGACCTAGACCTTGGTGCAGGCTGGCCCAGTCCATGGTCCGGTCGGCTTCACGCGCGCAGGTGACGATCCACACGCATGACGTCGCTGGCCTTCCCGCGTGATGTCACCCGATCACGCCGCTCGGGTGTCAGCACGATCCTGGAGCAGCGCGGCAGCGACGTGATGATCGCGGTGGCACTGACCCTCCTGGTGGCAGCCCTGCTCAGCAGGATGGCCGGCGCCTTCAACGTTGACAGCTGGCTGGCCCTTGCCGACGGCCGGTTCATCGCCGGCCACGGCCTCCCCCACCATGACACGCTCACCGCGCTCGGCCGCGGCACCCGCTGGGTCGACCAGCAGTGGCTGGCCCAGCTGGCCGAATACGGCCTCTACCGGGCCGGCGGCCTGGCGCTCGTCGGGGTCGTCAACGTGTTCGTGTTCATCGTCCCGTTCGCCGCCGCCGTCGTCGTCGCCCGCCGCCACGGCGCACGTTTCGCCGCCCTGGTTCCGGTGCTGCCGATCGCGGTGCTGCTCGTCGTCCCCGCGCGTGAGGTCCGAACCCAGGATCTCGCCGTCCCGCTGTTCGTCGCCATCGCCGCGATGCTGTGCATGGACAGCCGCGTCCCGTCGCGGCGCGTTTACTGGTGCCTGCCGCTGCTGGCGTTGTGGGCCAACCTGCACGGGACCGTGAGCATCGGCGTGATGCTCGTCGCCGCCCGGGGGCTCACTCTGGCCATCGAGCGCCGGGCACTGCTGCGCCGGTCTGGGCGGGCATGGCTGCGTCCCGCTCTGCTCGTGTTCGCCGCGCCGGCGGCGGCGCTGGTGACCCCGTACGGGATCTCGATGGTCGCCTACTACCGGGCAACGCTCGGCTCCTCGATGCTGCGCCAGTGGGTCTCGGAATGGCAGCCGATCTCCTCAGAGCCGCTGCTGGCGATCGGCGTGCTCGCGCTGGTGGTGCTCGGCGCATGGGCCTGCTGGCGGCGCCCCGCGGCCACGACGATGTGGGAGAAGCTGGCGCTGATGGCGCTGACGGCCGGAAGCGTGCTGGTCGTCCGCAACGTGTTGTTCCTCGCCCTGCTCGCATTGATGACGATCCCGGTGGCACTCAACCCACCGGCCCGCGGCGGCTCGCCCAGCCCGTCCGCCCGTGGGGGCGTGGCGCAACCGGTCCCGGCCCGCGCCGCCGTTTACGCGCTGCTCGCCGGCCTCGCCGTGACCGCGCTCGTGTTGTCGGCAACCTTCGCGCTCACGCAGTCAGACGCATCGCTGGCCGCCACCGGAGCCCGGCCCGGGGTGCTGGGCGCGGTCGCCCGCGCGACCACCGCGGATCGCTCGCTGCGGGTGCTCGCCGACGGCACCCTCTCGGACTGGCTGCTGTGGGAAGACCCGGCGCTCGCCGGACGGATCGCCGCCGACGCGCGCTTTGAGATCTACAGTGCGGCGCAGGTCGACCGCGTGGAGACCGCGTTGCTGGACATCGGCGGGCGCTGGCACGCCGATGCCGCCGGTTACCGGCTTGTGGTGCTTGAGCGAGCGGCCGATACACCAACCATGCGTGCGCTGCTGCGTGAACCGGGACATCGGGTGCTGTTTGCCGACCGCGCAGACATCGTCATCCTGCGCTCGGCTCGGGAGGCGTCGCGCCCATGAGCATCGGCATCGCCGGCGCGGGACGGCTACTGGCCGGCGCTGACCCGTTCACCGCGCGTGTGCTGCGCATAGTCCGCCGGGCAATCGTGATCGTGACCTGGCTGGGCGTGATCGGCTCGGGCCCGATCATGCTCGCGGCCGCCGTGCATTTCAACGGAAACCAGGGGTTCTTCGACTTCCGCGGCGGCCTCTACAACGCCGGCGTGG
>JBAWFG010000366.1:0-10366 GCA_049591655.1 Solirubrobacteraceae bacterium
CAACGGCTACGAAATGTTTACTGCGGGGAAAGCCGGGCGTGGCAGTGTCAGGCAGGAACCGACGTCAACGGAGGGGAACGATGCCGCAGATCATCGTTATTGCAGACCAGGCAGCCGGTGACGGCGAGCCGCCGGTGATGTTCCGGGAGCGGGTGACGGTCGGCGACTTTGAGTCAGACCACTTCGCGGGGCAACTGGTGGAACGGCTCGGCTGGGCGGTCGGCGATGCCGACGAGTTCGACCGAGGTGCCCGCCATCGCCGCGCCGACCGGCGTATCCCTCAGGCGGCCCCGGCTCCGCCCGCGGCCCAGCCCGACGACGTCGGGAGTTCGTCTGATGACGCGGCTCAGCGCCGCGAGCCGCGCTCGGCGAGAGTCGTCACAACGGCTTCGTACACACCAGCGCCGTAACTCTCGGACGCGACCCGGACGCCGGGTCGCGCGGACACCTCATCACGCAGACCGGGGTCGCGCTCCAGGGCGTTGGCCACCAGCCAGAACGTCCCGACGACCCCGGCGGCCTCCAGATCCTCACGGGAATCGCCCGCCGCGATGCAGTCCTCCGGTGCGTAGCCGCGGGCCTGCATATGGCGGGCAACGCCGCGCGCCTTGGAGGCGCCCGCCGGGATCAGGTGGTAGGCGCGCAGAACCGGCAGATCTGCCAACTGCTCGGTTGCCGAGCGGATGACGCCGTTGTCGACCAGGCGAAGCCAGCCGAAGCCTGCCGCCTCGAGCGTCCCGGCCACCTCCGCCAGGTCCACATCGCCGCGAAATAGGTGAGAGACCTCCCGTCCCGCCGACCATGGCGTGTGGTACTCAAGCCGCCCGGCGAACCGCTCCAACAGCAGCGCCGGCGCGCCGGAGGCCTCGATCTGGTCAAAGATCGAGCGGCCGTCCTCGGTCGGTACCAGACCATCGGTCAGCCACTCCAGCTCGCCGTCGAGGACCAGCCCGCAGCCGAGCTCGAAGATGTAGGCGGATGAGCCGATCAGCCGGGCCCCCTCGAACACGCTGCCCTGCCGCCGCCCGGAGTAGATGACGACCTCCGCTCCGGCCCGCGCACAGGCCTCCAGCGCGCGGACGCCGAGCCCGCTGAAGCGGCCATCGGAACCGGTGAGCAGTGACGCGTCGGGGCCGAGCAGGGTCCCGTCCATGTCGACGTAGAGACAGCGCATGGCGGCGCGACGGTAGCACCGCGGCGCCCCCCGGGCCGCGGGTGGTCCGGCCGCCATACTGGACATAACCCGTGTCGACCATTCGTGAAACCGAGCCCTGGGAGGCGCTGCTCAAGGACGGGCTCGCCGATGAGCGTCTCGTGCACGATGACGTCTACGACGGCCGCGCAGGGCGCATGGTCCCGATCCCCGACGCGCTTGGGTTCCGGGCCGTCGAGGGGCTGCGCACGGCCGGCATCGAGCAGCTCTATGCCCACCAGGTCGAGGCGCTGGAGAAGGCGTTCGACGGGCCGACGATCGTCACCACCGGCACCGCGTCAGGCAAATCGCTGTGCTTTCAGCTGCCGACGCTCGAGGTGCTCGGTAGCGACCCGACGGCACGTGCGCTGTACCTGTACCCGACCAAGGCGCTGGCCCAGGACCAGGCCCGCTCGCTGGCGAGGTTCGGGATGCACAAGGCGATCCGCCCGGCCATCTACGACGGCGATACCCCGCGTGCTGAGCGTTCCGCGATCCGCAAGCGCAGCAACCTCATCATCACCAATCCCGACATGCTGCACGTCGGAATCCTGCCTCACCACACCGCCTGGGGGGATCTGTTCGCCAACCTCGCGTTCGTCGTCGTCGACGAGGCCCACGTGTACCGCGGCGTGTTCGGCTCGCACGTGGGCAACGTGCTGCGCCGCCTGCGCCGGGCCGCCGCCATCCACGGCACCGCGCCGCGGTTCCTGCTCACCAGCGCGACGATCGCCAACCCCGTGGAGCTGGCCGAGCGGCTCACCGGCCTCACCCCGTTTCACCTGGTGGCGCACGACGCGGCTCCGCGGGCGCAGCGTCGCGTGGCGATGTGGAACCCGCCGCTGCTCGATGAGGCGCTCGGGGTCCGCGGCTCGGCGCTGTATGAAGCGGCGGAGGTGTTCTCCGAGCTGGTCTCGGCCGGTGCCCGGACGATCTGCTTCATGAAATCCCGCAAGGGCGTTGAGCTCATCCTGCGCCACGCGGTCGACCGGCTGCCCGCCGAGCTCGGCGAGCGGATTGCGCCCTACCGGGCTGGCTACACCCCCGCGCAGCGCCACGAGATCGAGCGCCGGCTGACCAATGGCGAGCTGCTCGGTGTGGTCACCACCGATGCGCTGGAGCTCGGCATCGACATCGGCGAGCTCGACGCCGCCGTGTGCGTCACCTTTCCGGGTACGGTCGCCAGTCTGCGGCAGATGTGGGGCCGGGCCGGACGTCGCGGGCGCGGGCTGGCGGTCTACATCGCCGGCGAGGACGCGCTTGACCAGTTCTTCTGCCGGCATCCCGGGGAGTTTCTCGGACGTCCGGTCGAGGCGGCGATCCTCGACCCCGACAGCCCCGAGATCTACGCCGAGCACCTGCTCTGCGCCGCGCATGAGGCGCCGCTGTCGGATGAGGACGCCCCGATCCTCGGCAGCCAGTGGCGCGAGCATGCGCAAGAGCTCGCATCCGCCGGCTTCCTGCGCGAGCGGGCGACAGGGTTTGTGCTCCGCCGCGCCGACGACTATCCGGCCGCCGGCGTCGCGCTGCGCTCCTCCTCGGCCGACAGCTTCGTGCTGCTCGACGGAGGCTCCGGGGAGGTGCTCGGCACGATCGAGGCCGCCCGCGCCTACTCGACGGTCCACGAGGGCGCCATCTACCTGCACATGGGGCGGTCCTACACCGTCACGGGGCTCGACCTCCGGGCCCGGCGCGCCGTGCTGGAGCGCTTTGACGGCGACTACTTCACCCAGGCCAAGCGTGAGAGCATGACCTACATCGAGCGGCTCGCGGACCGCCGGACGACGCACGGCGTGACGCTCTCCTACGGTTCGGTCGTCTACACCGAGACCGTGCTCGGCTACCAGCGCAAGCGCCTTCAGGACAGCGCGGTGATCGACTTTCAAGCACTCGACCTGCCGACCGTGGAATTCGCCACCCGGGCGCTCTGGTACGAACTCGACGAGCTCATCGACGCAGAGCCTTTTCCGCCCGCGGAGCTGCTCGGGGCGCTGCACGCGCTTGAGCACGGTCAGATCGCGGTCCTGCCGCTCATCGCGATGTGCGACCGCTGGGATATCGGTGGACTGTCGACCAACGCCCACCCTCAGACCGGTGGCCCGACGATCTTCATCTACGACGGGCATCCCGGCGGGGTCGGCATCACCCGGCGCGGTTATGACGAGTTCGATCGCCTGGTCGGCGACGCCCAGCGGGTGATCGGCGAATGTCCGTGCCGGGACGGGTGCCCGTCCTGCGTGCAGTCGCCCAAGTGCGGCAACCTCAACGAGCCGCTGTCCAAGCGAGGGGCGCTCGAACTCCTGCGGCGGATGACCGCGACCGGGTGACGGTTACCGGATCGCAACGACCAGTTGTTCCCGGGATCCGACAATGACGGCTGTCGATGCGTGAACGTCTTCGGTCGCTGAGCAGGTCCTCGCTTCGGCGCACCCCGGGCCCGTGGGCCCTCGACCAGCTATCGGTCCGCCGATCGACCACCCCCGGCGCGGGGTTTGTGCCGTTGCCCGCGCCCGAGGGGCCCCCGCCGTACCGCCGTCGCCTGGCCGACGTCCTGGGCCCCACTCGCATGCGGGCTATCGAGCGGGCAGGGGACCTGCGCTTCCACTGCGTCGGAGACACCGGCGGCTGGCGTGATCCCGGGCCACAGCGCAACGTGGTCGCGGCGATGGTCGAGGAGCTGGGCGGCGAGCGGCCGGCCGCTTTCTTCTACCACCTCGGCGACGTCGTCTACCCCCACGGGGAGGAGGCGCACTACGGCGCGCAGTTCTACACGCCCTACGCGGCCTATTCGGCGCCGATCTTCGCGATCCCCGGAAACCACGACGCCGAAGCGATACCGGTGACGTCTGCGCACTCACTCGACCCGTTCCTCAAGACGTTCTGTTCGCCGTCGGTGCCGCTCCACGACGCGGCGGTCAGCCCGCCGCGTCCGACCGTCCACCAGCCGCACGTCCACTGGACGCTCGTGCACGACTGGCTGTGGATCATCGGGCTGTACACCAACGTTCCCGAGGGAGGTCAGCTGAGCGCCGACCAGCTGGACTGGCTCGTCGGCGAGCTGCGCGCAGCGCCGCCGCAGGCCACGGTGATCCTGGCCCTGCACCAGCCCGTTTATTCGATCGCGGTACTCCACGCATCCAACCTTGATCTCGGCGACGTGCTCGACGAGTGCTTTACCCGGGCCGGGCGTGTTCCCGAGGCACTGTTCACCGCCCACTCCCACAACTACCAGCGCTTTGACCGCGGCGTCGACGGCCGCCGCATCCCGTATGTGGTCGCAGGCAGCGGCGGCTTCTGGGACCGTCACGAATTCGGCTCCGGCGTTCCGCCGACCGCAGTGTCGCTGCCCGGACTCCCGGGTGTCACGCTCGAAGCGTGTCAGTGCGATCACCACGGCTACATGACGGTGACGGTCGGGCCCGGCGGAGCAGAGGTCCACTACCGGACGGTCTCCGGGGACGAGCGCCGGGACTTTGACACGTTCGCCCTTCCCACACCGGCGGGTCGGCGCTAGCGATCGGTCGGGTGGGACGCAAGCGGCCTGTCGAGCGGGGCGCGAGCGGCCTGTCAAGTGGGGCGCGAGCGGCCCGTCGGTGGGCGCTGGCGCCCGGAGCTAACGGCCGGCCGGGCCGGCCCCGAGCAGGCTTCGCACGTGGGCCGCAGCCTGCTGGGGGGCGTCGAGCTCGAGCTCGTGCTCGTCGTTGTCGATGACCGCCAGGAAGGCCTGGATCACCCCCGGGTCAAACTGCGTCCCCGAGGAGCGGATGAGCTCCTCGCAGGCATCGGCATGGGGCACGGCGGTGCGGTAGGAGCGGTCGGCGGTCATCGCCTCATAGGCATCGCAGACACTGACGATCCGGGCGCCGAGCGGGATCTCCTCGCCGCTGAGCCGATCCGGGTAGCCGGTTCCGTCCCAGCGCTCGTGGCTGGCGCGGACCAGGCGGGCCACCGGGCGCAGGGCGGGGGCTCCATGCAGGATGCGCTCGCCCAGGATCGTGTGCTGGTAGATGAACTCCCACTCGATGTCGCTCAGTGACGTCGGCTTGTTGAGGATCGCGTCCGGGATGCCGACCTTGCCGATGTCATGCAGCTCAGCGGCGCGAGCGATCTCGTCGAGCTCCTCACCGCTGACGCCGAGCGACCGGGCGACTCGGGCGGCGAGCAGCGCCACGTTGCTGGAGTGCTCGTCGAGGTCGGGCTGCTTGGCGTGCATGGTGCGCAGCAGCACCTCGCCGGCCTGACTACGGGCGCCGGTTGCCCGGCTGCGCTTGTTGGCGTACATCCGCTCATCGGCGATCTGCAGGGCGTGATCTGGGCTGTCGGCCTCGTGGGGCAGCAGGACAACGCCGAGCGAGGCCCGGATCGAGAACTCCACTCCCGACTCCGAAAGCGCCGCGGCGGCACGCAGGATGAGCGTGTCGGAGTCCTGTCCGTCGAGATCGAGATGCGCGCAGAACTCGTCGCCACCGAGGCGGTAGGCGCTCCCGAATCCGGCCACGGCGCGCTGGAGCTTGCCGCCCAGCCGCGCCAGAAGCGCGTCGCCGGCGAGATGGCCGAACGTGTCGTTGTAGTCCTTGAAGCCGTCGAGGTCGAACAACAGCAGCAGCGACGGCCGGCCGGTGGCGGCATTTTCCAGGGAGGCGGCCAGGTCGGCGCTGAGCTTGCGGCGGTTACCCAGGCCGGTGAGCGCATCGGTCACGGCCTGCTCGCGGATCGTGTGGTGGGTGATGATCTCCGCGCCTGACTGCTCGGCCTTGCCGACCAGTTCTGAGATGAGCGAGATCTCGTCGGGCTCGAAGGCGCGGCCTTCACGAACGACGCGCAACGACCCCATCACCGCGTCAGGCGCCGCGGCGATCCGCAGCGGGATACTCAGCAGCCAGCGGCCCTCCCCGCCGATCTGGACCGGGCCGGTCAGATGCTTGCCGGTGCCAGCGGGATGGGCCAGGAGGCTCCGGCCCGCTTCGGAGCCGGCCGACAGATCAAGCGGGGCGATGCGGTCCAGCAGTTCCAAGCGGCCGGCGGCGGCGTCGAGGGCCTCGATCGAGCCGTGAAGGAGAATCTCCAGCAGCCCGTTGAGCTCCAGCTTGGCGGCGAACGCATCGCCGAGCCGCCGCACCGCCGACTGCAGTCGGGCGCGCTCCTGCTCGACGAGCTTGAGCCGGTGGTGGGCCTGATCGATGCGTTGGCTGCGGTCCCGGGCCAGGAGCCAGAGCAGGAACACGAGCGGCATTACGAACAGGATCGCGGCGTACCCCTGCCGGGTGGCCATCGCGGCCAGGAAGCCGAGCGGCGCCAGCGACGCGTCGACGGCCCAGACGAGGCCGATGACCCGCATCTGCAGAGCGAAATCCGGGACGGTACCCATCAGCCTGACGCGCACGAGTGAGGTCACCAGGTCGACGATGCAGCCGGCGATGAACGCCACGCCCAGCAACGGAAGCTCGCTGAAGCCGATATGAGGCGATCCGGCAATCACGAGCACCACTGCCGGGCCGATCGAGTGCCAGGCGTCCGGAATCGCCGACAGCAGACGCCGCGGGGCCACGCGCCCGAGCGCCAGGTCGACGCTGCTGGCGCCGATCAGACCCAACGCGACGGCCACCGGCACCACCGACGGGGGCAGCCACAGGAGCATCGGCACGAGCACGAGTTGGGTGGGCACCACGTGACCGGCGCCCACCGGGAACTCGATGCGAGCGACCACCACGTAGATGGCGATCAGCAGCGCCGCCACCTCCGGACGCGGCGATCCTGCCCCGCCGATCAGGAGGAGAAGACCAGCCGCCACGGCGAACAGCGCCGCGGCGGCCGCTTCTGCAATCAGCTCACGCTGTGAGCCGCGCCGCTCCCGTGCCTCCCAGCTGCTCTCCAGCAGCTGCTCGGTCGGTGACTGACGCTCGCCCTCTCTGGCCTCCAGGGTTCCCATGCGCGGTCGTGTCTTGCCCCTGAGCCGGCCGCGCTAGCCGACGCGATATGGGTCGACGTACACGTCGTCGATCTGCCAGCTGCCCGAGCCCTGGGGCACCGAGAAGCGCACCGCCGCCTGGACAGTGGTGCCCACGGGGATCTGGGCGGTGCCGATGCTGATCGGTGCCACCGGCGCCCACGCGTTACCCACCGAGCCGTCGGCCAGGTCGGCCACCGGCACCGTGTAGCTGCCCCAGGACGTCTTGACCACGCCCTCGATCTTCAGGTCGCTGCCACTCGCCGCCTCATTGGCGAAGAAGCGGAAGCTCGGCATCGTGTTGTCCACGCAGATGAACTGCGAGGTTGCGCTACCGCCGGCGTTGATCGTCAGCGACTGCGAGGTGCTGCCGGCCGGCGCGCCGCCGGAGGTCAGGCTCGCGTTAGACAGATTCCAGGGCGACGTGCCGTCAAACGACCCGCCGGGGACCAGGAAGTAGTTGTTCGTGTCGCCGAACTGCGAGAACGGAGTCGACACGGTCTGCGACGGGCAGGCGGCGAGCGCCGCTCCCGTACTCGCGAAAACCGCAAGCGTCGTCATCGCCGCAACGCGGCTGATGGTTTTACGAACTCGCGGGTGGATAACCAATGGCAAAGGAAAAACCTCCATCCAGGCCGCCTTCCTTGGCGGCGTTACAAATTGGTTATCGGTAGCTGGGCGATCTCGGCCGAGACCCCTGGCTTTGCGCCCCCGCCTCGCGACGAGTTAGCCCTTTTCGATAGACCCCTGTTCGGCACCCCGGAGGGGGAGCTTTAGTGAAAAAGAGCGATTGGACGTTCGTTCTAGAACGCGCGTTGAACGGCCGCTCAGCGGCCCCGAAGTGCGCGCTCTGCGCGACGGCCCCGGGGGCGCGGGATGCTCTACGATCGCCCCGTCACGGCGAGATAGCTCAGTTGGTAGAGCACACGACTGAAAATCGTGGTGTCCCCGGTTCGAGTCCGGGTCTCGCCATCAGCCGCGTATTTGGCATCCGTGCCGTGACCGGGGACGTCGTCCGGACGGTTCGAGTCCGGGTCTCGCCATCAGCCGCCGCCCTCCGGGTTCTCAGCGTCACAGTCCCGGGTCGGCCAGATACGCGTAGGCGCCGCTGCGTGGCCGCAGCAGCCGCGCGTGGCGGGCGAAGGTCGCCCCGCCGACTGCACGCCCCGCACCCAGGTGGTTGCCGACGTGCTCCTCGACCCGGGCGGCGTAGTCGGCGCAGCGGGAGTACGTCAGCCGGGCGCGTTGGGCCGAGGCGTCGCGAGCTGTCATCAGCACGGTGCGGCAGGCCCGGGCCAGCTGCGCGCCGCCCGCGCCCTCGGCAGGTGCCGGGCCGGCATCGGAGGCGCTGATGGCGGCCAGGCACAGTTCGAGCGTCTGAGCGGCGGTAGCGGCCTCCACCGCCAGTGCATCCCCGGTCTCGGCCAGCGAGGTCAGCCAGGACCCGGCCGGCGCCCCGGCCGCCAGGCGCCGGAGCTGATCGGCGAGGTGGCGCACCCCGGCCGCGGCGTCAAAGGTCCTCTCGCACGTGACGTAGGCATTGCTCATCCCTCTGAGCATCGGTGTTCCGCGGGGCGGGCACCATCGCACGGTTGGACGATCTTTTTTCAGCGCAACGGCTACTCGATCAGCCCGCGACGCATCGCCACCGCCACCGCGGCGGCACGGTCGGTGACGCCGAGCTTCTCGTAGATGCTCTGCAGGTGGGACTTGACGGTGCTGGCGCTGACGTGCAGGCGCGACGCGACCTCGGGGGCCAGGCAGCCCTCGGCGATGAGGACGAGCACATCCTGCTCCCGGGGGGTGAGCAGCGGTCGCTCGGCGGCCTCGCGGTGGCGGATCTCCCGGGCGACATGCTTCTGCAGGTTCGGCGACAGCGCCACCTCGCCCTCGGCGACGGCGACGACGGCGTCGAGAATCGCCTTGCGGCCGGTCTCCTTGGACAAATAGCCACGTGCGCCCGCCGCGAGCGCTCGGTAGACGACGTCGTCTTCGGTGTAGGCGGTGAGCAGCAGGACATGGGTCCGGGCTCCCTCGCGGCGCAGCGCGTTGGTGACCTGGATGCCGTCCAGCCCGCCCATCTTGAAATCGAGGACCGCCACGTCGGGCGTCAGCGAGCGAATCGCCTCCAGCGCCGCGTGACCGTCACCGGCCGAGCCGACGAGCGTCAACTCCGGCCGCTCGCCGATGGCGCGTACCAGACCCTCCAAGAACAGGGGGTGGTCATCGGCCATGAAGACACGGATGGCGTCCGGTGAGGGGGTGGGCTGGGGGTCGCGGGACATCGGATCAGGTGAGCGAATCAGCTGGGGGTCGCGGGACATCGGATCAGGTGAGCGGATCGGGCGAAGGGGTGGTTTGATGTTCGCGCATCACTCAGGGCTTCTCCACCCTCCAGCTGGTCCAGCCACGGTTCGAGGAGTACCCTCCGATCGGAGGATGCCCGAGAGCATCGATACGGGCCTCACAGGGCGAGCAGCACTCTTGATCCGGGTCCGCGGGGAGCCGGGCCGACTCGACTCCGCGGCGCTTGAGGGCTTCCGGAAGGTGATGTCCGATGCGCCGACCCGGGACGGGTATGTCGGCTTTCAGCTGCTCATGGTTGACCCCGCGTCCGCGTTGGTCGCCGCAGTGCTCGTGTTCGAATCGCGGGCCCAAATCGACGCTCTCCCTGACGCCATCCAGGCGGCGGTCGATGTCGCCGTGGTACTGATCGGCGGCGAGCCGGGAGCGGCGACGGTCGAGGTGCTTGACATCGCCAAGGTCGACGGTCAGTCAGACGCGGTCTTCAGCTGAAACGCATCGGGATCGTCGCCGGCGGCGGCGGGGAGCACGAGCGTCGCCTCCGTTCCGCCCTCGGCGAGCGATGTGAACTCGAGCGTGCCGCCGGCGGCACGAGCGCGCTCCCGGGAGGCGGCGATCCCAATGTGACCCTCGGCCAGCGCGTGCTGGACCTCGTTGGGGTCGAGGCCACGCCCGTCGTCGCGGATGCGGGCGACGACCGTGCCGTCGACCCGCGCCACGTCCACCGACACCGCCGAGGCGCCCGCGTGGCGCAGGGCGTTGCCGACGAGTTCCCGGGTGATCGCGTAGAGGACGGCGTTGAGCCGGACCGGGATGCCGGTGCCCACCGACGCCTCGAAGCGGATCCCGGCGTCCTCAAGCCCGCGGGCCAGGCCCCCCAGCGCCGTCCGCAGCGCGCCGTGCGCCAGCGCCTGGGGGTGGGC
>JBAWFG010000367.1:0-17109 GCA_049591655.1 Solirubrobacteraceae bacterium
CTACGGCGAGGCGGTCAACATCATCCCGGCGATGCGCACCCGCGCCACCGCCCGCGCGGTCGCATCGGCCCGCGAGCGCGGCCTGGTGATCATCGACACCGCGTCGGCGGCCCCGGGCGACAGCTCCACGATCGACCTGATGGCCGAGGCCCTGCACAGCTTCGGTCTGGACGGCATCCTCCTGGCCGTCCCGGCGACGCTCAATGGGCCGGCCGGCGCGAAGCTGATCGACAGCTTCTCGGCATTCGACCTCACCGGAATGGTGGCCACGCACGCCGACGAGACCGACCAGCTCGGCGTGATCGCCGAGCTGGCCATGCAGACCGGACTGCCGATCAACTACACCCACAGCGGCGTGGAGCTTCAGGACGCCATCGCTGCTGCCGATGTGCATGACATAGCCGCAGCGCTGATCTAAATGCCCGAGCAGACCGACATCGCACCGAGCAACGTCCGTTCCCTTCCCGGCAGCGGCCAGGGCACGCTCACCACCGCACACGGCGACCAGCTCCCCGTTCGCACCTTCGAGCGCGGTCAGGAGGTGGTGCTCGTCGTGCTCGTCAACGTGGACGAGCACGAGGAGTCCGGCCTGGAGGAGCACGCCGAGCTGGAGTACACGTCGGTGCGCGGCGTCGTCAAGCTCCACGGCAGGGCCGTGTTCGAGGATCGCTCACTGATCCGCTTCCGCGCCCACGGGGACGCCGAGGTCACGCAGCGACGCTCGTTTGTGCGCGTGACCGCTCCCCGGGCAGTGACCCTGGACTCCGGCGATGGCGCCGAGCGCCGCGTCCACACGGTGGATCTCAGCGGCGGTGGCATGCTCCTCTCGGGCCCCGACACGCTTGGGCCAGACCAGGGGGTCCGCTTCAGCATGTCGCTGACCGACGGCGAGCTGCCGATCCTCGGCACAGCCCGAGTCGTGCGGGTCAAGGAGGACGGAAAGTGCGCCCTCGTGTTTGACGAGATCGAGGAATCCGACCGCCAGCGCCTGATCCGCTTCGTGTTTCAGTGCATGCGCAACGCCCGGGCCAAGACCCGCGGTGACTGGTCCTAGCGGCGAGAGAGGAGGCGAGTCATGGCCAAGAGCGACAAGGGCGCCAAGAAGGCGTCCAAGGACAAGACCAAGGGTTCCAAGAAGAAGAGCAAGGGCGCGGCCGCGGACGGCATCAGCGTCGCCGGGCATCCCCGGGCGGCCGCCGCCGTACGGCGCTCGAAGGGGATGGGCGGCGTCGGCTTCTTCGCCATCACCGCGTACCTGTCCCACAAGGCCAACATCCCCCCGGATCAGGTCGGCCTGCGGGCACTGGCGGGCGGGATCGCCGGCTACATGCTCGCGTGGGCCTGCTCGGTCACGGTGTGGCGCCATCTCGTGCTCGCCGAACTCCGCGCCGCGATCGAGACCGGACGGGCCACGATGCACGCCCCCGACGAGGCCCCGGACGCCGCCGCACCACCGGCGGTTCCGGTACCGACCGAGAGCTGAGAACAGAGACCTGAGCCGGGATCATGGATCCGATTCATCCGATCATCCCGACCAGCCCGGGGATCGCCGGGCCCACCGCACCCGCGTCCGCGTCACGAGTGAACCCGGACGCCGAACGCCGGCGCGAGCTGGCTGCGCGTGACCGGCGCCGCCGCGAGCGTGAGCGCCAGCGCGGTGGCGCCTACGCCGACCTCGATGTGCCCGCCGATGACGGCGTCACCGATGGCGACGGCCGTCCGCACATCGACCTCACGGCCTGACCCTCGCCACGCCTCGCGGCCGGGTGTGTCCAGATCGCCTGGACATCGCTAAAGCCGTCAGGCCACAGGTCGATAACGGGAGGGACCGGCCGCAAGGAGCAGCCGGGGGACAACCAAACAACCACACCACGGAGGTGTCTCCATGTCCCTCTCAATTCTGACCAACGTCTCGGCAATGAACACTCAGCAGAACCTGCTGAAGTCGAGCAACGCCGTCGCGCAGTCGATGCAGCGCCTGTCCTCAGGTCTCCGCATCAACAGCGCCGCCGACGATGCCGCCGGGTATGCGATCTCGGAGGGTCTCACCTCCCAGGTCAACGGTCTGAACCAGGCGAGCAGCAACGCCAACGACGCGATCTCGATGGTCCAGACCGCTTCGAGCTCCCTGAACAACATCCAGAACATGCTGCAGCGCGTGTATGAGCTGGGTGTGCAGTACAACAACGGCTCGAACTCGAGCCAGGACAAGACGGACATCCAGGCAGAGGTCAACCAGCTGACCCAGGAAATCGACCGTCAGAAGACGTCGTCGAACTTCAACAACCTGAACCTGCTGGACGGCACCGCCGGTAGCAGCGGCACGGTCACGTTCCAGGTCGGCGCCAACGGCATCGACACCCTGTCGGCCACGTTCTCGAGCGTCGAGGGCAGCGCCGGACTGGGTGGCCTCGGCTTCTCCTGGGGCAGCGCCGCAACCGGTGGCACCGTCATCGACCTGTCCTCGGCCAGCGCTCTCACGAGCGTCACCAGCGCCATCAACAACATCTCCAGCATGGCGGCCACGCTGGGCGCGGTCCAGAACCGTCTCCAGTACACCGCTGACTCGATCTCCTCGACCGAGCAGAACCTGTCGGCGTCCAACAGCCAGATCAAGGACGTCAACATGGCTCAGGAGATGACGCACATGACGCAGGAGCAGATCCTTGAGCAGGCGGGCACGTCGATGTTGGCTCAGGCCAACTCGCAGCCCCAGCTGATCCTCAAGCTTCTGGGCTGATTCCGTCTGATTCGTCAGGCCGGGCGGCGCCGAGCGCGTCGCCCGGCCCGGCGACACCATCTTTGGTCAGGACCGGCCGGCGCCCGCGGCGCCGCCGCTGACCTCCCAAGCTCGACCGCGGCAGCTCGGCTGTCCGCCTCGAGAACAACCGCCTCGCGCTCACCCAGGTCGCTAACAAGAGCGGGGCTACATCAGATCCGATCCATCGAGGGAACGGTTGAGACAGGGCGGGGTGCTCCGGCATCCCGCCCTTTCTCGGTTGCTCGCTCAAGTGATCCTCACCACCCGTCGATGACCTGAGCAGAGCATGAGTTACGCCGACGTTGTGAGCCGGGTCTCGCAGATCAACACCGAGATCTCCGGCCTTCAGACAGCTTTCATCCCACCGGCCGCGACGAGTACCAGCTCGGGGACGTCGGGAACCTCGAGCTCCGGGACCACCGGAGCCTCGATGACGTTCAACTCCGCGTTGCAGAACGCGATGGGGACGAGTGCGACCACCTCTACGGCTGCCACGGGACTGCCCGCCGCGGCGAGCAGCATGCTCACCTCCGCCCAGCAGCAGTTCGCCTCACGGCTGGCATCGGAGACCGGGCTGGACCCCGGCGTCGTGTCGTCGTGGCTGCTGGCCGAGGAGTCCGGAAGTGCGGCGGTGTCACGCCAGAGCGCCAACAACAACGACTGGCTGAACATCGGCTACACCGACAGTGGCACGTTCGGGGCGTCGGCCTCGGTGTGGAGCAATCCGCTCACCGCCGCCGACGCCACCGCGGGCTGGCTCAAGGGCCAGAACACGATTCCCGGCTACGGGACCGCCTCCTCCGGCATCCAGGCGATCCTCAGCACCGCCGGGCAGTCCCCGGCGACCCAGATCGCCGCCCTGCAGGGCTCGGGGTGGGCGTCAAGCGGCTACCCCACCTTGCCGACCCTCTATCAGCAGATGGTGCAATAGCCCATGCCCCTTGATCGAGCCCCACGAGACGCGGCAGGACGACGGCTGCTCATGACGGCCTTCGGCTGGAACGACAGCGGCGGAGGGACCACCGTCCCCCGCCTGGCGGCCAAGGAGCTCGTCCGACGTGGGTGGGAGGTGACGGTGTTCCACGCCGCGGTCAACCCAACCGACTCAGGGCAGCCGTACGACGTCCGGGAGTGGACCGAAGACGGGGTCAAGCTGGTCGGCATCCACAACCGCGCCCATGGCCTGTTCGATGTCGGCAACCCCCGGCGTGAGATCGACGATCCGCCGATCTCCGCGGCGTTTCAGAAGGTCCTCGACACCGTCCGGCCCGACGTCGTGCACTTTCACAACCTGCACAACCTTGGCGCGTCGCTGATGGACCACACGTTCGCCCGCGGGATTCCGGCGTACTTCTCCACGCACAACTACTGGCTGATCTGCCCGCGCGCCTACCTGCTGATGAGCGACGGCTCGATCTGCCCCGGGCCGGGAGACGGCCGCACCTGCGCAACCTGTAACGCCAATCACGATCCCGCCGCATATCAGGCCCGCCTGGCTGAGATCCGCGCCCGCGCCGAGCGGAGTCTCACCGCAATCCTGGCGGTCTCGGATTCGGTCCGCCGCACGCTGTTGGCGACCGGCTACGCCGCGGACCTCGTTGACGTGGTCCGCCAGGCGATGCCGCACGAGAGTGCAATCTGGCAACAGGTCGGCGCCAGCCGGGTGCCGGGACAGCGCCGGGAGCAGCTCACCGTTGCGTTTCTTGGCTCGGCCTATCCGCACAAGGGGCCCCAGTTGCTCGTCGAAGCGGCCCAGCGCACGACAGCGGAGATCCGGGTGCAGATCCTCGGTGAGGTTCCACCCCGGTTCGCTCGGGCGCTCGCTGCCCAGGACCGGCGTGGCGTGGTCACCGTTCACGGGGCGTTCTCGCCGGATCAGATTGGCGCGCTGCTCGCCGATGTCGACGCAGCTGTACTCCCATCGATGTGGTGGGACTGCGCCCCGCTGGCGGCCGCCGAATGCCGCGCCGCCGGCATTCCGCTGGTCGTACCCCGGCTGGGCGGACTCCCGGAAGCCATCTGCGCGGAGACCGACGGGCTCGTCTTCGACGCGCTTGATCCCGATGACCTCGCCCACCAACTCGACCGGCTGGCGCTGGAACCCGGACTGCTGGCACGGCTGCAGGGCGCCGCCGAGGCCCCGCGGCGGTTCGAACACTACATCGACGAACTCGAGGCATATTACGCGGGCGCCCGTCCCGGGCGGGTAACCGGCAGGACTGACCACGTTGCGGTGCGCTGGCAGGGCGACCACGGCCTGCCCACGAGCCTGTCCATCGTCAATGACCGCGTAACCGAACGCCTGCCCGGTCCGGTGCAGCGGGTGGAGCGGGATGGGTCAGCCCCCGACCCCCCGCTCCCCCATATCGCCGATGTCGAGGTCCGCCACCAGTGGCCACCCGACCTCGGTCCAGCGCCGGGCGGACGGTTGGCGGTCATCCAGCCATGGGAATTCGGGGCGGTTCCGCGCGACTGGGTGACTGAGATCAACGCCCACGTGGACGAGCTGTGGGTGCCCAGCGCATTCGTCCGCGACATGTACGTCGCCGGCGGCGTGGACCCCGAGCGCGTCGTGAGCATCCCCAACGGTGTTGATCTCGATCTGTTTCGCCCCGGCACCGACGAGACCCGTCGCGCCGACGGCGTGCGCTTCCTGTTCGTCGGCGGGCTGATCTGGCGCAAGGCGCCGGACGTTCTGCTCAATGCGTGGCGACGAGCATTTCCTGATCGCGACGACGTCACGCTCGTGATCAAGGACTTCGGTGCTGACGGCGTGTATCGAGACGGCGATCGGGCCGCGATCAGCGAATACGTCACCTCCGGCGCACGGCCGCGCATCGAACTGCTCGACGAAAAGCTGTCGCCGGCCGAACTCGCAGCGTTGTACCGATCGTGTGACGTGCTCGTCCACCCGTATCGAGGCGAGGGCTTTGCGATGCCGGTTCTGGAAGCGATGGCCTGCGGGCTGCCGGTGATCGTGACCGCCGGGGGCCCCACCGACGAGTTCTGCCCGCCGGAGGCGGGGTGGCGGATCAGCTCGACGCGGACCCCGTTCAGTGAGGCGCGTTGCGGCCCGTTTGACACCGTCGGGCTGCCGTGGGTGCTAACCCCCGACGAGGATCATCTCGCGGCGCTGTTGCGGGAGGCCGCGGCCGGCGAGGAGGAGCGCCGCCGGCGCGGTGCGGTCGCTCGCACCGCCGCTGAAAGGCTGTCCTGGGACGCGGTCGCCGAGTCATATCGCAAGCGCATCACGGCGCTCGCCCAGCGTCGCCCGCGCCTCGCCGGGCCATCGGCGGCGGAGGTGTTCCCGCTGGAGGAGGAGGTCGAGCTGCGGGTGCTCGCCACGCCGGCCTGGCGGGGCGAGGATCAGCTCGGCCGCCTGCTGGCGGACTGGCAGGCGACGACCCCGGCGACGCGCGCCTGCCTCTACCTCTTGGCCGACCCACAGGTCGACGGCTCCCCCGGCGACCTCGAGGCCCGCGTCCTCTCGGCCGCCGCCGCCAGTGGCGTCCAGCTCGAAGACTGTGCGGATATCAACGTGCTCATGGAGCCGTTGCAAGCGGGTCGCGATGACCGCCTCCACGCGGCGGTCGATGCATTCGTCGTGCTGCATCCGGCGTGTGCCGGTCACGAACGGCTGGCGCAGCGCGCCGGCAACGCCGTGTTGGCACCGGGCAGCGGAGCCCTGACGCGATTGCTGCCCGCGGCGCTCCACATGCCCGCGGTGGCCTAAGCGACTTGCCGTCTCCTAGAGGGCGTCGAGAACGAGCTCGGCGACCCGCTCGGCGATCGCTGAGCGTCCGAACCGTTCACACATCGGCTCGCGTGCGACCCGAGCCTTCGCCGCCGCCGCCGCCGGCGCGCTGCAGACCGCCCGCATGGCCGCGCTCAGGGCATCCACATCAGGATCGAACCAGCGACCGCCTCGAAACACCGGGATGTCCACGTCGTCGGGAACCGGCACGAGGCGGCCATCGACCAACCAGGCATTGCTGTCATCCAGGAACGCGAGCTGGCCGCTCCAGCGCGAGGTGATCACCGGCAGGCCGCACGCCAGCGACTCCATCAGCGGGCGGCCCCACCCCTCACCCCGGGTCGGCGAGACGTAGGCGTCACACGCCCGGAACAGGTGCGGCATCTCGGCATCAGAAAGACGCTCGTGCAGCAGCACGATGTGCGGCAGGCGCCCGGCCGGGATCCCCAGCCCGGCCAGGAATGCATCGATGCGCGAGCGCACAGTGGCCACGTCGGCGAAGATCGTCTCGATCTTCAACACCAGCGTGACGTCGTCGTCGGCGTCGAACTCACGGGCGTAGGCCTCCAGCAGCGGACGCCAGCCTTTGCGCTCCTGGAAATCGAACGTCGACAGGAAGGCGAAACCGCGCCGCTCCGGCAGGGGGAGCCGCGGACCGGTGGGCCGGTACAGATCGAAGTCCACCGTCCCCGGAAGGATGCGCAGCCGCCGTTCGTCGACCCCCGCGTCGACGAACCCCTCGAGGTTGAACGGAGTCGGCACCCAGACGCGGTCGTAGCCGTTGAGCAGTGCCGGCCAGTCGCCCGGCAGCGTGTCGGTCTCCCACATCGTCCGGCAGGCGCTCGCCGCAAACGCGCTGAAGTTGTGGGCGGGGACGGGCTGACGGTGCCACACCGCCAGCGTGCCCGCGGGCTCCGGACGTCGCTGCTCGGAGCGACGCAGCAGCCGCTCGGTTTCAAAGGACAGGGTGATCTCATCACGGGTGGGTTCCGGCCACGCCAGCCCGGGTTCGAGTTGCGCCTCGTCCAACGACTGCACGAACATGCGCGCCTCGGAGGCGTAGCCTGAGGCACGTCGCGTCTCCGCGACCCACATCACCCCCGCGTATCCGATGAGCCGGCGGAGCGCCGTGACGGCGCTGTCCGGTGGACCGGGCAGCCAGGCCGTCTCCAAAGGCAGAGATCCGGCCGCGCCGACGGCTCGCACCTCGTCGCCAGTCGCCAACACCAGATGACCCGGCCGGGCGACGTCGAGCGGCTGTCCCGGCATGATCTCGATGTCCGGCGCCAACTCGGGATCCCACCCAAGCTCCCCAAGGAGACCCGCCACGGCACCGAACAGCACCTGCGGATCGCTGTCGCCGGCGGTCAGGCGTAGGCAATCGCCGGCCCCGGCGGGGTACTGCCTGACGTAGCTCTCGACCAGCGCGCGCAGGTCCTCTCCGGAGGTCCGGTCGGCAGGGGCGACAACGGTCACGGGCATGACAGGGCCTCCAGAGCCAAGTCGGCCAGGCGCTCGGCGATCGCCGGCAGTCCGAACTCGGCCTCCAGCCACGGTCTCGCCGCCGCGGCACGGGCGCGTGCCGCCGCCGGATCGGAGGCAACCGCGCGCATCGCCCCCCGCAGGGCGTCGAGATCAGGGGCAAACCAGCGCTGACCCCGGAACGTCTCGTTGTCGATGTCGTCGGGAACCGGCACGACCTCACCGTCGACCAGCCATGCGTGAGCATCGTCCAGGAATGACAGCTGGCCGCTCCAGCGCGACGCGATCGTCGGGCAACCGCAGGCGAGCGCCTCCATCATCGGCCGTCCCCACCCCTCGCCGCGTGTCGGCGAGACGTAGGCGTCGCAGCCGGTGTAGAAGCCGGCCATCTCAATGTCGGAGACCTCCTGGTGCGCGATCACGATCCGCGGCCGGCGAGAGGCCGGAACGCCGAGTCCCTCGATGAAGGCATCGACCCGGGCACGAATCTCCTGCGCCGATACGAACCCCGTCGAGAGCTTGAGCGCCAGCGTGACGCCCTCGTCACCGGCGAACTCCAGCACGTAGGCCTGGAGCAGCTCTCGCCATCCCTTGCGCTCCTGAAAGGTGAAGTTGGACAGAAACGTGAACCCCTCGGCTCCCGGCAGGCGTCGTGGCGGCGCCTGCGCCGTGAACCGGGTCAAGTCGATCGTCCCCGGGAGGACGCGCATGAGGTCCGGACGCACACCTGCCCGCTCAAACGTCTCCAGATTGAAGGGCGTTGGAACCCAGATGCGATCGAAGCCGTTGAGCGGCGCCACCCACTCCCGGGGGAGCGCATCGGTCTCGAACATCGTCCGGCACACCCGGCGGCGGCGGCCTTGCAGGTGACGCGGATCGATCGGCTTCTCATGCCACACGCCGATGGCTGTCTGCTCCGCGGGCCGACGCGCCTCGCAGCGGCGCAGCAGGCGTTCGGTCTCGCTGCCGAGGGCAACCCTGGGTGCGGGGTTGGCATATCCGGTCAGGGCCGGCTCCAGGCCGGCGGTGTCCAGGGCCTGAAGAAACATGCGCGCCTCGTCGGCGTAGCCGGACCCCATCCGGCACTCCGCGATCCATTCGATCCGCGTCCAACCCGTCGCGGCAGCGAGGTGGCCGACCGCGTTATGGGCGTCGCTCGGAAGCACCGGACCGTCGAGCGGCAGACACCCGAGCTCGGCCAGCCGCAGCGCGGTCCGGGACGGCGCGAGGACGAAATCGCCAGGCCGGGCGACAACCTCGATCGCGTCGTTGACGATCTCAATGGGCGCTCGGGTCGCAGCGTGATCCGACCCGCAGGCGTCGAACCGTGCCGCCACTCCGAGGTCGCCGTCAGGGACGGCGATCCGCAGCAGCCCGCCGGCGACGGTAACCGCGTCAAGGAGCTCATCGAGTCCGGTGCCGTCGATCGAAGCCGGGGTGGTGACCACCACCGGCCGGGTGAGCGTTGCCGTCACGCGGCGACACCGCGCCTGGCCAGCACGTACTCGAGAACTTCGGCGAGTTCCCGTTCGGCGCGGTCAGGTCCGTAGGCGGTGGCGATCAGCTCGCGGCCGGCCGCCGACCGACGGCGCCAGGCGGCGTCGTCATCGAGCTCGACGACCGCCCGGGCGAGCGCTTCCGGCTCGTCGATCGCGACGATCCCGTCGGTGTCCGGAAAGCCCTCGGTGCCCATCGTGGTGCCGACCACCGGCAACCCGGCGCCCAGCGCCTCTCCCACCTTGGTCTTGACCCCGGACCCGAATCGGACCGAGGAGAGGAACACTCGCCGCTCCTCGTACATCGTCGCCAGATCAGGCACAAAGCCCACGGGCTCGGCGCCCGCGGCCCGGACCCGTCGAGCCAGGTCATCGTCGAGGTAGGGTCCGACGAGCTGCACGGGGTCGGTGTAGCCGAGCTCCCGCAGGCGGGGCATGATCTCGGCGCACAGGTGGTGTGCGGCGTCTCGGTTGGGGGGGAAGTTGTAGGCGCCGACGAACAGCGCTCCGCGGCGGGCGTCCGGCCCGGCGGCCGCCACGTTGACCTCGTGAATGCTGGGAACGACCCCGACCGGGATACCCGGGAGCAGCCCCGACAGGACGTCCTGCTCGTGCTCGGACACCGTCAGCACGACGTCAGCCTGCCGGTAGACGGCGAGCTCCCTTCGTCGAATCATCTCGGCTCTCACCGGGCCATGGGCGTCCCCCTCGATCTCCGCCTGGCGCACGGCGCGCACGTAGTGAAGGTCGACACTGTCGATCACCAATCCGGCGCCACCGCCGTGGGCGAATATGAGCGGGAGGATCTGTTCGGCGAACTCGTAATAGGTGACGAAGATCAGGTCAAACCCGGAGGCGAGCACCGCCGCCGGCGCCACACCGTCGCGGTCGAGCGCGATGACTCGGACGCCCTCCGCCGCCAGCATCTCGGTCGTTCCGCCGTCGCGCTGGGAGGAGGCGGCGAGGATCGTCGTCTCACATCCAAGCCGCACCAGGGCGCGGGCGATGGCGACGTTGCGGCCGTAGCCACCGGAGACCCGCGGATTGGGGACTTCCGGCAGGCAGACGAGTACCCGGGTCATAGATGTTTGATCGGCAGACGGGCTAAAGGCTTGAGACGTGCCGGGAGGTCAGCGTCACCTTTCTCTCGACTACCCTCGCGAGGTATCGATGGCTTTCTCGGCAATGAACGGTTGGTGGCCCCCCGTGGAGCTTGACCGCCGCTCATCAGGGGTCTGAGCAATGGACGTGGCTCTGCATTGGCACGCTGAGTGGCCGGAGTACCTGCAGCCGCTGCTGAGTGCGCTGGAGGAACTACCTGAGGCCGAGGCGGCGGGTGACGGGTCCGTCCTGTTGTGCCCCGACGCCGCGACGATCGCTCCCCCGGAGCCTGCCGGCGCTGCCCTGGTGGCGCTCGTCCCGGAGGCCAATGCCGCACTGGACCCGCGCCGCGCGCAACCGCTGGCCACGGCGCTGCGCAGCTGGAGCGATCAGGGCGCGCTGTTCGCCGTCCCGACGATGAGCGCTGCGCTTGGCGTGCGTTCGCTGCTGGGCCTGGGCGCCGAGCGGGTCGCGGTCATGTCGCTGCCGCTTCCTCCGGGCCGGCTGCTGACATGTCCGGCTGAGCTCGGCGCCGATGTGCTGGCCGTGCCGCCGATCGCCTATGACCAACTGCTCGGCGCGGTCGAGATGATGCGGCTCGCCGACCTGGAGCCACGCCTGCTCCTGGCCGACCGCGGCGCCGCAAAGTTCACCCAGCCGGGCGGTACTGCCGGCGCCTATGACCTGCTGCCGGGCCGCGACCTGATCGCTGTCGACGATTGGCGCACGGTCGCCGCTTCCGCGGCCGCGATCTTCATCTCAGGCGCGGGAACCGGCCTCGGCTGGACGCTGCGCGAGGCTCTGGCCACCGGACGTCCGGTCGTCGCGCCGTCGCTCCCCGTCGTCCGCGACCATCTCTCGGCGATCGGCGCCGAGGCCTACATGTACGTGCCCCCGTTTGACACGCGCACGGTGGCGCAGGCCCTGACGAGTGCGCTCCGGCGTGGCCGAGGTGAGGCATTGGAGCAGAGCGCTGGTGATGCGGTGCACGCTGAGAGCTACGCGGACTCAGCGCGCACGCTGCTGGGCCTGTTTAACCAGGCCGTCGGGCGTCCTGACCTGCCCCCGGCGAGCATGCCGCCAGCGCCAGCGACAACGCCGGCTGCCGGCACGCCCGCCACCGCGGCGCCCCGGCTCGAGGTCCAGCAGCGAATGGAGCTGTGCGTGCTCAACCCCAATCCGAGCGGCGGCGGCGGCGAGCGCTTCATGCGCCAACTCGTCGGTGGGATGGCCCGGCACACGTCCCAGCCGCGTATCACGTTGGTGTGTCAGGTCGATCCCAACGCCGCCTTCGACCCCGGAACCGAGGCGCTGCGCGGCGCCGGGGTCGAGGTACACACCGTCGACGGCGGCCAATTCTCGGAGGTCGCCGCCCGCGAGATTGCCGGCGCGGACGTCGCGTATTACACATGGCCCCATCGCAGTGACCCGCCGGCAACCAGCATCCCGCTCGCCTGCACGTTTCACGACCTGAACTGGAAGCATTTCGACGTCATCAGCGACGCTGATAAGGCGATGATCGAGCGTCAGGCGCCGCAATGGATCGATCACGCCAGCGCCCTCGTGCACTCCTCTCATTTCATCCGCGAGGAGCTTCACCGGTATTACGACGCGCCACGCTCACTCACCCACGTGATTCCGATCGCGGCCGACCCGCCGCCCATCCCGCCGACGCCGGCGGAGCTGGAGCACGTCCGCCGCCGGTTCGCTTTGCCCAAGCGCTTCCTGCTGAGCCCCAACGGCTTTCACCTGCACAAGAACTACCCCGCGCTCACCGCGGCGCTGCGGCTCCTGCGACACGATGGGCGGCCGGTGCCGGTGATCGCCAGCGGCGCGGCCACCGAGCGCTTCAACGGGCCTGACCTGATCGGGCTCGGCTACATCAGCGCTCGCGAGCTGCAGGCGATCTACGAACAGTGCGCGGGCGTCGTGCAGACGACGCTGTATGAGGCGGGAAGCTTTCCGATGGCTGAGGCGATGGCCGCCCGCAAACCGGTGGCCATCTCTCGCATCCCGCCGGTGGTCGAGCAGGTGGAGCGTGTCGGCGTCGTGGCGGAGCTGTTTGATCCGCTGGACCCCGAGGATGTCGCCGCCGCGCTGTGGCGGATCTGGACCGGGTCGCAGGCAACTGCCCCGGACACGATCGCCGCCAACGCCGACGCCGTCTCCGCCCGTACCTGGGATGACGTGGCCGGGGACTACCTGACGCTGCTCGCCTCGCTGCCCCGGTGACCTACGCAGCCTGACCTACGCAGCCTGAGGCAGCGCCGCCTGGGACTCTGCAACCGCGACATCGACCGCCGTCACCAGGGTGCTCGCAACATCGTCGATCTCAGCATCCGTGAGCTCGAAGAACACGGGGAGATTCAACACCGTGGCGCTGGCCGCCTCGGCATGGGGGCGCTGCTCACCGGCGTACGGCGCGTACTCCGGCATCGGCTGGCGGTAGGCCGGCACCGGATACAGCGAGCGCGTCTCGATACCGACGCCATCCAGCATCGCGGCCACCAGATCCCGCTCGGGGACCCGTACCGCGTAGGAGAAGCCCGCGGGCTGGGAACCCGGCAGGTGACCCACCGGCGTGAGAAGTGGATGTGCGGAGAGCGCGGCGTCGTAGCGGGTGAGGATCTCACGGCGCCGACCCAGGACCGCCTCGCGGCGGCCGAGCTGAACCCGTCCGATCGCGGCAGCAAGCTCGGTCATGCGGTGGTTGGAGGCGAACACGTCGTGGACGTACTTACGCCCGGGCACCTCGCCTTGGCCCCGCAGTCGCCGACCGCGCTCCGCCAACTCGGAGTCGTCGCAGAGCACCATGCCGCCCTCACCGCACAGGAACGCTTTTGCAGTGTGAAAGCTGGTCGTGGCGATGGTCCCATAGGACATCGCAGGGCGGCCGGCATGCAGCGCTCCCATCGACTGCGCTCCGTCGAGGACCATCGTGAGATCGTGGGCGTTGCACAGGGTCTCGAGCTCCGCATGTGGCAGCGAGGAACCGCAGTAGTCGGCGGCCAGCAGCCCGCGCGTGCGCGGGGTGATGCGGCGGCAGGCGTCCTCCGGATCGAGGTTCAGGGTGACCGGGTCAACGTCGCAGAAGACGGGTACGGCACGCGCACGCAGGATGCTGTTGGTAGTCGCGATGTAGGACAGCGACGAGACGAGGACCTCGTCGCCGGGTCCGATACCGGCCAGCTGAAGCGCCAGGTCGAGCGCCACGGTTCCGTTGGAGACGGCAATGGCGTGCCGGCGCGCGCTGAAGCTTGCCACCTCGCGTTCGAACGCAGCCACCTCGGCACCCATGGACAGGCGTCCCGCGCGAAGCGTCGCGGTGACGACCTCGATCTCCTCTTCACCGATGTAGGGCTTGGCCCATGGAATCCGGTATGACATTGTGGTCCTCGTGTGGCTGGCCTTGTCACACGGGTTATCGGCGCGCCACATGCACTCTTGAGACGTTCGGTCGCCGACCGCGCGACGCCCCACCGGGCGATCCTCAGCCGGAAGCGAGAACGTCCGCCCACTGCCTTGCCGCAAGCTCCACTGACAGCTTGGCGACGATCGGTCCCTGGGCCGCACGGATCGATGCTGCCAGGCGTTGATCGCCGGCCATCAGAGCTCGAGCCTTCGCTCGCAGCTCGTCGGTATCGGCGCAGGCGCCGGGATTGTCGGCGCCCTCGGCCAGCGCATCGATCAGGGCCCCACGACGGTAAAGCACCGGAGTGCCGATGACCATCGCCTCGATCGGTGAATAGTGCACGTGGCGCGGCTCCCGTGACGGATAGACGAAGACGGGCGCGTGGGCGTAAAGATCGCTCAACCCCGCGTCGCTCAGGTACGGCAGGACGTTGGGGTCACTGACCGGCGTCGCCTGGCGCCCGAAGATGGCGTGAGGCAGGTCGCCGAAGTCGCGCTTGATCTCGTCATACCGCTCCCGGTAGTAGACGTGATCAAGAATGCCCGGACAGATGAAGATGGCGGCTGTCCCTTCGCCTGTCCACGTACCTTCTCGATCGAAGATGCGTTCGGGCAGCGGCACTGTGATCGTGTGCCGGCGGGCACGTAATGGTGCGGCCTCGATTTCGGCAAGGTTGTCGTACCCCTGCCCGAACACGAAACGGTTGCCCATGCCCTCCATCGCCGAGAGGAGCTGTATACGGCCCTGGTCCGTGAAGTGATCGGTGTACCGGTACGGATGTTCGCGCCCAAACGCGCGGGCGACGACCCGGCCGTCGAAGTTCGTGACCGCCTCGGCCAGCGGGGTGAGATAGGCGCTCAGGGCAACGACAACGACATCGAATTCCTGATTCACGATCAGCTTCACCGTGGGAGTCCAGGAGGCCCGATAGAAGTCGTGCGCGTTGAGCACGGCGAGCGTCGCAGCGGAGCAGGTGAGTGATGCGTCATGTTCGTATGTCAGCTCGTGGCTGCGGAACTCCGGATCCTCGTCGGGGACAACCTTCGGGATGAACACCTCATAGCCGAGCTCACGAAATATGGGGATCTCCGCTTGGCTGAGCGTCCGGTGGTTCACGTTGTAGAGCAGCCGCTTTGGTCGGGCGGGCGCGTCCGCCGTTGCTGACGAGTCCCCGGGCTGACGCGCATGCTCGGAATAGGCCACCACCTCCAGTGCCGGGAGGTGGTCCGGACAGCGCTCGAGCGCCTGGGTCGCCAGGTCGGCGGCTCGAGCGTGCTCGCCGGCATAGATCGCCATAACGGCAAGGTCGCCGAGTACCTGCCCCTGCAGCCACGTATCGCCGCCGGCACCGGACAGGATGACCTCGAACCGTTCCCGCGCCTCATCAACGAGGCCGCGCTCGAACAGCCTCTCGGCCTCAGCCAGCCGGTTGGCAACGCCGGTGGGTAGCTCCTGCGCAGACATCCCCTGCGTGATCGGCACGAGCCCCAGAGTCTGTAGGCGGAACCCCGACGGGCTCCGCCGACGAGCTCGGCTTCTACCGCGGCCGGGCTGGCACGCCGACGACGGTCACGCTGGGAGCAACGTCGCGAGTCACGACCGCGCCGGCGCCGACGACCGCGTTGTCCCCGATGACGAGTGGCCGGCCGGGCTCGCCGTCAACGGTGACCGCTCCCGTGCCCAGGAAGGCGGAGCGACCCACGGCAACCCTGCCTGAGATGTGCACTCCCGGTGCAAGTGTCGCGTAGTCCTGGAGCTGGACATCGTGTGTCACCGTGCACTGCACATTGATCTGCACGTGACGGCCGATTTCGATATCGGTCGTCAGGGTGGAGCCAGGGCAGATGATCGTGCCGTCGCCGATCACGACCCCGGCGGGGTCATAGCTGACCGTCGGGTGGATCAACGGCGGAGCGGCGCGCAGCCCGGCTGATTCAGCATCCTTCACCACACGTTCACGAAGCGCGGGCTTGCCAAGGGCAACGACGAACAGGGGCTTCCCCGGGGTGATCTCAGAGAGATGCATCACCGGATGGTTACGGATCACGCGGCCCGGATTGGGGTCGTCGATGAAGCCGAGAAGGCGAAATGTGCTCGGGCCCCAGGTGGCGGTCTCGACCCACGCTGCCAGCTCGCGGGCCATTCCGCCGGCACCGAAGATCACGAGATCCCGTCGCTCCGTCTCGAGCATCCTCGGTCAGCCTATCCGGCGCAGGACAGCCGGTGACCGCTCGCCACCATCTCAGAGGCCGGCGGGGTGCAGCACGGTGTTGAACGTCGCCAGGTAGGCGGCGCTCGGGGTACCGATCTTGGCCACGCCGCCGCCACCGCCCCAGGAGCCCGTTTCACCGCCGGACTCGTAGAACTGGCCGTTGATGTTGATGATCACGTGGTCTGAGCCGCCCGCATCGGTGCGGTCGTAGATGGTCACGTACTGACCCGGCCCGGACTCCATGCCGGCCTGGCTGGGAAGCGTCTGGGTGTCCTGAGGCGAGCTGAGGTACCCGCCGGCGTGCAGGACCGCCGAGACGAAGCCTGAGCAGTCATAGCCGTTCTGGGGCCCCCAGCCGGAGTGCCCCCCGCCCCATACGTAGGGCTTGCCGATGAGCGAGTCGGCCTCATTGACCATGGCCGCCACCCGGGGATCCGAGGCGCTGGTGGCACTGGCGCCGGTGCTGGTGGCCAGGGCACCTGGGACCAGTCCGCCGGAGGCCAACCCGCTCGCCGTCAATCCGCTGGAGGCAAGTCCGCTGGAGGCAAGCCCGCTGGAGCCCAGCCCGGTTGAGGCAAGTCCGCTGGAGGCAAGTCCGCTGGAGGCCAGGCTCGGGTTCCCGAGCGCGCTCGCGGCCACAGCGGCCGAGGGATCGGTCGCCGCCAGCGAGGAGCTGTTGCCGGCGGTGCCCTGCGCGCTGGCGAGCGCGGCGGCGAAGTTGGAGGCCGACGTGCCCGAGCCGGAGAGCGCGGCGCCGCCCGACGACGAGCTGGAGGCAGACGACGACGAACCCGCGGCGAACGCCGCGGGATCGGCCACCTGCTGCTGAAGTTGGAGGATCTGGTCGATTCGGCCGACCACCGCCGAAATGCTCATGCCCTCTTGCCATCG
>JBAWFG010000368.1:0-4464 GCA_049591655.1 Solirubrobacteraceae bacterium
GGCTCGAGGGCCAGGTGATGCTCCCGCGGCTGCTGCGCCGGTTCCCGGATCTCCACGTCGCCGGCGAGCCACGCCGGCGCTCGACGCTGCTGGTCCGCGGCTATGACAGGCTCCCGGTGGCTCTGGGCTGAGCATCGGAGATACTGTGCCCTGAGCCTGCGCCTGCGGCCGGGACCCAGGGACACGACGCTGACCGACATCACCGCAATACCCGTCTCGCCGAGAGCCGGCGTGCTGCAGTGGCTCCGAACCCACGATCGGAACTTCAGCGCCCTGAGGCGGGCCGGCCGTGCCGCGCTGATCATGCCGAGCGCGTTCGCGTTCAGCGGCGAGGTGCTCAAGGACCCCGTGATGGCGACGTTCGCCGCGTTCGGATCCTTCGCGATGCTGTTGCTCGTCGACTTCACCGGGCCGATCCGTGACCGGGTGCGCTCCCAGGCCGCGCTGGCGCTCACCTGCGGCGTGCTCATCTGCCTGGGAACGCTCGTCTGCACCCACACCTGGCTGGCGGCAGCCATCACCGCGGTCGTCGCCTTCGCGATTCTGTTCGCCGGGGTCGTCAGTTCGGTCATCGCCTCGGCCAGCACGCCGCTGCTGCTGTCGTTCGTGCTGCCGGTCTCGCTGCCTGGCCCGGTGTCATCGATTCCCGACCGGCTCGCCGGCTGGGGCCTGGCCTCCGGCGCGTCGCTGCTGGCGATCAGCCTGCTGTGGCCGGCCCCGGATCACGACCCGATCCGCGGCGCTGCGATCGATGCCTGCCGTGCCATCGCCGCACGCCTGCGCGCCGACGTGGCGTACATCCGAAGCGGCCGGCGTAAGGAGGACCGCCCGGCTCACGACGCGGCCGTCACCCGAGCCGACGCGGCCGACGACGCGCTGCGGGCGACGTTCTTCGCCACCGCGTTTCGACCGACCGGGCTGAGCACCTCGGCCCGGGCGATCGTGCGCCTCGTCGATGAGCTGCGCTGGCTCAATGCGATCGTGCTCCGCTCGGCGCCGGGCACGGGCGCGCGTGCCGACGAACAGGTGTGTGCGGTCAAGCTGGCCGCGGCCCGGACGCTTGACGCGGCGACCGATCTGCTGGCGATGCCGCGCTGTGGCCCCGAGCCCCTGCAGGCCGCCCTGGCCGACCTCCGCGCGCGGGTCGGCGATCTTGAGCAGGTGAGCATGATCCGCCTGCCGGAGTCCGCCGCCGCCGTTTCGGCCGACATCAACGAGGAGGCGCGGCGCGTGGTGACCTCACTGGATCCGAGCTTCCGCGCGTTGGAGCTCAGCTTCGTTGCCGAGCAGGTGGCCACGAACGTCGCGTTCGCCGCCGATGCCGAGCGGCGCAGCTGGTGGGCGCGGCTGCTCGGCCGCCGTCCAGCCGGCTTCACCAGCACGCTGACCGCCGCCCAGCAACGGGCCGGCTCGCATACCCAGCGTCAGTCGCTGTGGCTGCACAACAGTCTCCGCGGTGCCGTCGGCCTCGGGCTCGCGGTGCTCATTGCCGACCTGACCAGCGTCGACCACGGCTTCTGGGTCGTGTTCGGCACCCTGTCGGTACTGCGCTCCAGCGCGCTCAACACCGGGCAGAACATCGTCCGGGCGCTCGCCGGGACGACGCTCGGGTTCGTCGTCGGCGCTGTGATCGTCGTGCTCGTGGGCACGAACACCGCGGTGTTGTGGGTGCTGCTGCCGATCGCGGTGCTGCTGGCCGGACTGGCGCCGGCGGCGATCGGATTCGCCGCCGGACAGGCCGCGTTCACGCTCACGCTGCTCATCCTGTTCAACCTGATCGCGCCGGCCGGTTGGAAGGTGGGCCTGGTCCGGATCGAGGACGTCGCGATCGGATGCGCGGTCAGCCTGGCGGTCGGGATCATGCTGTGGCCCCGGGGAGCGGCAGCTGCGCTGGGCCGGGCCCTATCGGGCGCCTATAGCGACAGCGCCGCCTACCTGGCGGGAGCGATCGCGTATGGGCTCGGGCGCTGCGGCGCCGGACCCGCCGCGGCCGAACCGACCGGGGAGGCGCTCACCGCCGCGGCGTCCGCCCGCCGGCTCGACGACACCTTCCGCGGCTACATCGCCGAGCGGGGCGCCAAGCCGGTGCCGCTGGCCGAGGTGACGACCCTGGTGACCGGAGTCGCGGGGCTGCGCCTCGCTGCCGACTCCGTCCTGGATCTGTGGCAGCGCGCCGAGGCCGACGGCGGAGACCGGGCCGCGGCTCGCCGGGAGCTCAACGCCGCTGCGGATCTGGTCAACGGCTGGTATCACCGGTTCGCCGACAGCCTCGCCGGAGCCGGCGAAGTGCCGATTCCACTGGCGGTCGACGCCGTCGCCGACGGCCGCCTCGTGGACGTCGTCGGACATGATCTGCGCGACGGCGACGGGCACCACACCGCGACCGCCGTCCGCGTCATCTGGACCGGCGATCATCTCGATGCCGTGCGCCGGCTGCAGGACACACTCGTGACCCCCGCCCGCCAGGCCGTCTCCGAACATGCCCTCGGCTGACCCTCACCCCGTGGCGCACCGATCCCTCGGGACCTCCGGGCCGAGCGTCTCCCGGATAGCGCTCGGGTCCTGGCGCACGTTTGAGCGGATGCGCCGCGACGACGCCGAGCGACTGCTGGCCCACGCGCTGCGGGCGGGCATCGATTTCCTTGACGACGCCCGCTACGACGACGAGACCGGACAGGCGCCGCTGCCCACCGGCTATTCGGAGGTGCTGTTCGGCGAGTTGTTCGCGGCGGTCCGAGCGCCGCGGGACCGGATCACCGTCTCCAACAAGTTGTGGTGGGAGTTCTGGCCCTCCCAGGACGCGGTGTCAGAGCTCGAGGGGTCCCTGGAGAGGATGGGATTTGACCGCATTGATCTCCTCTACTCCTCCACGCTGCCCGATGAGCTCAGGCCTGAGGAGGCAGCCGGCCAGATCGCCGCGGTCCTGGCCACCGGCCGCGTCGGCGCCTGGGGGGTGGTCAACTGGAGCGCCCAGGCGCTTGACCGGGCTGCCCGGGAAGCGCAGCGCTTGTCGATCCCAGCGCCGTGCGCGGTGCAGTTGCCCTACAGCCTGGCCCGCCGCGACTGGGTGGAGGACCCGGCGATGGAGGCGGCGCTGGCGGCGTGCGGAGCCTCGCTGGTGCCCTCCGCGGTGCTGGCAGGCGGCGCGCTGAGTGGCAAGTACGGGTCCGCGGGGTCCGGGTCCGGGGAGTCCGGGTCCGCGGGGTTTGGGTCCGGAGCGGGTCGGCTGAGCTCGGAGCTCGGCGACCCCCGCCACCGCCGGGCGCTGGAGCTCGGCGCGGCACTGCGGCCGGTCGCTGAGCAGCTGGGCTGCACCCCGGCGGCGCTGGCGATTGCGTTCACCCTCGGTCACCCGCGGACCGCGGCGACCCTGATCGGCGCCACCACGCCGGGTCAGATCGATGAGGCGATCGCCGCCGTCGATCTCGCCGAGCGGGCGGACGTGCGCGCCGCTCTGCGCGCGCTGTGAGGGTGGCAACCGGCACCGAACGCTCCGAAACCCGCCTGGCTCACTCCGAATTCAAGATATTTCTCATGACGGGGTTAAGCCGGTCTTAGCCAGCGTGCCGACACTTCACATCGGAATGCCCAACCAGGTCCGCACCCGCCCCCACACCGATCGCGCCGGTCGTGACAGCCACGCCTCCCGGACCGCCGGCGCCCGCGGCGGCGGGATCTTCTCTGGTGGGACCGAGGGCAACGAGCGCCTCACCGTACTCACCGGCCTGCTCCTGATCGTGCTGCTGGCCGCGCTCGGAATCACGATCCTGCGAATCGGCCAGCTCATGTGGCTGCATCTGTTCCTCGGCCTGCTGCTGATCGGCCCGGTCGCCCTCAAGATGGCCAGCACCGGCTACCGGTTCCTGCGTTACTACACGGCGAATCCTCCCTACCAGCGCAAGGGGCCCCCGGCTCCCATCCTCCGGCTGATGGCGCCGGTCGTCGTCGGTCTGACCGTGATCGTGTTCATCAGCGGGGTCGTGCTGCTGTTCATCGGCCCGCAGTCCAGCCTGCGCTCGGATGTCTTTCTCATCCACAAGGCGTCGTTCATCGGCTGGGTCGTGGTGACGGCGCTGCACATCGTCGGGCACCTCCCGGAGATCTTCCGCCTGCCCGGCCTCGCCGGGGATCCACGGCTGCGTGAGATCTCCCAGCTGTCAACCTCGCTCACCGGCGCCGATGGGGATGACCCCTCCCTGGCCACGGCCGACCATGACATCGCCGGCCGCGGCGCCCGCTGGGTGTCATTGACGACCGCCGTCGTGCTCGGGCTCGTGCTCGCCATCGTGCTGATCCCGGATTTCCACACCTGGACCGCCGGGTACGCGGCCCTGCACCACGGCGACCACTAGCCCCGCCCGCCCCACGGCGACCAACCAGCCCCGCCGTCCCCCCCGCTGTCCTTCCAGTGGTTCTGGTGGCTGATGACTACATAGGAGTCCTCAGCCCCCAGAACCTCCGTCC
>JBAWFG010000369.1:0-36708 GCA_049591655.1 Solirubrobacteraceae bacterium
GCGGCACGGCCGCCCGCCCGTTGTTCGGGCGCGGTTGTGAACGGTCATCGGCGAGTGGATGCGTGTCGCGGGGTTCAGGGGCAGATGAACACGGGGTTCAGTAATAAGTACTTAGGAATACGCGGAGTGGCCGCGATCGTGAGCTGTCTACTGGCGACGGTTGTCAGCTGGTCGGTGCTCGTTGGCGTCGCCAGTGCGGCGACCCTTACCGCGCCCACCATTTCGGGGACCGCCCAGGAGGGGCAGACCCTCCAGGCCAACCCCGGCACGCCGGGTCCCGCGGGCGATACGTTCGGGACGCCGACCTACCAATGGCTGGTCTGCCATCCAACCTGCGCCAACGGGCCCACCGGAGCCAGCTTCCCACTTACCGCCACCGAAGTCGGAGCGACCATCGAGGTAGCCGAGACCGTGAACGACACCGCTTCGACAGCGACCGCTCCGAACCCGGTCACGGCCACCTCCGCCCCAACCGCCGCGGTGGTGGCTCTGGCTCCGGTCGCGTCGACACCCCTACCGTCAATTTCGGGCCTGGCTCAGCTGGGCCAGACGCTGACCGCCGTTCACGGCGGCTGGACCAACACGCCCACCGCGTACACCGACGTCTGGGAGCGGTGCACGGCCGGGACCTGCGTTGCGACCGGCGTCACCGCGCCGACGTACCTCGTCGCACTGGCCGACGTCGGCTCCACCATGGAGTTCGTCGAAACGGCGTCCAATTCCGGCGGAACTTCGGCCACGAGCGAGACCTCCTCGCCGACCGCAGTTGTAGTGGCGCCCCCGGTCAACACCGTGCTCCCCACGATCTCGGGCACGCCGCAGCAGGGCCAGGTCCTGACTGTGACGCCGGGCGCCTGGACCAATACCCCGACCTCGATCACCGAGCAGTGGGAGGACTGCGCCCTGGTCTGCGCCCCGATCCCCGGCCAGACCGGGACGAGCTACACGGTCGGTCCCAACGACGTCGGACAAACGATCGAGGTCGTCGAGACCGCCTTCAACACTGCGGCTCCGCTCGGCGTGGCCGCGGTGTCCGCCCCCACGGGGGTCGCGTCGACCACCAGCAACGCCTCGGTGGTGGCCTTCTCCCAGAACGCTCCGACGACCAACCAGCCCATCACGCTGGTGGCGACCATCAGCTCGAACTCCGGCAACGCGGACCCGCACGGCTCGCTGTCGTTCTTCAATGGCTCGTCCGCCGTCCCGGGCTGCGCAAACAAGGGGGTCAGCGGCGGTCAGACCATCACGATCGTGTGTCAGGCATCGTTCCCGGCGGGCGTCGCCCAGATTTCGGTTGCGTACGTGGCTGATTCGACGACCCTGGTGGCCGGCTCGAGCAGCAACGCGACACAGGTCAGCATCGGCAAGGGCCCGACGTCGGTCTCGCTCGCGGTAAGCCCGAAGGTCGCGCCCGGCGGGCAGGCAACCTACGTCGCGACGCTCACGGTGCCGGTCACCAACGCTGGCCCCACCCTGCCGAGCGGATCGATCGAGTTCCTGGACGGAGGGCAGCCGATCGGCGCCTGTGCCAGCCAGGCCTTGAGCAGCCTCACGGCGACGTGCTCAGTGAGCTACGCGTCGCGAGGTACCCACAGCATCTCCGCGTTGTACATCGGCGATTCCAATTTCGTGGGCTCGACCTCGCCTTCCAGCGGCGTCCAGATCGTCAGTGGCGCTCCCAAGGCGCCGGCCGTGCATGGGAAACTCGGGTCGACGCTGGGGTGGAGCATCTTCTACCACCCGCACTACTCCGAACTGACCGCGCTTGAGGCATTCGCCGTCTCCAAGGGAACGAGCATTCTCGTCCAGTGCTACGGGAAGGCGTGCCCGTTCGCCAAGTGGCATCTGACCAAGGCCGCGCACACGATCAATCTGGTGTCGCGTTTCCGTTACCACCACCTGCGGGCTGGAACGCGGATCACGGTGCGCATGACGCGGCGCCACTGGGTCGGCAAGTACTACTCATTCACGATGCGCGCCGGCCGTCCGCCAATGATCAAGACAGCCTGCCTCGCGCCGGGCAAAGCCAAGCCCGGGGTGGGCTGCTAGGCGGGTCAGGGTTGATCGCGCAGGCGATCGACCATTCGACGGAGCATTTAGCAGGTCGGTGACCCTTTCTGGGCGGGCGATCACGTGATGTTCACCAAATTGCCTCGGAATGGTACAATTGCGTTGATTATTAGCCAGATTTCAGTAGTTTCCCGCGAGGACGGATCGCAGGACCGGGGTGGTCATGGGGGAGTCGGTAGCCAGAGATAGTGGGCGGGCACGTCCTAAAACGAGCCTGAACGACGACCTCAGGGTCATCGTCGTCGACGACCACGAGTTGTTTCGCCGGGGAGTGACGGGGCTCCTCCAGGAGCACGGGATCGAGGTCATCGGCGAGGCGGGACTGGCGGCGGACGGGGTTCGTCTGGCGGTGAACGCCGGACCGTGCGTGGTGTTGATGGACCTGAGCCTGCCTGGGATGTCCGGGATCGAGGCGACGCAGCACCTCACCGCCACCGCGCCATTGGCGCGAGTCCTGGTGCTGACGGTCTTCGTCGACGATCAACACATCATTGACGCGCTGCTCGCCGGCGCCTGCGGCTACATGCTCAAGGACGCCCCGATTGAGCACATCGTGGACGGTATCCGCGCAGCTGCGCGGGGGGAATCCCTGATCTCGCCGCGGATTGCCAGCCGGCTTGTTCGTCGCCTTCGCGAGCCTGACGGCCTCGAGGTCCTGGTCACGGAGGACGCGCTGACGCCGCGCGAGCTCGAGGTGTTGGAACTGCTCTCTCGCGGACTCGACAATGCCGGGATCGCACGCGCCCTCTATCTGAGCCAGCACACCGTCAAGAACCACGTGTCAACCATTCTCATGAAGTTGCAGGTCGACAACCGGATTCAGGCGGCGGTGCGAGCGGTTCGCGGCGGCCTCGTCTAACGCGTCCCGCATCCATTCCGATCCGCCCGGACAACCCGTAGACGGCTCCGGGCGCGGGATCGGGCTGTCGCGTCTACTGTCCGGTGGATGGACGGTGCCTGGCTCCACCGTGCGCGATGGCGTTGGCGTGGCGCCTGGATGTGGCCGGCGTTCGTGGCCACGGCGCTTGCCGATGGGCTGATCGCGTATGTGCGGCCGTTCGTGGGCGACCGCCAGAGCTTCGCGGGCGGGGTGCTCGGCGGGCTGATCCTCAATCTGCTGGCCGTCCTGCTGCTCAGCCGTCCGTTCGGACGACTGCTGCGCCGGCGTGCCGACGGGCTGCCGAGCGTCGTCGCCGCCAACTACGGCGGGACGCTCGCGGTGGGGCTGGTGAGCGTCGCGCTGCTGGCCATCGGCCTCGTCCGCCACGACTCGCTCGTCGACACCCAGCGGGTGCTGTCCGACGCGATCGTCCGAGCCGAGGCCTACATCGGCGACCACGCGCCGGCCGAGTTCCGGGTCAACGTCGCGCATCCGGATACGTACACGATTCAGACCGGCTCCCGGTATCGGGTGTGCGTGCCCAGCCGGTACCGGCCGCGGTATTACTGCGTGATCGTCAAGCCCGCCCTACCGCTGGCGCAGAGCGTCACCTACGCCGGGTCAGAGCCCAACTGGACGCTGGCGACCGGTACCGACTGACTTCGATCAGGCGCTGACGGGCTCCAGGGCGACCGGCAGCTGGAACAGGGAGGCGAAACGCAGCGCCAGGAACGGGTCGCCGGTGAGCTCGAACCGGCCGCTGGAGAGCAGCTCCGGCCAGCCAACGACCCCGCCGGCGAGCAGGAGGAGGTCGTCGGAGCTGATCAAGGCCGCCGCGCCGGGGCGCTCGGGGTCTCCGTGGGCCACCGAGCAGGCTCCATCGGCGACCGTCACCGCATAGCGGGCATCGGGCCGGCCGTGGGGGTCGCGAATCGTGAGCTTCAGCGTTGCGGTCAGGTCCTCGGCGGCGCCGGGGTCAAAGCGCCGAACGATCGCCCGCGGCAGCGCCCACGAGAGGATCCGGTGCGCGAGGCGTCCTCGCCCGCGTGCCACCAGCCAGCGGCTCATCCACGGGGTCATGACAGCAGGTGCTCCATCGCCTCGGTTGGATCAGAGAACAGCATCAGCGAGTCGTCGGTCGCGACCATGCGCCCGTAGTGGGTCGACATCTCGTGCTGGATCGAATACGCATCGATCCCATAGCCGAGCTCGTCTGAGACACCGTCGTAGGGGATGACCAGCCGGTCGCGGGCACGGATCTCCCAGAACGCGGGCTGCTCGATCACCTCCGCGCGCCCGGAGAAGTAGCGGGCGACGGCGTCGCCCTCTGCGCTCTTGGCCATCACGATGCCCACATAGTCATAGCTGCCGTCGCCGCTGTCGGGGTCACGTATGGCGGCGACCGGGGCCGCGCGCTCACGCAGCGCCGGCCCGGCGACGGTCTCCACGCGCTCGCGCAGCGCCTCGGCGCGCAGCGCGTCGGCGTAGGCATGCACCGGCGCGGCGGCGTCAGGGGCGATCGCCGCGGCCGCCTCCAGCGCCTGAGGCTGCCAGTCGGCCACCCAGCCCTCGATGACATCCCGGTTGGCGGGCATCAGGAATTGGACGAGCGCCGCCGTCCAGGCGCGGGCCCACTCCCATTCCTGGGTTGCCGCCCGGGCGAGCACCGGGGTGACGGTGTCGCCGGCCGCGGCGGCGGCGCGGGTGCCCAGCTCGCGCCGGATGAGGGTGCCGACGGTCGGCTCGAAGCACAGGTTGGCGGCGATCAGGACCTCGCCCCAGTCCGGGGTCGCGGCGAGTCGCTCGAGGTAGCGGCGGGTCGGCTGCCAGGCGGGGTCGGTGAGAAACGCCTCCCGGGCGGTGGCGATCGGCAGTTCGCAGCCGAGATGGGGCTCGAGGTCCATGGCGTAGAGCACAATCGCCTGGGCCGAGCGCTGTTTCATCGCCGCCTGCAGGCACACGCACGTGGCGACGGTGTCCGATAGGCAGTCGCGGGCGGCGGTCGCCAGGGCGAACCACAGCCCGTGCTCGACGAACGCCGGAATCTGCAGAGAGTCACGCAGGAACTGCACCCAGTCGGGGGCGAAGTCGTCGATCAGTCCCTGCTCGGCCGCGGAGCGCAGCGCCGATTCCAGCTGGGTCTCGATCGCGCTCTGGCCCTGGTAGAAGGGCCGCTCCCACTGCTCGCCGGGATCGCGGAAGGCGAACCAGTCCTCGGACCGCAGTGCGGTGGAGGCGTCGTTCCAGGTGCCGCGGCCGTCGGCGAAGCTGAGCGGCCACCCGCGGGTGAGGTGACGGTGGATCGACGGCTGGGTGTCGATCGTGACGTCCTCATACAGCGTGGCGCGCCGCGCCGCCGGGGTGAACCAACCGAACTCCCGCTCGGAGGGCGCGCGCGCCTCGGGTTCGGCGGCCGGTGCGGAGGAGTCGGCGGAGGTCGTGAAGCGATCCTGGAAGATCCGCCCCGGATCGACCCCGCGCCCGGTCAGCAGCTGCTCGGCGGCGTCGAGCATCGGCGGCGGCCCGCACATGTACACGTCCGGGTCGCTGAGCTCCTCGTCGACCGCCTCGTGGACGAACCGGCCGGTCACCGGGGTGAAGCGGAAGTCCGCCAGCCGCCCGCCGAGTGCCGCGATCTCGTCGAGCATGAACAGGTCGCGCTCCGCCCGGGCGCCGTAGAAGAAGCGCACCGGGCGCTCGCAGCCCTCGGCCGCCAGCTGACGCAGCACCCCCAGCACCGGCGCCATCCCGGAGCCGCCGGCGATCATCAGGATCGGCCGCTCGGACCGGCGCAGGTGAAACGCGCCGTAGGGCCCGGTCAGCTGCAATTGAGTCTGAGACTTAATCTCATTTCCGAGCAGGGATGAGAACCGCCCGCCGGGATAGCGCTTGATCATCAGCTCGATGCGCCCGTCTTCGGGCAGGCTGGCGATCGAGAACGAGCGTCGCGCGCCCTCGGAGCCGGGGATGTGCACGTCGACGTACTGCCCGGGCAGCCAGGCGAAGTCATCGGGTACCGACAGCGTCAGCCCGACGATGTCGTGGGTCAGCTCGGTGACTGCGGTGACGGTCGCCGTCAGCTCCCGGATCGCGTTCTCCAGCCGGTAGTTGTCCGGGTCGTAGTGCAGGAGCTCGACCGTCAGGTCAGACTCGGGCATCGCCCGGCACATGAGTGCGTAGCCGTTGCTGCGCTCGGCATCCGACAGCGCGAAGTTCGAATACGGCGCCAGGTCGACCTCGCCCGAGAGCAGGTAGCACTTGCACGCCGAGCACTGGCCTTCGCGGCATCCGTAGGCGAGGTTGTACCCCTGGCGAAAGGCGGCGTCGAGCACCGTCTCGCGGGCGCCGCAGTCGATCGTCTCACCGAGCGGCTCCAGTGCAACGCGCGGGCTCACAGGATGGCCTGCGCGTGCTCCAGGGGCACGGCCCCGTGGGTGCGTGGGGCGTCTGACCAGTCGCCGCTGGGCAGCCCCAGCTCCCGCGCGACGCGGATGTTGGGGCTCTGCAGGTGGCAGTTGTGGGCGCGGATGTCAGACAGCGTCCAGCGGTGCTCGTCGCGCAGGTGCGGCTGGCCGATCAGCGTCTCGCCGTCGGAGCGCACGAAGCCGAGATCCTGGATGACCTCCGAGGCCTCCCAGCCGTGGTAACGGTCCAGGTAATTGCGGTCGCCGGTGTAGCGACCAGGGTTGGACACGTCCAGCCACTGGCACTCGCGGCTGCAGTAGAAGCGGGTGCGGTTCCCGACGACGCGGTGCACCCGGTCGGCCTCCGATACGCAGATCCCCTGGCAGGTCCAGCAGAACGGGGGCGCCATGTTGATGAGATCGAGTGGGAGGAAGTTGTTGCGCGGGTCCGCTCCCTGGCGAAACGCCTCCCAGAACGCGCCGTACTGCGCATACCAGCCCGGGTACTTGGACTCGAACCATTCGAAGTCCCGTTCGTCGAGCGGGTCAAAGCGCCAGAAGCTCAGCGGCCAGGCCGCGAAGGCCATCACCGCATGTCGATGGTGAAGCCCGTTGACCAGGCGCTCCCGCGCCCGCTCGAACATGTCCGGTGGGATGTCGAGGCCCAGCTTGCCGAGCTTCATGATGTACGCGCGGTGCCAGTCGTCGCGCACCCAGCGGTCCCACTTGTCCAGGAACGACTCGGGGTCAGAACGATCGCGGCTGAAGTACTCGATCACCACCGCCGAGAAGACATCGATGAACGCGTGGTTGATCCAGAACGCCTGCTGGAGGTCGCGCTCGATCAACGGCGCATTGTGGTCGTCCTGCAGAACCGTGAGCAGCGTGGCGTAGCCGTTGGAGATATGGCGCGCCTCGTCTGACTGCACCGACAGGTAGGTAGTGGGCAGCGTGAAGTCGCCGTTGCGCGCGGCGACGTCCGGGGTCGCGACGAACACCACGTTGGTGAACGCGGTCTCGGCGACGACCTGAAGGGTGAAGGCGCACTGGATCGGGTCGCCGACGATGAAGTGCGACAGCATGTTGAGCCCAGGGTTGGTGAGCACCGAGCCGCTGAACGCCTTGGGTCCCAGATTCCAGCCGGCCGGGTCCGGCACGTTCTGGGCGTACCAGCGGGCGAGCGCCATCTGCATGCCGGTGTGGCGGATCTCGTCAACGAACTGGACGTGGTAGCCGTTGCGCAGCTCGTTGTTGGGGACCGCGCTCATCAGCATCGACATGCAGCGGCCCGCCGCGACCTCGGCGTAGTTGGTGATGACGATGAACGGTTTGAGGATCTCCAGCCACCGTTCGTGAGCGGTGTTGGTCATCCCGGCGCGCACCGCCGCGTCGTGGCCCCCGTAGACGCGGTCGTCCTTCTCCAGCTCCATCGGCAGGTACTCGCGCATGATGTGGCGCATCGGGTCCTTGGCCTTGTGGGGGAAGCGGTAGCGCGTTGGGTAGCGGATGGCCGGCTGGTGGTAGTCGTGCTCCCACCCGAGCTGGGCGATCCGCTCGTGGGTTTGGGTGATGCTGCGTCGTGGCATGGTGCCGGGAACCGTATTCCTGTGCCGAGGTGCGTGTCTGCGAGTCGCCACAACGTTCAGGCGCCGCTTGTTTGTCACAATGTGACAATGGCCGAATGGGTCGCGGAACGGCTTCCAGAGGAGACGGTGGCGATCGTCCGCAGCGAGCTGACGCCGCTCGCCGACGGGATCATCGCCGCCGTCCGGGCGGGCAGCCCGGCGTATGCGGAGGTTCTCGGTGCGCCGGAGGGGATGGCGCTGCGGCTCGGCGTCGAGCAGGCGATCAGCGCCTTCCTGTCGGCCGTCCAGCGCGGCCAGCGCCCCGCCGGGGAGACCGACGAGCTGTGGCGCCGGCTCGGCGAGGCCGAATACCAGGCCGGACGCAGCCTCGACGACCTGCGGGCCGCGTTTCGCAGCGGCATCCGGGCCGCATGGCGCGGAGCCGCCGACATCGCCACCCGGGCCGGCGTGTCGGCGCCGATTGTGATCGCCCTCGCCGAGGCGATCTTCGTGTACGGCGACGAGCTTGCGGCCGACGTCGTCGAGGGCTTCCTGCGCATCCAGTCAGACCAGGCCGGCGAGCGTGAGCGCCGGCGCCGCCGGCTTGCCGTGGCGATCCTGGACCCCTCCGGTCACGACCGTGAGTCGGTGACCCGCGCCGCAGAGCTCGCCCGCTGGCCGTTGCCCCGTTCGGTGGCGGTGATCGCCCTGGGCGGCGACGATCCCGGACCGGTCGCTCGCCGGCTTGATCTCGACGTGCTCGCGGGCAGCGACTCCGATGGCCCGTGGCTCATCCTGCCCGACCCCGATGCACCTGGTCGCCGCGCGGTCCTCGACCGGGCGCTGGAGGGAGAGCCGGCCGCGCTCGGGCCTGGGGTTGCGGTCGCCGACGCCCACCGCTCGCTGCGTTGGGCGCGGCTCGCGCTGTTCCTCGCCCGGGACGGTTCGCTCGGCCCGCGGTCCGAGCAGGGAGCGATCCGGGCCGAGGATCACCTGGCGGCGATGCTGCTGCTCGGAGACCGGGAGCTCGCCCGCGCATTGGCGCGGTCGCGGCTGGCGCCGCTCGATGCACTGGCGGCCGGCGAGCGCGAGCGGCTGGTCGAGACGCTCACCGCATGGTTGGCTCACCAGCGCCACACGCCGGGGATCGCTGCCGTGTTGCACGTCCACCCGCAGACGGTCCGGTATCGGATCGCCCGGCTGCGTGAGCTGCTCGGCGACGTGCTCGACGATCCTCAGGGCCGCTTCGAGCTCGATCTCGCGCTGCGTGTGGCCGCAGCCGGGGCTGCCAACCGCTAGTCGCCGGCGTCTGCCGGTTCGGCGTCGCCGCCGGTGTCAAGCGGCAGGCAGACAGCGCAGAAGTCCTCGCCGAACGGGGTCATGTGGATGCTGCGCTGCACGGTCTTCGCCCGCGAGGCGCTGTGCATCGCCTCCAGCACCTCAGGCTGGGCCTCGAGCACCTGGTAGGCAACCGGGTCGCCGATCGGCTCGCGGGAGAACCAGATGAGTCCGAGGCGCTCGAGATTGTTGAGATAGGCGGGGACCCGATGGCGGTGGGCGAGCCCCGCCTGGGCGCCGATCATGTTCAGACCGCCGGCCACGAGCTCTGAGCCGACACCGATCAGGTTGGCCGCGCGGACGTCGACCGACGCCTGGGAGCCCTCGGTCGCGATCAGTCGCAGGATCCGGCCCTCGTCAGGCGCCAGCTCGGTGAGGATCCGCGCATAGGCGGGATGGGCGCGGTCGTCGGGGTCAAGCTCGGCGGCCGCCCGCAGCAATTGCGCGCCACGGAGGCGCAGACCATCACGCTCAGACAGGGGCTCACCGTCGGGATCCTCGTTCTCCTCGGGGCCGGGGGCCGCCAGCGCGCCAAGGCGCTGGTCGAGCTCGGTGATGCCGAGCAGGTCCCGCGCATAGCCGCGCAGCTCGCGGCCGATCTCATCGATGACCTGGGCGGTGAGCAGCGGGTCGGCGGCCGCGCGGGCGAGCCGCGCTCCGCTCCGGACCGAGGCGCCGGCGCCCCAGCGGGCGGCCCGCCACCACATCCCGGCGGCGAGCCGGGTCAGCCCTAGCAGTTCTCCGTCCAGGGGTCGCTCGCGTTCGAGGCTCATCCGAAAATCGCCAGGTGGACGAGGCCGCCGGCCAGCCCGAGCACCGCGCCATGGACGAGCAGCAGCCATTCGTCCTCCTTGGTTGCCGTCCGGAGCAGCTCGCCGAAGTCCTTGGGCGCCATCTTCCGGATCCGCTCGGTGATCAGACCGCGCATCGCCGCGCTCTGCTCCCGGCTGAAATTGGGGTCGGTGAGTGGTTGCATCATCTGGTCGACGGGCTCGGTGGCGAACGCGTGCTGGATCGACTCGTATTCACGGGTGCCGAGCGCCGCCCTCACGGCACCTCGGGCCGGACCGACGGCGCGGTCGATCGCCGGCCGCAGCGCGTTCTCCACCAGCGCCCGGGTGCGGTCTGACTGCGGCCCGGTGAGCAGTTCGGAGCCGAACGCGGCGACGGTGAGAATCTCGTCGGCGACGATCGTGGCGTACACCGCGGCGACGTCATGCTGGCGGCGGATGAACAGCCCGTGCCAGTGAAACGGCCCCCATCGCCGGGGCTCGGGCGGCTCGTAGATCATCCACAGGGCGACCCAATTGGTGACATAGCCCACCACCACGCCGAGGATCGGCAGCAGCCACCAGGCGGTGATGAAGTGGGTGAGCACAGCGACCGGGATCCCGAGTAGGAAGCCGAACACGAAGCCGAAGTTCTTGATGAAGTTCAGCTCCCGCTGACCCATGTCGAGGAACACGCGGTTGGCCAGCTCGGGGTCAAAACGTTTGATCACCATCAGTTTGATGTCGACGAGCTGGTCGATGTGGCCGCCGATCTCCTCGGTGAGCTCGTGCACGATGTCGGGCAGCTGCTCCTGGACCCGGCGCTGGACGAGGCGCTTGAACTGGACGGGCAGCTCGTCCCACAGCTCCGGCTGCTCGCGCTCCATGATGCCGTCGACGATGATCGGCAGTTCGTCCCGGGCGGACAGGATGATCTGCTCGGCGATCTTCTCGGGCTCCAGCTCCGAGAAGAACTCGCTCGGTGTGCCGATCTTGGCGATTCCCGAGTCGACGGCGAGGCTGCCCATCTTGGCGGCGCGGGAGGGGACGATCCCCTGCCAGCCAATGCCGCCGAGCATCAGACCGGGGATCTGCTGGAGCTTGTGCGGCAGCAGCCGGGCCACGGCGATCAGCCACGAGGCCCTCCAGCCCCGGAAGTGCACCGGGTAGAACAGCATCAGCACCCCGGTCCAATTCGTGACATAGCCGATCACCCCGGTGACGAGCGGGACGGTGAGAAGCGCGATCGTGCTGTGACTCACGAGGGGCAACCTACCCCGCTGAGCGCCGAGCCCATGCAGGTCCCCTCGCCGGCGCCCGCACCGGCCACGGTGGGTTACTCTCTCGCGCCCGTGAGCTTCACTGCGCTCATCACCGGCGCGTCGAGTGGCATCGGCGAGGCGACCGCTCGGCGGCTGGCCGCCGAGCCAGGCGCCCGCCTCGTGCTCATCGCCCGCCGGGAGGACCGCCTGCGCGCGCTCGCCTCCAGTCTCGGCGACGCCACCGTCATCGCCGAGGATCTGACCAGCCCGGGAGCGCCGGAACGGATCCGGGAGATCGTGGCGCGTGAGCACGGTGAACTGCACCTGCTCGTCAACAATGCCGGCGCGTCATGGCGCGGGACATTCGCCGACGAGGGATGGGCCAACGTCGAGCGTCACATGCGCCTGGACTTCGAAGCACCCGTCCGCCTCACCGAGGCGCTGCTGCCGCTGCTGCGTCAGACAGCTGCCCGCACGTCCGTCACCGGTGCCTCGCCGCCCGGCGGCGGCACCGCCGCGGTCTCGGTCGTCAACGTCGCCAGCACCGCCTCGCGCGTCGCCCGACCGGGCGCCGGCGCGTATTCGGCAGCCAAGTTCGCGTTGGCCGGATGGACCGACGCGCTCGCCGCTGAGGAGCGCTCGCACGGGATTCACTTCGGGCTGGTGCTGCCCGGATTCGTCGCCACCGAGGGATTCCCCGCCACCGAGCTGCTCGCCTCGGTGCGCACCCGGTGGCTGGTCTCCCAGCCCGCCGCTGTCGCCGAGGCGATTCTCCAGGCCGGGCCCGGGGGACACGCCGAGCGCTACGTGCCCCGGTACTACTGGGTGTTCGCCGCCCTGCGGATCCTCGCGCCTGCCGTGATCCGCCGTTCGATCGCCGGCGGCACGTTCACGACGGCCACCGGGGCCGATGCGGAGGAACACGGTTCCTCGTAGCTACGGCACCGTAACTTCGGTAGGCTACGGCGGTGTAACTACTCGATCGAGGAGCAGCCAGAGATGAACTCAACCGCCCGCCGCGTGGCGGTGCTCGGTGGCAGCCGGATCCCGTTCGCCCGCCAGAACGGTCCGTACGCCAAGGCGTCCAACCAGGACATGCTGACCGCGACGCTCGACGCGCTCGTGACCCGGTTCGGCCTCGAGGGCGAGACCCTCGGCGAGGTCGCCGCCGGTGCCGTGCTCAAGCACAGCCGTGACTTCAACCTCACCCGCGAGTCGGTGCTCGGCTCCAAGCTGGCCGCCGAGACCCCCGCCTACGACGTCCAGCAGGCCTGCGGCACCGGGTTGGAGGCGACGATCCTCGTCGCCAACAAGATCGCGCTCGGCCAGATCGATTGCGCCATCGCCGGCGGGGTCGACACGACCTCGGATGCGCCGCTGGCGGTCAACGAGGACCTCCGAGAGGTTCTGCTCGAACTCAACCGCGCCAAGTCCAACACGGCTCGGCTGCGGACCCTCGCCCGCCTGCGCCCCCAGCAACTGGTGCCTGAGATCCCCCGCAACGCCGAGCCGCGCACCGGTCTGTCGATGGGCGAGCACACCGCGCTGATGGCCCGCGATTGGGGCATCGGCCGCGAGGAGCAGGACGAGCTGGCGGTCGCCAGCCACCATCACCTCGCCGCCGCCTACGACACCGGTTGGATGGACGACCTCGTCACCCCGTTCCTGGGCCAGGAGCGCGATCAGAACCTCCGCGCGGATTCCAGCGTCGAGAAGCTGGTCAAGCTCAAGCCGGTGTTCGGCGGTCCCGACGGGACGATGACCGCGGGCAACTCAACTCCGCTGTCGGACGGCGCCTCGGCAGTGCTGCTCGCCTCTGAGGAGTGGGCCAAGGCTCACGACATCCCCGTGCAGGCCTATTTCTCCGAGGCTCAGACCGCGGCCGTCGACTACGTCCACAAGGGCGAGGGTCTGCTCATGGCCCCGGCCTACGCGATGCCGAAGATGCTGGACCGCGCCGGCGCCACGCTTGCGGATTTCGACTTCTATGAGATCCACGAGGCGTTCGCCGCACAGGTGCTGTGCACGCTGAAGGCGTGGGAGGACCCGGTCTTCTGCACCGAGAAGCTCGGGCGGGACACCCCGCTGGGTGCAATCGACCGCGACCGGCTCAACGTCCACGGTGGGTCGCTCGGCGCCGGACACCCGTTCGGGGCCACCGGTGGTCGCATCGTGGCGACGCTGGCCAAGGCGCTGAACGAGACCGACAAGGATCCCGCCCACCCGGCCCGAGGCCTGATCTCGATCTGCGCCGCCGGTGGGCTCGGGGTCACCGCGATCATGGAGGCCGTGTGATGGCAGACCGTTATCAGCAACTCGTCAACACCCCGATCGGCCGGCTCGTCTCCCAGCAGGTCGGGCTGCCGCTGCCGCCACGTCTCGACCGATTCGAACCCGGCCAACCGGTCATCTCCGGCACGGTGCTGCTCGGCGGATCCGCCGGACGGCTCGCCGCCCCCCTGGCCAAGGTCCTCAAAACGGTGGGCGCCGACGTGCTCACCCCGATGGATGAGGATCTTCGCGCCGCCGCGGCCAAGGCCAAGCTCGACGCGGCCATCTGGAACCCCGAGGCGGCCGCCTCCGATCAACGGTTCCGGGCGCTCGTGTTCGACGCCACCGGGATCGGCTCCAGCGAGGAGCTCGAGCAGGCGTGGGCGTTCTTCCATCCGTCGATCCGGCGGGTGGTGCCCAGCGGTCGCGTGATCGTGCTCGGCACGCCGCCCGAGGACTGCGGCGCTCCGGCGCAGATGATCGCCCAGCGCGCGCTTGAGGGATTCGTGCGGGCGATCGGCAAGGAGGTCAAGAAGGGCGCCACCGCTCAGCTGATCTATGTCGCTCCGAAGGCCGAGAACCAGATCGAGTCGACGCTGCGCTTCTTCCTGTCGCCCAAATCGGCGTTCGTCTCCGGTCAGGTGGTCCGGATCGGGTCCGCCGTGGCGCCCGCCGGCAAGCTCGATTGGGACGCGCCGCTCAACGGCAAGGTCGCGCTGGTGACCGGAGCCGCGCGCGGGATCGGCGCCGCCATCGCCAAGGTCCTCGCGCGCGACGGTGCGCACGTCGTCGGCCTCGACGTCGAGCCGATGGCCGACGATCTGGCCGACGTGACCGGCGCGATCGGCGGTTCGGCGCTGACCGCCGACATCACCGACGCCGATGCCCCGTCGATGATCGCCTCGCACCTGCTCGACGCCCACAGCGGCGTTGACATCGTCGTCCACAACGCCGGGATCACCCGGGACAAGACGCTGGGCCGGATGACCGAGGACCAGTGGAGCAAGGTGATCGCCATCAACCTGACCGCACCGCAGCGGATCGACGCGGAGTTGTTCGGCCGCGATGCCGTGCGCCGCAACGGACGGGTGGTCAGCGTCTCGTCGATCAGCGGAATCGCCGGCAACGCCGGACAGACCAACTACTCGACATCGAAGGCCGGCGTGATCGGTTTTGTCCAGGCCTGGGCGCCCGAGTTGGCCAAGCGCGGGGTGACCCTCAATGCGGTTGCGCCGGGATTCATCGAGACCCAGATGACCGCTGCGATGCCGATCGCCATCCGCGAGGCCGGCCGGCGGATGAACAGCCTCTCCCAGGGTGGCCTTCCCGTCGACGTCGCTGAGACGATCGCCTGGTTCGCCGGCCCCGGCTCCGCCGGGGTCACGGGGAACATCGTTCGCGTCTGCGGCCAGAGCCTGATCGGCGCATGAGCGAGCGCACGCTGGATCACGCGCCGTCGATGGCGGGGCTGTTCGCCCGGGCGGGCGCCGCCATGGTTCCCGGAGCGTCCCGGCTGCCGTTCGTCGGCGGCGGGGGCGGTGACATCCCGGAGCAGACCCTGGTCCGTACCGACGTGGCGGTCGACCGCAATCGTCTGGCCGCCTATGACCGTGTCTGTGGGTTCGGGCTGGGCGACACGCTGCCGCCGACCTACCCGCACATGCTCGCGTTCGGAATGCAGCTGGCGCTGATGACCGACGGGAGGTTCCCGCTACCGGCGATCGGGCTCGTGCACATCGCCAACTCGATCACCGTGCACCGGCCGATCTCGGCCGCCGAGCCGCTCTCGCTGCGGGTGTGGGCGACCCCGATCACGCCCCATCCCCGCGGACGCCAGTTCGATCTGCGTACCGAGGCGCGGGTCGGCGATGAGCTCGTGTGGGAGGAGACCTCCACCAACCTCGCCCGCGGCCGCGGGGGTTCCGAAGACGCGCCGAGCCCGACGGTCGGATCCAGCGAGAAACTCCCCGCCCGGTCGACATGGCGCCTGCGCGGCGATCTCGGCCGTCGTTACGGAGCGGTGTCAGGCGATCTGAACCCGATCCATGTCCACCCGCTGAGCGCCCGCCTGTTCGGGTTTCCGACGGCGATCGCTCACGGCATGTGGACCAAGGCCCGCTGCCTGGCCGCGCTGAGCACCGAGCTCCCCGACGCCTACACGGTCGAGGTCGCGTTCAAGCGGCCGATTCTGCTCCCGGCGACCGTGGAGTTCGCCGAGGGCACCCGGCGCGGCGGGCTCGCGTTCGGGGTGCGCGACGCCAAGCGGGCAACGCCGCACCTCGACGGCCGGGTCAGCTTTGTGCCGGCTCGCCGTCCGCGCCGCCGGGCCTGACCTCGTCGAACATCTGGCGCAGGTGGTCGAGCACGGCCGCGGTCGTGCGCAGCTCCGAGTCCGAGAAACCGGCCAGCGCCGCCTCCCAGCGGGGCGCGAACCGGGCGTGACGCTCGGCGACGAGCGCCTCCCCGCGTTCGGTCAGCGAGGTCAGCACGACCCGCCGGTCGCGCTCGGAGCGCACCCGGGAGACGAGCCCGGCGCTGGCCAGGCCGTCGAGCATCTGCGTGGCCGTCGCCGGGGAGAGCCCGGCCAGGCACGCCAGCTCGCTCGTTCCCAGCGCCGTCTGGTGACGCAGGCCGAACAGGAGCCCGTACTGGGCGTCCGAGAGCGCGCCGTGCTCTCGGGCCTCGCGGCCACGCAGGCGTCGCACGGATCCCACGCATGCCTTGAACGCCTGCCCGAGCTCGGTGGCGGCCTCCCGGACCGCGGACTCGGACCCGGCTGCCGCGGGCGGCGGCGACGGCGCGGAGCTCATGCGGCCAGGACCTCCGCCAGTGTGCCTTCGTCGACCCCCGCCGTCGCCGCCTCTGAGCGCTTGGCGGCGCGCTCGGCACGGACGAGGATGACGCACGGGATGATCGCCAGCGCGGTGAGCCCGACCGCTGCCCAGAACGCCGTGCCATAGGCCGCGGCTGCGGCGGCCGGCGTGTGGGCGTCGGTCAGCGACCGTTGCAGGACAACCGCCAGGATCGCGATTCCGATCGAGCCGCCGACCCGCTGCAGCACGTTGAGCTGTGGCGTCGCGTCGGAGAGCTCGTCACGGTGCAGGGCGGCAAACGCGGCGGTCATCGCCGGCATGAACGCAAAGCCGATCCCGAACCCGCGGAACAGCATTGCGATGCAGAGCCCGAGGATCGAGGTGTGGGCGCCGATCAGGGCGAACGGAATCGTCGCGATCGTGGTCAGGATCACGCCGAACAGGGCCAACGGGCCGCCGCCCCACCGGTCGGTCAGCTTGCCCGCCAACGGCATCATCATCGCGGCGCCGAGGCCCTGGGGCGCGGTCAGCAGGCCGGTCACGACGACGTCCTCGTGGCGGATCGTCTGCCAGTAGAGCGGGAGCAGGATCATGCCTCCGAACAGGGCGCCGCCGATGCAGAACATGGCGATCGACGCCGACGAGAATGTCGGCCGGGCGTAGAGGCGCAGGTTGAGCAACGGGTTGGGGATGCGCAGCGCGTAGACGGCGAACACGGCAACGAGGATCGCCCCGCCGATCAGCGGGATGAGGACCTTGGCGGCGCTGAAGCTGCCGGTGACCCCGACCTCGGCCAGGCCGTAGGTGATCAGCGGCAGCCCGGTCGCCATCAGGATGAGGCCGCGGACGTCAAGCGGGTCGGTCCTCTGGCGCGCCACCGTGGGCAGGATGCGCACCGCGGCGAAGACGGCGATCGCGCCGATCGGGACGTTGACGTAGAAGATCCAGCGCCACGTGGTGTTGTCAAGGATCAGGCCGCCGAGGGTCGGCCCCAGGATCGGTGCCAGCATCGCGGGCACGGCGACGACGCTCATCACGCGGCCCATCCGCTTCGGGCCGGCCGCCTCGGCCATCATCAGCTGGCCGATCGGCAGGATCATGCCGCCGCCGATCCCCTGCAGCACGCGGAACAGGATGAGCTCGGTGCTCGAGGTGGCAAGACCGCACAGCGCCGAGCCGAGCGTGAAGAGCACGAGTGAGGTGAGGTAAACCTGCTTGGCCCCGAATCGACGCGCGGCCCAACCGGTGACCGGGATGACGGCGGCCAGCGACAACATGTACCCGGTCGCCACCCACTGGATGTTGGAGATGGTGGAGTGCAGCTCGCGCCCGAGCGTGTCCAGCGCGACGTTGACGATCGTCGTGTCGAGGATCGACATGATCGAGCCGACGATGACGACCGCGCTGATCCGCCAGACATAGGCGTCGATGCGATCGGAGGAGGGGGAGGAGGAGGCCATAGGAGTGGGTGTCGTCCGGATTCGTAGGGTCCTAAAGGTTAGGAGCCGAAGTTTAGGGACTGAAAGAAAATCGTGTCAAGCGCGGCGGGCCATTTTTTCCCAGGAAGCTATCTTCCATGGGAGATGACCACTTTCGCCGACCTGGGGCTCTCGGAAGACCTGCTCCAAGCACTTCGCGACGTCGGCTACGACGCGCCGAGCCCGATCCAGGAGCAGGCGATCCCGCCATTGCTGGAGGGCCTCGACGTCATCGGTCAGGCTCAGACCGGCTCGGGCAAGACCGCCGCGTTCGGGCTGCCGATGCTCCAGTACGTCGATCCCGATGAGCACGACGTCCAGGGGCTGGTGCTGACCCCGACGCGTGAGCTCTGCATCCAGGTGACCCAGGCGCTGCGCGCGTACGGCAAGAGCAAGGGTGTCGATGTCGTCGCAGTGTTCGGCGGCGCGCCGATTCGCAGCCAGCAGTCCCAGCTGCGGGCCGGCGGCCAGGTGGTGGTCGGGACCGTGGGCCGGGTCAAGGACCTCATCTCCCGCCATTCGCTCGTTCTGCACGCCACCCGGTTCGTCGTTCTGGACGAGGCCGACGAAATGCTTGACCTCGGGTTCCTGGAGGACGTCGAGCGCATCCTCTCCCTCACCCCCTCCAGCCGCCAGACCGCGCTCTTCTCAGCAACGATGCCCCCGGAGATCCGCCGTCTCGCTGACCAGTATCTCTATGACCCGGTAACGATCAAGGTCAAGAGCGAGCACCTCACCGTCGACACCGTCGAGCAGTTCGCCCTGGAGACCGCGCCGCGGGAGAAGAACGACGCGCTGGTGAACGTGCTCGAGGCCGAGCGCCCCGATCAGGCGATCGTGTTCGTGCGCACCAAGATCCGCGCCGATCAGCTCTACCGCACCCTGCGTGACAAGGGCATGAACGTGCGGGCGCTGCACGGCGACATGACCCAGGGCGCCCGCGACGGGGTGATGATCTCGTTCAAGAGCGGCGCGGTCCCGCTGCTCGTCGCCACCGACGTCGCGGCCCGCGGACTGGACATCTCCGGCGTCACCCACGTCATCAACTTCGACGTTCCCACCTCGCCCGATGTGTACGTGCACCGGATCGGGCGCACCGGCCGGGTGGGCCGCAGCGGCCGCGCGATCACGTTCTATGAGCAGCGCCAGGGCCGCGACGTGCAGGCGATCGAGAATCATGCGGGAGTCAAGCTCTCGCCCTGGGTCAAGGACGCCCACGTCGCTCCCACACCCGCCCAGGCGCCGCCCCGTCGTCACTCCAAGCCACGGGCGGAGACCAACGGCGAGGTCCCGACGAGCAAGCTCATCATCGCCGGTGGCCGCGCTGCCGGGCTTGAGCCCTCCGACATCATCCACGCCATCACCTCGGCCACCCAACTGGACGGCACGTCGGTCCGCAACGTGCGGGTGCTCGAGCGCTTTGCGTTCGCCGAGGTGCCCGAGTCAGAGGCTGAGCGGGTCGTGGAACAGACCGCGGGCACCTCCGTGCGCGGCCACGTGCTCGAGCTCGAGCTCGCCCGCGGCTGAGCTCCCCACCCACGCCTCGCGGCGTGCAAGATCTCGTGCACTGACCCGCTGACCCGCCGACGCATTCGCCCCGGCGAATGCGTCAAGTGGATCGGCGCGAGCCGATCCGCCTGCGTCAAGTGGATCGGCGTCAGCCGATCCGCCTCCGCCAAGTAAGGCCCCTGTCAGCTCTCGGGAAGGGGGGCCGCGACTTCGGTGTCGGCGGTCGTGTTGTGGTGGTGAACGACCTTCACCCAACCACCACGGAGGTTTCTGACCGTGCGTTTCCTGCACCGCCGTCCATCACCGGCCATCGTGATCTCGACGGTAGCCCTGTTCATGTCACTCGGAGGCGTCGGCTATGCCGCCATTTCCATTCCGCACAACAGCGTCGGCACCGCCGCGCTACGCAATAACGCCGTCTCCTACAAGAAGATCCAGCCCGGCGCCGTCGGGATCGTCCGCGCCAACACCGGGCAGCTACAGGTCCGCGTGAGTGGGACCTGTGGCTCGGGCTCGGCGATCGCGTCGATCAATCAGGTCGGCAAGGTCAACTGCAACCAGGCCCTGCCCTCGGAGTTCGGCACCACCAACAACACCGCCGCGATCTCCGGCACGCCGGCCACGGTGACGAGCGTCGCCCTGCCGACGGGCGCGTCCTACCTGGCGCTCGCCAATCCGGCCGCGACGGTCACCAGCGGCGCCACGCCGCAGCAGACGACTGTGTCGTGCACTCTGACCGTCGGCTCCAACACCGCGACGCGCAGCGTCGTCATCGCCACCGACGGGACGAGCGGTGACCGGAGCACGCAGGCGATCCCGCTGCAGGGCACGGGCGGGTCGGGCACCGGTTCGGTGAGCTGCACCGACTCGGTTCCGACGGGCACCGCCCCGGCCGTCAGCGTCACCTCGGCGCTCAACGCGATTCAGACGGCGTCCAATAGCTAGCCGGCGCTCCACGATCCGCAGTCCGGGTGGCCCAGGTCGGGCCGCCCGGATCGCGGGCGGAGCCCTGTCGACCAGTTGGTTGATTCCGCGGCTGCGGAATCAACCATCTAGTGTCTGGCCCCATGAGCACAGCGAACATGAACACCACAGCGGGCACGATCGCGATCGAGTTCTTCGACGACGATGCCCCCAAGACAGTTGAGAACTTCCGCAAGTTGGCCGCGGACGGCTTCTACGACGGCCTCATCTTCCACCGCGTGATCCCGGACTTCATGATCCAGGGCGGTTGCCCGCAGGGCACCGGCACCGGTGGCCCGGGCTACACGTTCGAGGACGAGTTCAACCAGCACAAGGTGGTGCGCGGCGCGCTGGCGATGGCCAACGCGGGCCCCAACACCAACGGATCGCAGTTCTTCATCGTCACCATCGACAGCGCCCCGTGGCTCGACGGCAAGCACACCGTGTTCGGCCAGGTCACCGCCGGGATGGACGCCGTCGACGCGATCGAAGGCACTCCGACCGGGGCCCAGGACCGGCCCGTCGATCCGCCGTCGATCGAATCGATCCAACTCAGCGACTGACAGTCCGCTTACCTGCGCATTGGGCGCGACTAATGCACCGGGCGTCGTGTTAGGAGAGCCGAGCATGGATCCCGCGCACGATCCCGCTACGTCCCGCCCCGGCGGCTCCGGCCGTCGCCGGTTGGGGTCGGTCCTGGCCGCCGCGCTGGCCGGAGCGGGGGGTTGCTGGCGGCGGACCGCGCCCGGTAATGCGCGTGATGTCCTGTTTCAGGTCGCCTTCGGTGGCTACGTCGGGGCGCTGTTCAACCTCAACCCCCTGATGGAGCGCGACGGCTACCACGTGCTCGTGGATCTGCTGCAGCGCCCGGGGCTGCGGCGCCGCGCCTCGGCGCGGCTCCAGGCGGTGCTGTCGGGACGTGCCGTCGGACCGGGCGATCCCCGGCTGCTCGCCTACGGGGTGGCGTCGTTGGTCTGGTCGGCGCTGACCGTCGCCTTCGGCGTGATGCTGTCGCTGCGCTACTACCACCGCCTCGCCGCGCTGGCGCCGCCGGCGCTCGTCTGGACGGTGCTGGCGGCGTTCTACCTCGTGCTCGCCCTGCCGCTGGCCATGCAGTTGCTGCGGCCGCTGTGGACGCGGGTCTACCGCCCCCGGCCGGCTGGCTAGAACCATCGATTGCTCTAAATTGGGGCCCCGACCCTTGAGAGCGGCAGGAGGAATGAGCATGGCGAGCGTTCAGGCTGAGACCCAGGTGCAGACCAACGGCACAGCGTCGAACACGATCGCGGTCGACAATCCGGCCAGCGGGGAGCTGATCAGGAGCGTGCCGGTCCTTGGCGAGAGCGAGCTGGCCGTGATGGCGCAGCGCGCGCGTGAGGCCCAGCCTCAGTGGGAGGCGATCGGTTTTGAGGGCCGTGCGCGGATCATGCGCCGCGCCCAGAAGTGGATGCTCGACAACGCCGACCGGGTGATCGCCGCCGTCGTGCAGGAATCCGGTAAGACTCACGAGGACGCCCAGCTCACCGACCTCGGGATCACCGTCAGCGCTCTGGGGTTCTGGGCCAAGGAGGCGGCCGGCTACCTCGCGGACGAGCGGGTGCCCTCGTGGAAGAACCCGGCCACCGCCGGCAAGAAGCTCGTCATCCGGTACGTCCCGGTCGGCGTCGTCGGGGTCATCGGCCCGTGGAACTACCCGATCGTCAACTCGTTCGGGGACTGCATCCCGGCGATGATGGCCGGCAACACCGTGATCCTCAAGCCGAGCGAGGTGACCCCGCTCAGCTCTCTGCTGATGGCCGAGATGATGACCGAGTGCGGGCTGCCCCAGGATGTCTTTCAGGTCGCCACCGGCGATGGCTCGACCGGCGCGGCGGTGATCGCCCAGGTCGACTGCGTCATGTTCACCGGGTCAAGCCGCACCGGCAAGGCGGTCATGAAGGCCGCCGCCGACAGGCTCATTCCCTGCTTCCTGGAGCTCGGGGGCAAGGACCCGATGATCGTGTGTGCCGATGCCGACATCGACCGCGCCGCCAACGCCGCCGCGTTCTATTCCATGAACAACGCCGGCCAGGTTTGCATCTCGGTCGAGCGCTGCTACGTCGAGGAACCGGTCTATGACGAGTTCGTCGCCAAGGTGACTGAGCAGGTGCGCGGGCTGCGTCAGGGGGTGCCGACCGGTGTCGGCACCGTTGACGTGGGAGCCGTGATCTTCCCGCCCCAGCTCGACATCGTCGACGACCACGTGCGTGACGCCGTCGCCAAGGGGGCCAAGGTCCTCACCGGCGGCCACGGGCGTTCGGAGCACGGGCGCTTCTTCGAGCCCACCGTGCTCGTCGATGTCGACCACTCGATGAAGTGCATGACCGAGGAGACGTTCGGCCCGACGCTGCCGATCATGAAGATCGCCAATGCCGAGGAGGGCGTGCGCCTGGCCAACGATTCGGTCTACGGCCTGCAGGCGAGCGTGTGGACCAGGGACGCAGACCGGGGCGAGGGGCTCGCCCGGCGGATCGAGGCCGGCGTGGTGTGTGTCAACGACGCCCAGGTCAACTACACCGCGCTGAACCTGCCGATGGGCGGCTGGAAGACCTCCGGTGTGGGAGCCCGTCACGGGGCCACCGGGATCCGCAAGTACACCAAGGTTCAGTCATTGCTCGTCACCCGCCACGCGCTCAAGCGTGAGCCGTTCATGTTCCCCTACAAGGCTCGTCAGACGATGCTGCTGCGGCGCTTCTACAAGCTGTTCTACGGCCGCGGCGCCCGGGACTAGAGACACGCCCGCCGTCCCGCGCGGCGCGGCGGCAGGCGCTGGCCTGCCGCCGCCGCCGCGTGGAGTTTTACTTGGGTCCGACCATCTTGCCCGACTCCTTGCACACGTAGTGCACGGAGTCCTTGGTGGCGCACTTGATCGTGCCCTTGCCGGTGTCCTTGGCCAGCGTGCCGGTGCCGCCCTTGATGACGAACGTGCCGGTGTAGCTGGCGGTGCTGAACGAGTCGGTCGGGTTGCTGTCGCCGGGAACCAGATCGTAGGTCCCATAGACGGTGCCGGTGTTGAACCACTGCTGCCACTTGCCGACAAGGTCGCCGGCGGCGTCGGTGGTGAACGCGTCGAGCTCGGCGCCCCTGCCGATGCCCTTGGCCGGACAGACGACGGCACCGGCGTGGTTGCCGGACGTCGCGCCCTGGGTGACGTCGGCCTGACCGGCCGGGGCCTGCAGGGTGAATGCCAGTGCGCAGCTCACCTTGACCGTGGGCGAGGCCTTGGACTTGGCCTTCGTCTTGGCCACTGTGGCGCGAGCCGGCGCGTGGGAGCCGAGCGCCAGGGCGTTCGTGGCTCCGATGATGAAAAGGCCTGCGATTGCAGCGCCCAGAAGGCAGATGCGCTTCACGCTATCTCCTGATTCGTTAGTACTGCGAATGACCCATGCGGCGCGGTAGTCTGGCGACCCCGACCGGGTGCCTGAGTGAACATTTGGTAAATGTGCCGGCGACGTCAGCCCGCGGTCACTGCGTTGAAGGTCGAGGAGTCAAGCTCAGGCAGCGCGGCGTCGGTCGTATAGCCGAGGTGCTTGATCGAGAACAGGTCCTCGATCGTCTTGAGCAGCGAGAAGTGGTTGAACGTGCTCGCGACGTCGGAGGAGTTGGGCTGGACGTAGCGGGAGATGAGCAGCGCGCCGACCTGACCGCCGCCGGGCGGGGTGGCGCCCGCACACGGTGTGGTGGCTGTCGTCGTCGGTGTGGTGGAGCTCGTCGTCTGCGGGGTGGTGCTCGTCGTCGGGGTGGAGCTCGTCGTCGGCGTGGTGGAGCTCGTCGTGCTCGTGCCCGTGGTGGGGCACGGCGCGGTGGTGGCTCCGGTGGTCGTCGTCCCGCTCGTTGTCGTGCCGCTGGTTGTCGTCGGCGTCGTTGTCGTATCCGTCGGGGTCGAGGATGCGGCGGTATCGGTCGTCGACGATGTCGTGTCGGTGGTGGACGTGGACATGGTGGTGGTGGTGGAGGAGGTCGTCGTCGTGGTCGGCCCCGGCGCCGCCCAACCACTCAGGTTGGGGAATGCCGGCTGGTCACAGCACGAGCTCGAGTCGGCCGTGGCCCCGCTCTGTGGCGCCTGGTCAAACGTGATCACGATCATGCCGTCGGCCCTATACGCCGGCGACTTCTCGATCTCCGGAACGACGGTCTTCAGGAACGCATCCGAGGCGGCCAGGCCGGCCGGCTGCCCGGGGGCACACGGCTGGTCGCTGCCGTTGTCGCAGGGATCCGGCGCGATGTAGGAGACGTTGGGTGTCGTGGCGGACTGCTTGAGGTCGGTCGCCAGGCTGCTGAGGTCGACGTCGGACTTGGCGCACAGCGGACTGGCGGTGATTGAGGCGAAGTAGACGAACGGGTTGCTCCAGGTCACATACGGATCACCGGTCTGGGGGGTGCTGTTGGCGTCGGTGGCGCCGGGGGCGGGATGCCGGCAGGTCGTCGGCTGGCCGGTCGGCGCCTGGGCGCTGCCCTGCAGGTAGGCCTTCCACGAGTAGCCGTTGGCCACGAGCTCGTCGGGCAGCGTCGGGGTGCTGGCGGGGTACACGCACCCGTCGCCGAGCACCTGGCCGTTGGGGCCGGCGCCCCCCGGGGACACCGGCGTGTAGGACGGGCAGTCGGCGGCGGTCTGATTCGTCGGCCCCTGTCCGCTGATCAGCGCGATTCCGGTGGCCAGCGAGGACGGCGCGACACCGTAGTAATCGGGCAGCAGTTCGCCCTGGGCACGCAGCGTCTTTCCCAGGTACGGGTGACCCGCCGCCACCGCGAAGGACTGGTTGTAGCCCTGGTCCGACAGCATGATCATGAACACGTGTCTGATCGGCGGCAGCGTGACCTGGGCCGAGCCACTCCCGCCGCCGGAGCCCGGACCGGTGCCAGAGCCGCCGCTGCTCGCGACGACCGGGGCAGCCGGGGCGGCGGGACTCGCCGGGGCCGGCGAGGTGACGGTGATCGTCTGCTGCGTCACCGGGGCGCCGGACCCCGATCCGCCTCCGCTCCCCCCGCCCCCCGAGTCAGTGGTGGGCGCGGGTGCAGCAGCCGGCGGGGGTGCGACTGCGACGACGAAGGTGCGCGCCAGCGCGTCGATGCCCCCCGGGCCGGTGAGCGACCCGGCGACGACGCCGAAGGCCAGCATCGCCATCACCGCCAGCGACGCCACCCGGGGAGTCGGCAGGCTCAGGGTCAGCGGCCGTGGCGGAGCGGCTTCGGGTGACTCCGGATCATCGCCGGGCTCGGCCGCGGGGAGGACCGGCAGGTCCTGCGCCCGCAACTCCCGCAGCGTCTCATCGACAGTTGCCGGCAGCGGCCCGCGCCGGGTGCCGCACTGCAGGCAGTAGCGCTGATCGTGGCCGAGCACCGCGTCGCAGTTGGCGCAGCGTCCGGCGTGAGCCCGGGGTCCGGGTTGGATCTCTGAGTCGTCCATCTGGCGGCGAAGTCTGTCCGGCGGGACAACGCCGGATGTGAACATCTCAAACCCAGCTTGCCCCGCCGGGTTTCACGCGTCAAAGCGTGATCACCGCTTGTTCACATCCGCACGGTGTGCGTGGACTTACGCTTGCCCGGTAATGGCGATCGCAGTCGCACAATGAGCCACGCCGGAGAACCGATGCGGGTCGACGATTCGGGGGTCAACGGCCACCCCGATGACGTCCCGACCCAGCAGCTGTCGCTGGCGGCCGTCTCGGACCGCTGTGTCAACTGCGGGGCTCCGCTCGCGTCTGACCAGCGTTACTGCGTCAACTGCGGCGAGCGTCGCGGCAAGCCGCGGTTCACACTCGCGGGTCCCGCCGAGCCGATCCCTGAGATGGTGGCCACAACGTCGACCACGCGTCACGTCAGGCGTCCGCGCACGACGGCCGGATTCAATCTCCTCGCCGGCATCGCCACCCTGCTGCTCGCCATGGGGGTGGGCGTGCTCATCGGCCACAACAGCTCCTCCGGCAACCAGAAGGCCGCGGCGGCGCCGACCGTGATCACCGTCGGTGGCGGCTCGGGAACCGGCGCTGCCGCCTCGACCGGCTCGGGCTCGGGCTCGGGGTCCGGGTCCTCGGCGAGCACCGGGTCGACGCACAAGTCCCACTCCGGGAAGGCGGCCAAGACCGCGGCCACCAAGGTGCCGCCGAAGGTCGTCGTTCAGAAGGCCGCGGCCGCCGCCAGCAAGGTGGTCGGGGGCAGCGCCAAGGTCGCCGCGCCGACGGTCACGCAGGGCGGATCCTGCACGGCGGGCACGGCCGGCTGCCAGAACGGCAAGTTCACCGGCAACAACTTCTTCGGTCAGTAGGCGCTCGGGATGTCCTCGTCACGCTCTCTGGACCAGCACTCCGGTGACACGCCGGTCGCGCCGCCGCAATTCGGCGACCTGCCGGCCGCCGCGCCTCCGCTGACCTCCAAGACCCAGCTCGGCCCCGAGCAGGTCGTCGACCTCCGGCGCCGCCGCGACGAGCTCAACGCGCGCGTCGCCGAGCTCCAGTGGGATCTCGGCGGGCTCGTCTACGAGATGGCCATCCGGGACCGGATCCGCACCGATGTGCTCGTTCAGCGGGCTGCGGTGCTCCAGGACACCGACGCCGAGCTCGGCGAGGTCGAGCGCATCCTGCGCCTCGAGGAGACCGGTACCGCCGGCGCCTGTGCCAACTGCAGCGCGCCGCACAGCATCGGCGCGTCGTTCTGCTGGCAGTGCGGCCAGCCCCTGCTGCAGGGCTAGCCGACTCGCCGGCCACCCCGCGCAGGCCCCCAGGCGCTACCCGAACCGGCCGGTGACGTAGTCCCGCGTCCGCGTATCGGCCGGATGGCTGAAGATGACGTTGGTGTCGTCGTACTCGACGAGGGTGCCGACGCGCTCGGGCCCGGACGTGTCCAGCGAGAAGAACGCGGTGCGGTCGGCGACACGCGCGGCCTGCTGCATGTTGTGGGTGACGATCACGATCGTGTACCTGTGCTTGAGCTCGTGCATCAGATCCTCGATCGACGCGGTCGCCACCGGGTCGAGCGCCGACGCGGGCTCGTCGAGCAACAGCACGTCGGGCTCCACCGCGATCGCCCGCGCGATGCACAGCCGCTGCTGCTGGCCGCCGGAGAGGCTGAGCGCGCTCGCCCGCAGCCGGTCCTTGACCTCGTCCCAGAGCGCGGCGCCGCGCAGCGCGCGCTCGACGCGGGCATCGAGGTCGTGCTTGAACCCAAGGTTGCGCGGTGCCCAGGCGACGTTGTCGTAGATCGACTTCGGGAATGGGTTGGGCTTCTGGAAGACCATCCCGATCCGACGACGCACCTCGACGCGGTTGGTGGCGCGGGCGTACACGTCGTGGCCGTGGTAGAGGACCTGGCCACCGAGTGAGAACCCGGGCACCGAGTCATTCATCCGGTTGAGACTGCGGATGAACGTCGACTTGCCGCACCCCGATGGTCCGATCACCGCCGTGACCAGGTTGCGGTAGATCTTCAGCGTCGTGCCGGCCAGCGCCGGCTTCTGACCGTAGGCGACCGACATGTCGCGAATGTCGAACACGACGGCGCGTCCGGTGAGCGACGTCCCCCCGTCGGTGGGGGGTGGCACCGCGGCCGGGACCGGGGCGGTCCCGATCCGGCGCCGGGGCAGGACGGTGTCAGGTGGCGATGGGTTCACGTCATGTTCCCCTTGGGTCATCCGGCGATCTTTCGGCGGCTGCGGGCCAGCATCGTTCGCGCCCCGATGTTGGCGATCAGGATCATCGTCAACAGCACGAGCGCCGATCCCCAGGCCCGTGCGAATCCGGTCGGGTCAAGCGCCTCGGATGCGGTGAGGATGGAGACCGGGATGTTCGGCATCGGTCCGAACCAGTTGAAGGTCAGGTGGTTGGCATAGGTGGAGTCGAGCACCAGCAGCGGGGCGGTCTCACCGGCCGCGCGGGCGACGGCGAGAATGGCCCCGGTGAGGATGCCACCGAGCGCGGTGGGCAGGATCACGGTGAGGATCGCCCGCCAGCGGTCGACCCCGAGCGCGTCGGCGGCGTCACGCAGCGTGCTCGGGACGAGCCGGAGCACCTCCTGAGTGGAGCGGGCGATGAGCGGGAGCATGATGATCGCCAGGGCGATCGAGCCCGCAAATCCGGAGTCCCGATGCATCGGCTCGACGATCAGTCCCAGCAGGAAGATGCCGATCACGATCGACGGGACGCCCTGCATGAGATCGAGGCCGAGCCGCAGCGCGTTGCCCACCCGTGATTGGGCCGGGGCGAACTCGGTCAGGTAGATGGCGATCAGGATCCCAATCGGCAGGGCCATCACAGCCGCCAGCCCGACGATGATCACCGTGCCAATGACGTCGGCGCGGATGCCGCCGCCGGCACCTCCGTACTGCGGCGGGTCCGCGAACAGGAAGTGGAGGCTGAGCGCCGGGGCTCCGGACTTGATCACGTCGATGGTGACGATGACGAGTGCCGCGACTGCCACCAGGGAGGCGAGAACCGCACCGCCCTGTGCGATCCGGGAGACGATCAGCCGGCGCCGCAGGTTGCCCGAGGGCGTCAGCGGCGACATCGGATCGTAGGGCGGGGTCTCAGACGAACGAGCGATGGACGTCATAGCGGCTGGCGATCGCCCGGGCGATCAGGTTGGTGATAACGCCGAAGATGAGCAGGATCAATGCGAGGTAGAAGATCGAGTGGACCTGCAGCTGGGAGACGGGGAAGGCGATGTCATTGGCGATCCGGGCGGCGAGCGTGTTGCCGGTCTCAAATAGGGAGCGATGGATCTGGGCTCCCGTCCCGATCACCTGCAGGACCGCGATCGACTCACCGAGGGCTCGCCCAAGTCCCAACGTTGTCGCGGCCGCGACGCCGGAGATCGTCGAGGGGAGCATCACCCCACGGATGACCTCCCACTGAGTGGCGCCGAGGGCCTCGGCGCCGTCGCGGAGCTCGCGGGGGACCGTGAGAAACAGGTCGCGGCTCAGCGATGAGATGATCGGCACGATCATCACCGTGAGGATCAGGCCGGCCGTGAACAAGCTCAGCCCGGTCGTCTGCGGCGGCCCGAAGATCGGCAGGAAGCCGAACCAGCTGTGCAGCCACGGCTCGATGTGAGCCTGGACGAATGGCGCCAGGAAGATGAGCCCCCAGAACCCGAGGATCACGCTGGGGATTGCCGCCAGCATCTCCACCAACGGTCCCACGACGGCACGGACCGCCCGCGGGGCGAGGATGCTCAGATACAGGGCGATCGCCACCGACAGCGGGAGCGCGATGATCATCGCCATCACCGACGTGACAATCGTGCCGTAGAGCATCACCGCGGCGCCGAAGTGGTTGAGGTTCGGCGCCCACGTGCTCGTGGTGAGGAAGCCCAGACCGTACTTGGACACCGCTGGCCAGGCGCCGTGAATGACCTGGTAGGCCAGTTCGATCAGCACGAACGCGGCGATCAGGCCCGCGAGCACGCAGAAAGCGTGCAGGATCGCGTCGCCCCGGCTGCGCTCGACCGTCCGGCGCGCGGCGATGCGATCCCGCACGCCCCGGCGGCGTGGCGTCGTTGCGAGAGACATCGCGCGGCAGCGTAGAGAACCCTCCGCGCTGCGGACGTGCGTGTGTACCCCTCGTCACAACATCTCAAAAACCTGGTTACACAGAGATAACAACCGGGGGAGGCGCGCCGCCCATGCTAGTGCTGCTCGGACAGTCGGCCGGGCTTCACCGAGCGCACTGTCTCCTACGGAAAGGGCTTCACCTTGAAAGGCTTCGCCTTCCATCGCCGCAAGCTGACCGCATTGTCGGTTGCGGCCCTGGCCATCGGCGCCACCGGCGGCTTGTCCGCCAACGCCGTAGCCGCAACCCCGGGCTCGCTGTCGGGCGCCGGGTCAACGCTGGTCGCCCCACTGGAGGCCATCTGGGCTCAGGGGTTCGATAGTCAGACCGGTAACTCGATCAGTTACAACCCGGTCGGTTCCGGCACCGGGATCGCCGACATCACGGCGGGTACGGTCGATTTCGGCGCCTCCGATGCGCCGTTGAACCCGACCCAGCAGAGCGCCTGCAGCGGCTGCGTCCAGATCCCGTGGGCGCTGTCGGCCACCGGCGTGGGTTACAACGTCCCGGGCGCCGGGCGCAAGCTGCACCTGACCGGTGCGGAGCTCGCCGGCATTTACCTGGGTCAGATCACCAACTGGAACGACTCCCGTATCGCCCGCTCCAACAAGGGCGTGCACCTGCCAAACCTGAAGATCACCCCCGTGTTCCGTACCGACGGCTCGGGTGACACCTACGCGTTCACCAATTACCTCAGCAAGGTGAGCGGGGCCTGGAAGAGCAGGGTCGGCTTCGGTACCTCGGTCAGCTTCCCGACCGGAGCATCGGGCAAGGGCAACTCCGGGGTCACCGCCGTCCTCCAGGGGACGCCGGGCTCGATCGCCTACATCGCGGTCTCCTACCTGATCGCCCACCACCTGCCGGCGGTCGGCGTCGCCAACGCCGCGGGCAAGTACGAGTACCCCAACCTCAGCAACATCGAGAACGCTGCGGCGACGATCAAGCACGTGCCGGGCAATCACGCTCTCAGCATCGTGGATCCGTCCAAGAGCGCCAAGATCGCGTATCCGATCTCGACGTTCACCTACGTGATCGCCAAGCCGGGGGCGGCGAACAACGGACTGCTCAAGCAGTTCGTCAAGTACGCCCTGGGCCACCAGGCGGGCGAGAGCTATGACTTCGCTCCGCTGCCCAAGGTCGTCCTCAACGCCGACAAGGCTGCCGTCAACGGCCTGTAGCCACGGGTAGTCAGTCCGAGGCGTCTACCCGGCCTGGCCGGGGTGGCAGTTGCCGCCCGGCCGGGCCGGCGTCGTTTTGACCCCGTCGCCCGGCGCTCAGCGCAGGGGTAGTGAGAGCAGCTTTTCGAGCTGTGAGATCGTCTGCGCCGCCTCGACGTGATGGACGGTCGCCATGCCGAGCTCCCGGGCGGGGGAGAGGTTGAAGCGCAGGTCATCGACGAATACGCACTCGCCGGCGTCCACGGCTATCGCCTCGGCGCCGAGCGCATAGATCTCCGGGGTCGGCTTGCGCATCCCGACCTCGCCGGAGATGACGACCCCGTCGAACAGCTCGGCCAGCAGCCCCCGGTCATAGCGGCTCGTTCCCCAGGAGTTGGAGATCAGCCCGGTGCGAACGCCGGCGGCCCGGGCGCGGCGCACGGCGTCCTGCATGGCGTCGTCGGCCACGCCGCCGGCGAACATTCGCTCGATCATCCCGACCGGCTCCACGCCGAGGACCGCACCGAACCGCTGCTCGAACTCCGGCTCAGAGAGGCGACCGGTCTCCAAGCCGATCAGGAGCTCACGGCTGGCCGGATCAGACCGGAAGCGGTCCCCGACGGTGTCGGCGTCCAGTCCCTCCTGCGCGCAGAACGCCCGGAAGGAGTCGAACACATTGGTGGTCATGACCCCGCCCCAGTCCACGAGCAGGCCACGCAGGCCGGTCGATGCGGTCACCTGTGCCGCCCCCTAGAAGCCGTTGCGGGTTACGTGGAGCGCGCGGGCGGCGAGCTCGACCACGCCCTCGCCGAAGCTCTTGAGGTACGGGTCATCGGTGCTGCCCGAGACGGCGCGCTTGTAGTTGCCCTCCATGAACACGGCGGCCTTGAACAGCGCGAGCGTCACGTACCAGTCCAGATCGGGCACCGAACGGCCCGAGCGCTGCTCATAGGCGGCGACCATCTCCTGCCGGCTGGGAAAGCCGGGCTCAGCGGTGACGGCGTTGAGTGTGAAGCGGCTCTCGCGGTCGCCGGCCTGGACCCAGTGGACCATCAGATAGCCGATGTCGGCCAGCGGATCGCCGATCGTCGCCATCTCCCAATCAAGGATCGCGGTGAGCCGGGCCGGCGCCTGCGTGTCGTACATCGTGTTGCCGAGCCGGTAGTCGCCATGGACCACGGTCGCCGGCGGGGAGGCGGGGAGGTTGGCGGCCAGCCACCGGCCCACCTCGTCGAGGTCGGCGATCTCCCGGGTGCGGTTGTGCTCCCACAGGCCGCCGAAGCGCCGTAACTGGCGCTCCAGGTAGCCCGACGGCTTGCCGAACCCCTCGAGGCCGAGCGTCGTCCAGTCGGTGGCATGCAGCTCGACGAGCGCGTCGATGAGCTCTGAGGCGATCCGGCCGCGTTGGTCGGCAGCGTCGAGCGCGTCGGGAACCGTGTCGGTGATCACCTCGCCCGGCATCCGCTCCATGACGTAGAACGGCGCGCCGATCACGGAGGTGTCCTCGCACACCGCCAGGACCCGCGGGGTCCGCACCGCCGTGGGCTCCAGCGCTGACAGCAGCCGGGCCTCCCGCAGGACGTCATGCGCGCTTGGGGGCAGCGGCCCGCGCGGCGGGCGGCGCAGGACGACGTCGGTGGACAGCAGGAAGGTGACGTTGGAGTGACCGTCGCCGATCGGGGCGGCGCTCAGCTCGGCCGGAGCGTCGAGTCCGTGCGCGGCCAGGAACGCGGTGAGCGGCTCGATGACCAGCAGCGGCTCACGCTGGTTGGCCTGCCCCTCGGCGCGGGTCTGGACGATGTCGTCGGGGGCCACGGTCGCGGTCATCGCCCGGGGAGCGTATCGGGCTGAAGCCGCACGCCGCGTCTGAGGCCGGACGCCGCGGCGGCCGCCGGGTGTGGCGGCCGCCGGGGGTCGTCCGGCCAGTTGGCCGACCGGGCGGTTACCGTCGCCCGGTCGTCTCGTGGCGCCGCAGTGGCGGCGCGACCGTTGAAATGCAGCCGGGCGTGATCAGACCGGGACCGGCGCCGGCAGCAGGCGCCCGGTGACCTCGCGGTCAAAGCGCCACCCCTCCAGCTGCGACCGCGAGCCGGCCAGGCCGGTCACCGTCGCTCCGGTGGTCCGCTCGATCGCCGCCATCAGCGCAGCGAGACGGTCTCGCAGCTCGCCGCCCGCCGGCGACTCGTCATACGCCCAGTCAGAACCGACGTCTTCGATCAGCACGGTCACCCGCGTCGGGTGCAGTCGCGCGATCCTGCCGATCAGCTCCGATTGGCTGTCAGTTTCTCCGAAGATTGCCAGTAGATCGCTCATGGCAGTGAGTCTTCTCCCGCTGTGTAAAGCGAAACTGAAGGACCTCGAACAGTTTCGGTCACGTTCTGTAAAAGGTCTGTAACCACGCGGTCCGGGCCTGCTGAGACCGACCATCTAGCCTTAATTCACACGATGCCCGAGCTGCCCGAGGTCGAGATCACCGCCCGACTGATCGGAACCGCGATCGCCGGCGCCGAGATCGAATCGGTGCTCACCCCCGGGATCAACGCCCTGCGCTCGTTCGACCCGCCGTTGCACACGATTGAGGGGCGACGGCTCACCGGCATCACCCGCCGCGGAAAGCTGTTTCAGATCGGCGTCGAGGGAGAGCTCTCGCTGCTCATCCACCTGATGTCCGCCGGACGCCTGCAGCTGTTCGACACGCGCGCGTCACTGCGCGATCGCACCTCCCGGCTGCTGCTGCGCCTCGGCGACGGGCGGGAGCTGCGCCTGCGTGAGTTCGGCACCAAGCAGGCCGCCTGGGTCAAGCTGCTGAGCGCCGACGGCCTCGCTGCCGAGGAGACGCTCGTGACCCTCGGGCCCGAGGCGTTCCCGGACCCGCCGGCGCTCGGGCCGCTGCTGGCGGCGCCGCGGCCGCTGCACGGCCTGCTGCGCGACCAGCGGGTGATCGCCGGTATCGGGCGCTCCTGGGTTGATGAGATCCTCCACGACGCCAAGCTCTCACCGTTCAAACGCGGCTCCGAGCTCTCCGAGCCCGAGGCCGAGCGACTACGGGAGGCAATCGTGCGCCAGCTCGGCCGGGCGATCGCCCACTACGAGGAGCACCTGACGCTGCCGATCCCCGACAAGCTCCCGATGCCCCTGCACGTGCACCGCCGCAACGGCGAGCCGTGTCCCCGCTGTGGCGATCAGCTGGAGGCGGTGTTCTACGAGGACTACGTCATGTGCTACTGCCCCACCTGCCAGACCGACGGCAAGCTGCTCAAGGACCGCCGCCTCTCACGGCTGCTGAAGTAGGGTTCAGGCCATGGCACTTTCACCTGGCGATCCCGCCCCCGACTTCACGCTCTCTGACCAGCACGGCGACTCGGTCACCCTCTCCGAACTGCGTGGCAAGACAGTCGTCCTCTACTTCTACCCCAAGGCCGACACGCCGGGCTGCACAACGCAGGCCTGCAGCGTGCGCGACCACCGCGCCGACTACGCGCAGCGCAACGCCGTGGTGTACGGCATCTCGCCTGATGCGGTCCCGGCGATCAGCAAGTTCGACGACAAGTACGACCTCGGGTTTCCGCTGCTCGCCGACGAGGGCCATCAGGTCGCCGAGCAGTACGGCGTCTGGGTTGAGAAGAACCGATATGGCCGCACCTACATGGGCAACGAGCGCTCGACGTTCGTGATCGACCCCGACGGGACGATCAAGAGCATCCTGCACAAGGTCAAGCCGGCCGAGCACGACGACCTCGTGCTGGCGGCGATCGGCGACTGACCCCGCCACCGCCCTCGCCGGTCCACCGGCCCCTGACGCCCACTCGCGATTCACGCAATCCACCCGCGATCCGCGACAAATCCGGATCCGCCGAATGGATTTGGCGCAAACCGTGTGCGACGGGCCGCATCTGCGACATCGCTCCACGAGCCGGCCGAATTTGTCGCAATCCGCGGGGGCGGGGTTCGGAGCCGCCGCTGGCGTCGGCGGCCGCGGCCCGGACCTACATCGACACGCTTAGTTCGTGGTCGACGAGGTGGCGGTGCTCTGCGCAGGGGGGGCGCTGCGGATGCACAGCGCCGGGCCGTTGTCCTGGGGTGGCAGGTAGACGTAGCCCGTCGGGCATTTGCCACCGACCGGCGAGACGCTGCCGGCCACGGTCGGCGTTCCGTGTGGCTGGCAGTCGGCCGCGCAGCTCGAGGTCGTGCTCGTCTGCACCTGCGAGTGAGGGGTGGTGGTCGACGCGGCGCTGGTCGTGGTCGAGCTCGTGGGGGTGGCGGTCGCGGTCGCGGTGGCGGTGACGGTCGAGGTGCTGGAGCTGGTCGTCGGGACCGTCGAGGTCGCCGACGGCGTGGAGGAGGTCGTCGCCCCCGCCGTGCCGGTGGAGGACGGGCTCGACTGCCCGCCGCAGCCCGCGACGCAGGCGCCGAACACCGCCAGCGCGGCGGTCGCTCGCAGAAGCTTTGAAACCATCACGTCAGTCCTTCCTGTCGGCGCGGCGAGCAGCCCGGTCTGGGCGCGGCTCGACCTCATAGATCAGCGCGGGCGGGGAGCTACTGAAGGCCCTCGCGCGCCTCGCGCACGAGCGTTACGGCCTCGGGGAAGATCAGCGCCATCACAGCGCGCAGCTGCTCGGCCTGCTGATCGGTCGTGCCCTGAATGTTGGCGCGGTTCATCGCTGCCACGGTCAGATCGACAGCGAGCTTGATCGCGTTGTCGGCCCAGGCAAGGCGCTGGGCGCCCTGCATCTGTTCCGCAAACTCACCGAGCTTGCGCTGCAGATCGTCGGGATCACCGAACAGACCGCCGAATCCACTTCCTTCCATGCCCTCAATGGTAGCTCGCCGGCACCGGGGCCCTGGATCGACCGGCTGCCACTAGCATTCAGCAGCCGATGAGCCCCGAGGAGACCCTGAGCTACGAATCCCGCGTGCGCACGCGCCAGGTGGTTGTCGCCGTCGCCGCGGGCGTCCTGCTGATCCTCGCGTCGGTTATTCAACTCGGGGGCCCGCACACCAAGGTCGACGAGCTGACGCTCGATCTGATCGTCGCCAATCAGCGTTTCCCGCTTGACCTAGTCGCCTCGGTGATCAACGCGCTGGCGTCGCTGTCGATCGCCTGGACGCTGCTGTTCCTGTACCGCGCGGCCAAGGCGCGCAACCCCGAGCGCGTCAAGCCCTACATTCGTTACATCACGATCGTCGGCGGCGGCCTCGCCGCTGTGGCCGGCATCGTGTACGCGATCGTGGTGGCCATCAAGGTCCACGAGTTCGCCACCACCGGCGCCCAGACCTACCCAGAGGCCACCCGGCTGACCGGTGGAGCGGGCCTGTTGGCGCTCCAGTTGCTCGGACAGGCGGCCGCCCTGCTTGTCGCCGTGGCCTTCGTGCTCGTGTCGCTGCAGGCGATGAACGCTGGTCTGCTCGGGCGCTTCATGGGCTACCTGGGGATGTTCGCCGGCGCCCTCGTCCTCTTCCAGATCACCCAGGTTCCGGTGGTCCAGTGCTACTGGCTGCTGGCCCTCGCCTATCTCATCTCCGGCCGCTGGCCCTCCGGCGTGCCGCCGGCCTGGAGCACGGGCCGGGCCGAGCCGTGGCCCTCATCGGCCGAGGTGCGCAACCGCCGAGCCGCCCAGGCGCCCGCCGGGCGCTCAGGGCGCCGGGG
>JBAWFG010000370.1:0-3655 GCA_049591655.1 Solirubrobacteraceae bacterium
CGCAATGGGCTTGACCGCGAAGTTGGGGGCACAGTCGTGAGACGGATGCGGACCTTCCCGGCGATCCCACAGTCGGTGCATGCAGCGCGGCGGTTCGCCGTCGACGCGCTTGCCGGCAGCTCTGCCGACGCGGTCGAGGCGGTGGAGCTGATGGTCTCCGAACTTGCCACCAACTGCATCCGTCACGAACGAGCCAGCTTCCACGTGGCGGTGATCCGCAACGGGGGGGAGGTCCGGGTCGAGGTGACCGATTCCGGCAGCGGTACGCCGACCATGCGCGCCCCGCGGCCCGATGAGCCAAGCGGGCGCGGCCTGCGGATCGTCGACATGCTCTCCGAGCGTTGGGGGGTCGAGCCGGAGCGGCCGTACGGCAAGACGGTGTGGTTCGCAATGCAGGTCAGCCCCGCCGGTCAGGCCAACGTCGGCCGGGCCGGATCTCAGCACGGCTAGACCGAGACCGTCGGACCGGCCGTGGAGTGCCGCCGGGCGGCGCTCAAGGATCGTCAGGGCCCGGACGATATTGCGCACATGAGCCTGGCAGCCACGCGCGACGGCGACGTCTCCCCGCAGACCGCCGCGCCGGAGCCCACCGATCACACCACCCAGCGGCTCCTGTTCGTCGACGACCGTCCGGACACCTTTGACAGCCTGCGCGCGACCCTCCAGGAGCAGGACGCCGAGGAGGAGGGCCCCGCCTGGGAGCTTGAGCTCGTGGCCGACGGCGAGCAGGCGCTCGCTGCGCTCGCGCGGCGGCCCGCCGACGTCCTGATCGCCGAGGAACAGCTCAGGCCGATGGACGGCGTCGCGCTGCTGACCCGTGTGCGGGACGTGTATCCGCACACGATTCGCATGATCCTGTCGGCCACGACCCGACCTGGGCTGGCCACGATCATCGCTCATCGCTTCCTCACCAAGCCCTGCAACGTCGACGAGCTGAGCGTGCTCATCCGCCGCTCCTGCGCCCTGCATGCGCGTACCGGTCAGGTCGAGGCGTTCCGCAAGTCGATGGCCACCACCGCGCTGCCGTCGCGCCCCGGCATCTACATGGACCTCAACCAGGTCCTGAGCGACCCGGCATGGCAGCCCGGCCAGGTCTCCGAGGTCATCGAGCGTGACGTCGCGATGAGCGCCAAGGTCCTGCAGCTCGCCAACTCGGCTCTGTTCGGCCTCGCCTCGACGGTCACCACCGTGCGCGACGCGGTCGTCTACCTGGGGGTCGACACGATCCGTTCGCTGGCACTCACCGCCGAAGCATTCGGCAAGCTGTCACCGCGGCGCACCGAGGGGTTCTCGCTTGACCGCTTCCAGAACCACGCGATGCTCGTCGCGGCTCTGACCAGGTCGATGCTCCCTGCCGGTCGCGCCCAGCAGGAGGCGGTCACCGCCGCCCTGCTGCACGACATCGGCAAGCTCGTGCTCGTCTCAGACGGCTCGTCACGGTGGGCGCAGCTCACCCGCGAGGCGCTCGATCGCGACGTGCCGCTCCACGTCGTCGAGGAGGAGCGCGACGGCGTCTCTCACGCCGACCTCGGCGCCCACCTGCTGTCGCTCTGGGGGCTGCCCGACGGGATCGTCGAGGCGGTGGCCCACCACCACCACCCCGGTTCTGTGGACGGTCTCTCGTTCGACGGGGTGGCGGCGGTGCACATCGCCAACGCGCTGATCAACGAACTCGCTCCGCCACCCGACGAGGAGGCGCCGCCGGCGCCTCTCGACGAGGAGCTGCCCGAGCGGCTCGGGCTGCATTCTCGCCTTGACCTGTGGCGACATCGGGCCCGCCAGATCGTGGCCGAGTCCATGACCGGCAATGGCCGCCGCTAGGGCCACGCACAAAACTCTGCGCGAGCGCTCAATGGGAGCGGGTCCCCTGCCGATTACCACCCTGACATGCGACGCCTGGTGAAGAACCAAGAGGTCCGGGTCGACCTTGACGCCAAGGTCGACTGGCAGGTCGAGGGCATCGAATGCCGTGTGCAGTCCATCCACGGCCCGGTGGCAACGCTCGCCCCGGTACAGGACATCGGTGGGGAGCTGCAATCCCGGCTTTCCTCCGGCTCGCTGTGCTTTCTCACCTTCACCCACGGCCGGGCACCGGTCGCGCTCCGGGGGGTGACCCTCGCGGTGGCCGGCAGCGATGCGCTGGAGTTCGTCGTGGTCGACGGGATCCAGGTAGCCGAGCGGCGTAGCGCCGAGCGCACGCCGCTCATCACCGCGCTGCGCGCCGCCCCGATCGATGCCGACGGGACCGTCGGCGAATGGGTCTCCACCGTCACCTCCAACCTCAGCATGGGCGGCGCGCTGCTGCTCAAGCGTCCCGGCCTCAGCGCCGGGTCACGCTGGAAGGTCGAGCTGTTCCTGCCCGGAGACCCTGAGCACATCCACTGCGAGGCGGTGCTGGCGCGCGAGACGCCGACGCACCTCGGAGTCCGCCTGCTCGGCGTCCAGGAGCCCGATCAGCTGCGTATCGCCGGCGTGCTCGCCGGCCTGCAACGCGGAACCCCCGCGCTCGTCTGAGCCGGGAGCCGGTCCGTCGAGGCGGCCGCCACAGCGTCCGGCGCCCGCGCCAGACTCCTATTGAGGTTCGTCCGCTGACCGAGACGTCCGGCGCGGCGGCGACACTCTGCGCCATGCCGAGTCGCGAGCCCAGCCATGGACGGCGCCGGCGACCCCCGGTGCCAGGTACCCCGGTCACGCGTCCGGCCGGACCGCGGATCGCTCTCGTCACGCTTGTTGCGGTCGGGCTGATCGCGGCTGCTGGTGGTCAGGCCGTCTGGCTCTCGGTTCCCGCGGCCCTGATCGCGGCCGCTGGGTCGGAGGGCCGCGGCCGGGCGATCGCCGGCGCCGGCGTAGTGATAGCGCTGACGGCGGCGGCCGCGCTTGCGTGGGCGGCCCCCGCCGGGCGACCTCCACTGGCGCTCGTTGCGCTGATCGGCGCCGCCTGCACCGCGATCCTGGTCATCGCTCGGGCCCGGGTCGAGCACGAACGTGACGTCCTGCGCGACTTCGCGCTGTCGGATCCGGTCACCGGGATCTCCAACCGGCGCTCGCTGCTGATCCGTGCCGACTACGAGATCGCCCGCCACCGCCGCGCCCAGCGGAATTTTGCGCTGGTGATGCTCGACCTCGACGGGTTCAAGCAACTCAATGACCGCTTCGGCCATGCCGCCGGAGACGATCTTCTCCGTGATGTGGCGGCCGCGCTGACCCGGGCGATGCGCGGCCAGGACACCGTCGCGCGCTTCGGTGGCGACGAGTTCTGCATCCTGGCGCCGGAGACGAACGAGCGCGGCAGCGACCGGCTGGCCGCCAAGGTCGCCGAGGCCGTGCGCGACGTCAGCGTCGGGATGGAGGCCGTGCACGGCAGCGTCGGCGTGGCGATCTTCCCGGTCGACGGGACCAACGCGGCCGATCTGATGCACGTCGCCGACGAGCGCCTGCTCCAAGCCAAGCGCCGCCGGCCGGGCGCCCGGGCCGGCCGCCGCGCCGCGGCCTGACAACCGACGAGTCGTCGGTCGCGTGTCCGCCACCCAAGCCGTCAACGTCCAACCGCGCCCCGGCAGGCGGGGCGGGTTGACCGTTTGCAGCGCGCCGTGGGCCGTCCCGCGCTAGGAGCGCTGGGAGATCGCCACGTTCTTGTAGACCTTGGAGTACCCGA
>JBAWFG010000371.1:0-2843 GCA_049591655.1 Solirubrobacteraceae bacterium
AGCGGTCGAAGGGATCCTGAAGGTCAACGCGCCAGGAACGAGCTGGCTCATTCGGACGCGACCACCCCGCGACCGGACTCCACCCAATGACCGCGGTGGCGGCAATGCAGGTGTCTCGCCGGAGCAGGGTTGCGTCTCTTTGTTGCTGTAAATTCGCCGAGGGCTAGGTTCCCGGGTTGAGTCTATGCGGCGGTGACCTCCTCGTCGAGAGTGTCGGGGTCGGCTTGCTGGTACTTGATGCGGTAGAGGTGTTGGCGGTCAACGTCGGTGAACGTCGCGCCGTTGCTGGCGTGGCTGAAGAACAGGTCGAGTACCGCCCACACGAGTGACAGGCAGCTGGTCTCGCCGGGAAAGCGGCCCATGACCTTCGTGCGTCGGCGGACCTCCCCGAGCGATCGTTCGAGCAGGTTGGTTGACCGCCACCGTTCGCGGTGTCTGAGCGGGTAGCGCAGGTGCACGACCAGCGCGTCGAGGTCGTCGGCGAGGCAGCGCGCGGCGGCGTCATAGCCGGCATGCTCGAGTTCTGAGATCAGGACCCCGAGGCGCAGCTTTGCGTCCTTGACCGAGGTCGCGTCAGTGAGCGCTGCCCAGTAGTTGAAACGGATCCGGTCTTGCTCTGACTTGGGGAGCTTGGCCAGCAGGTTGCGCAAGCGGTGAACGGCGCAGTGCTGGCGATCGGCGCGCGGCCAGATCTCCTCGACCGCCGAGGGCAGCCCGGCCGCGCCATCGGCAACCACAAGCCTGGGTGCCGGGAGCCCGCGAGCGATGAGGTCGCGGCCGAGCTCGAGCCAGTCCTCCTTGGTCTCTCGCATCCCCAACCTGACGGAAACCAGTGCTCGCTCGCCGTTCTCGGTGATCCCCCAGGCGCAGATCACCCCCTCCTTGGGGCCGCTGGGGCGGACCGGCAGGTAGATCGCGTCGAGGAACAGCACGACCAGGCTGACGTCAAACAGCGAGCGGCGACAGAACGCCTCAAAGCGCTCGTGCAGCTCCGCGCACACTCTGGACACCGTCGAGCGCGAGGTCTTCCCGAGTCCGGCCTCCTCACACAACGACTCGACGTCGCGCATCGACAACCCGCGCACGAACCCGCCGATGATCAGCGCCTTGAGCGGGTCAGTCCGCAGCAGCCGCTTGCAATGCCACTTCGGAAACAGCTTCGAAACGAACGGCTGTGCCGTCTCGCGGGCCTGCGGAATCTCGATCCGCAGCTCGCCCTCGGCCGTCTGCAACCGCCGGGGCCGAAACCCGTTGCGCATGCCCGAGTCGTAGTTGTTCAAGCCGCGCTGGCGTTCCGGCCGGCGCTCGTACCGAGCGCGACCCAACCAGCTGTCGAACTCCTCCTCGACCGCTCGCTGGATGATCAGCCGGGCCCCGAGCCGGCCCAGCTCGGACAGCATCTTCTGCGGATCATCGACCATGCCCTTACCCAAAAGCTTGTCGATACTCGCTTGTATCTCCGCTGATGGCGGTACGGTGCGTCTCACGGCGTAGGCCTCCTTCATCGTCTTGCAGGACTTGAGGGAACCTACGCCGTCGCTATGACAGCACCCGGCGCCTATTTACAGCAGTTCTGAGACGCAACCCACCCGGAACGCAATGCCCTGGTCATGGCCAAGAACGCAACTTAGGCGCTTGCAGCCATCTGGCTAGCAGTCGGGTCGATGCAGAAGTATCAGCTACGGCAGCCGCACTCTGGGTCCACGCGCGCCGAGAGGCAGAGCGGCTTCCTCGGCCATCGGCCGGGCTTCTGCATTGGACCGCCCGGGTCCAAGAGCGGCGGTCAGCAGTTCACCGCCCCCTCGGCGACGAAGGAGGAGCCAGGTCTCCAAGTACGGGACTGTCTGCTCGAACCCGGTCTTTAGCAGCGATGGCTGCTAGCACGCGAGCCGCGCGTGCTGGGTTGAGTTCACGAGGACGTGCCAGGTGAGCGCGAGTTGCCGGTGCCGAGCCGCGATCTCGAATTGACTGGCTTCCCGTCAGATCAGTCGTAGCCCCGTCTTTTTCGCAACGAGCCTGGCTCGGTCGGTGCGATGCAGCGACCATGAGACGGGCCGGCCGGCAGCCGGACTCGCCTCAACCCTGCGGAACACTCGGCAACGCGCCGCGGAGAAGGGCGGAGCGGGAGGCGCACCGGGGGCGATACCGTTGATGTCAGCATGATCAACCGGAAGGCGATCCTTACCGTGCTCGGGTTCGTGGCGCTGGTGCTGCCGGCGACCGCGCTGGCGCTGCGTCACCCGGAGCCGGCTTCGCCGCAGCGTCTGCGGCGCATGCCGGCCGCGGTGATGACCCGCGGTGTGCCGCGGGTCGGGGCTTTGTACCAGAGCGCGACGGCCACCAATCATGAGTGCACCGCAAGCGTCGTGCACAGCCCGGGTGGCAATGTGCTGATCACGGCGGCGCACTGCGTTACGGGTGGCGGCGCCGGAATGGTGTTCGTCCCGGGCCAGAGCGGTGCCCAACAGCCCTACGGGCGCTGGACGGTCACGGCTGCGTATGCCGAGCCGCTATGGCGCTCGCGCCAGGATCCGCACGCCGATGTGGCGTTTCTCACGGTCGCTGCGCGGGTGATGAACGGCGTACGCACACAGATCGAGCAGGTCACGGGCGCTTACCAGCTCGGCTCGACCGCCGCCCGCCGTCAGCGGGTGACGGTGATCGGCTACCCCGGGGGCGCTGCGAACAGCGCGATCAGGTGCGCGACGAAGGTCTACCTCACCGGCGGGATCTCATCGATTGACTGTCGGGGGTTCGTGGGCGGGACCAGCGGGTCCCCCTGGCTCCGGGCCACGCCACACGGCGCGCAGATCGTCGGTGTGATCGGCGGCCCGAACCAGGGC
>JBAWFG010000372.1:0-2155 GCA_049591655.1 Solirubrobacteraceae bacterium
TGTCGTTCCAGTAGATCCGGCTCTGGCGCGGACGCTTGAGGAACTCCTCCTTCATGATCTCGTGCCAGAGGTCGTCGACCTCCTTGACCTTGGTGAAGAAGCGGTGGCCGCCGAGGTCGAAGCGGTACCCGTCGCGGACCTGGGTGCGGGCGATGCCGCCGACCTGGTCGGTCGACTCCACGATGATCACGGGCTTGCCCTGCTTGGCGAGCAGGTAGCCGGCGGTGAGTCCGGCCGGGCCGCCGCCGAGGACGACGACGGGATGCTCGGGCGTGATGTCGGCGCCGTGCTGTGCGGTATCAGGCTGATTGGTCTCGGTCATCGTCTCGATCTCATGAGGCCTTCTGATAGAGCATCGCGCTGTAGGCCACGCAGCACGAGCTTCGGTAGTTCTGAGGAGCGGTGGCGATCCGCTTGAGCGTTCCGTTGGCTATGTCGGTGGTCAGGACCTGACCCCACTGGGCCGCGCGGCGCCGCACCAGAGTGGACCACGGGTCCTTCCAGTACTTCGCGCCTTCGGTCAACGGACGCACGTAGAGCAGCTGTTGACCGGGTTTGAGACTAGCAACCAGGCTGTTCACCGTTGTTTGTGCATTCGTGTGTTGCAGGCGATCCATCGCGTTATCCCAACGCATGTAGCTCGGATCGGCGACCCGGCCCAGGGTGTTGGCGAACTGCAGGCCGCCCGGCAGGTAGTACCACGACAGCGCCGTTTGCTCGGGCTGCCCGGCGACCACCAGATCCCCAGGATGCAGCAGCGGCCCCAACTCGGCGGCGACGTCGGCCATGTCGGACTTGTTGGAGGGCGCAAACGATGACGGGTTGGCCAGAAACGCGACGCACAGCACGATCGCGGCCACGCCGACGACTCGGGCCCGGGCGCAGGCGAACGCTCCGAGCAGCAGCAGCGGGGGCACCACGGGCGCCAGATAGCGCCACGCCCAGATCGGGGCGATGAACCCGCCGATCCGTGCCAGCACCAATGCGCCGGCCGCCACGGCGATCAGCGACCACGCCGTCATCGCGGCGGGGGTGCGTCGCAGCTCCGGAGCGGCGAGCGGCACGATCCCGATCACGATCGCCACCAGCAGCGAGACGTCGACACGCTCTGAGCCCAGCAGCTGGCTGGGAACTGTGGCGCCGAGCAGCGGCGTGAAGTGCCATCCGGCGGTGGCGTTGGCGATCTGCGAGATCGTCGTCGGCAGCCACGGCAGGTAGAGCACGAACGCGGCGCCGAAGCAGATCGCGGCGTCGCGCAGGATCGCGCCGGGCTCCGCGGAGGCTCGCCACACGACCACGAGCGCCACCACGGCCCCGAACCAGAACAGCAGCGCCGCGGGCTGGGTGTAGAGCATCAGCGTCAGCCCGCCGGCGAACAACCACAGCCGTCCGCGACGACGCTGCACGAATCCCTGCAGCAGCCCAGCCGTCGCCAGGAGCGCCAGGGCCACCATCAGCTCATAGGGCTGGGTTTCCTCGGCATACCGGGTGAGAAACGAGCCGAAGGCGAACAGGACCGCGGCAAAGATCCCCGCCCGCCGGCCGCCGGCGCTCCAACCCGCCCACATCCCCAGTGGAATCGTCGCCAGGCCGATGACGAGCGACAGGGCGTGCGTGGCGGACTCGGCGGAGCCGAAGATTGCGATCCACACGTGCAGCAGTCCGTAGTACAGCGGTGCGGAGCCCGCCGCCTTGAGCACCCCCGGAAGGGCGCTGAGGGAATGGGAGGCGATCCCGGTGGCGATCGCCTCGTCTGACCAGAGCTGGCCTGACAGGGTGCGGGAGCGCAGGAACGCCGAGATGACCACCAGTCCGATCAGGATCGCCCCAGTGCTCAGCCACACCGGCAGGCGTCTGAACCAGGCGGGCGGATGGACCTCGGCGATGGGCGGCAGGTCCTGGAACCAGGCCGGGGACCGGCGGGGTGCGGAGGTGGTCATCGCTTCTGATACAGCACGGCGCTATTACCCACACAGCAGGCGCCACGGTAGTTGTGCGGCCCCCAGGCGATCACCCGCAGCCGCCCGGCGGCGACATCGCCATCGAGCAGCGCTCCCCACTGAGCCGAGCGCCGGCGGACCATCTTGACCCAGGGGGCCTGCCAGTTCTGGGCGCCCTCGGTCAGCGGTCGTATGTACAGCAGCCGCTGCCCGGC
>JBAWFG010000373.1:0-1750 GCA_049591655.1 Solirubrobacteraceae bacterium
GTGCTCGACGACATCGGCGGGGTCGTCATCCGCGTCGGCGACGAGACGATCGGCGAGATGTGGTCGCTCGCCGACGGGGAGGACGTCCTCAACGAGGTCGATCCGCGCTTTGCCGACAACATCCGCCGTCATATCGAACGGGCGGTCAGGGCCGACCCGTTCCACGTGTCGGCCAACACCGATCCCAAGGGCGACCGCTCCAAGCGCCCCCAGGATCAGGACCCCGACATGCTTCTGCACGTCGTCCGCGAGACCGACAACGGGATCGTCGTGCGCGGCGCCAAATACGAGACCGCCGCGGCATACGCCAACCAGGCGTTCACCAAGCCGACGATCGCCAACTGGGGTAACGACGAACTGTCGGACTACGCCGTCGGCTTCGTCGTCGACATGGGGGCGCCGGGCCTCAAGCACATCTGCCGCACCGGATTCAGCGGGCGCAGTCCGCGCGGGGACTATCCGCTGACCAATCGCTTCGACGAGATCGACTCGCTCGTCATCTTCGACGACGTGGAGGTGCCCTGGGAGGACGTGCTGTTCTACCGGCACACCCGCGCGGCGACGTTCATCCGGGCCACGCTGCACCGCTACTCGGCGTTCCCGTTCGTGCAGCGCGTGGAGCGCGTCGCCGACATGCTGATCGGCGCCGCTCTGTTCAACGTGCAACAGACCGGCCTGGAGCGCCAGCAAGCCGTTCAGGAGAAGCTGGCCACGCTGGCCTGCTTCCGCGAGGGCATCAACGCCCACCTGACCGCGGCGATCGCACTGGCGCAACCGAGTCCGTCAGGTCTGCTGATGCCCAACCAGTCGCTGCTTTATGCCGGCCGGGTACACGCCCTGTCGAACCTGCCGGCGATGATGCACATCGCCCGTGAGCTGTGCGGGGGGCAGATCTGCCTGACCCCGGACCGGGCGACGTTCGATCACCCCGAGGCCGGCAAGTGGCTGGACAAGTACTACTCGATCAACGACAGCTGGGCGGCGGAGGACCGTCGCCGGCTGCTCGCCTTCGCCCGTGACCTGCTCAACTCCGACTACGCGGGCCACCGGCTGACCTTCGAGCTGTTCGCCCAGTCGCCGCCGTTCGCTCAGCTCGCCGCGGTGTATCGCAACTTCGACTGGGAGGGGCCGCTCGACGTGGTTCGCCACTCCGCCGGGCTGTCGGAGCACGCCGGGGTGGCGCCCAGCGCGGTGGGGGCATGACCCACCGCCGGATCCGCCCCTTCAACACCCGGGACACCTATCCCGAGCAGCGCCTCGACAACGATCTCTGCCAGGCCGTCGTCGCGGGGGACACCGTCTACCTGCGCGGTCAGATCGGCCAGGACCTGGATACCAACGAGTCGGTCGGCATCGGTGACGTCGAAGCTCAGGCCGAACAGGCGATGGCGAACATCGACACGCTTCTGCGCGAGGCCGGCAGCGGCCTGCAGGACATCGTCAAGGTCGTCGTGTACCTCGTCGATCCCCGTCTGCGCGAGCCCGTCTACAGGGTCATGGGCCGCTGGCTGAAGGGTGTGCACCCGGTGTCGACCGGCATCGTCGTCAGCGCGCTCGCCCGTCCGGAGTGGCTGGTGGAGATCGACGCGACGGCGGTCCTGCGCCGCGACCGGGTCGCGTGACCTTCTCTCTGCTCGGCCATTGCCCGGCGACAGGGCGGCTGGGGATGGTCATCTCGTCCTCCAGCCCGGCGGTCGCGGCCCGCTGCGCGCATGCGCGGCCCCGCGTCGGGGTCGCCGCCAGCCAGAAC
>JBAWFG010000374.1:0-6460 GCA_049591655.1 Solirubrobacteraceae bacterium
GGCAGAGCCGGCGGAGCGAACCGCGACGGCAGACCGAACGCGGGTCCGTCCAGGGCGGCGCCGATCGACCTCGCCACGGCCGGCGCGCCTGTCGACCGGCCCCAGGGGTGCCGGCCCGAGCGCAGCCCGGGTCGTCTCGTCGCAGCCCCTCTCAGCGACCAGGCGCCCGCGTCGACGTGTGGCAGCGCGGGCAGCAGCGGCCCCAGGTCCGACGGCGAGATCGACAGTGGGAAGGTCGGCACACCCCGGAGGAACCCGGCGAGGCCCGGCACGTCGGCGACACCCGTCAGGGTCGGTGGCGCGGGCAGCCCGACCGTGGCCAGAAGCGAACCCAACGAGCTCGTCACGTCGGCAACCTGCGGTGGCATCGCGGTCAGCCCGACGAGTCTGGTGAGGTCCGCAGGGATCGGAGTGGACGTCGGAATGATCGGCGCCGGCGCAGACCGCACGGGAACCGGATTCGCCGAGGGCGCTGCGGAGTGGCCGCCGACCATCCGTGCGCTCGCGGTGCGGATGATGCGAGTCAAAGCCGGATGCGGATGGGTCACCTGGGATGGGGTGAGCGGCGATGCCGTCGCCACTGACGTGTGGTACGCGGGGACCGGTGCAATGGCCATCGCCTTGGGGGCCGGAGCAGGCGGTGGCGGTGGCGTGTGTGTGGCGATGGCCCCGGCGACTGCCGCGACGATGGCCCGGGCCGGCACAGTCGCAGCAGCGGCGGCTGATACCGCCGTGTCCGGCGGCGTCGGGGCGCCCCCGGGCGGCATCGCGGACAGTGCCTGGGAGACCAGGCTCGCCACGCTGGGGCCGGCGGCCTGGGCCGGTGCCGCGACCACCAGCACCAGGACCGCCGGAAGGACGCTCCGGACAGCCCGTAACCCGCGGCCTGCCCTCTGCTGCCGCGCGTCGCTCGGATCGGGCCCACCTGCGGGCAGCGTCCGTTGATGCCCCATTCTCCTAACCAACCCCACACTGCTCAAGGTCCCCAGAACGACCGGCTGCGATTCCGGCTCGGGTTACCGGTGCGCTGGTACCATGGCGCTGGTATCACTCACGAGGGGGCCCGTGCGGCCGGGAGTGAGGGGACAAAGTGAGCTCGGTGAAGCGGCGCTCGGCGAATGGAGCGCGCGAGCGCTTGATCGAATCCCATCTGCCGCTTGTCACGGCGGTGGCCAAGCGCTACGCCGGACGCGGCGTGGAGCTGGACGACCTCGTCCAGGTCGGCGCCGTCGGTCTGGTCAACGCCAGTGACCGCTTTGACCCCAAGCGGGGTGTTGGGTTTCCCGCCTTCGCGGTGGCAACGATCGAAGGTGAGATCCGCCATCACCTGCGGGACCGGAGCTCGCTCGTCCGCATTCCCCGCCGGCTTCAGCGGCTCGGCGGGGAGGCCCGTCGTTGCGAGGCCGAGCTCGCCGCCTCACTCGGCCGGGCGCCCACAGTGGCGGAGATCGCCCGTGCGCTCCAAGCCGACGAGGACGATGTCTGCAAGGCGCTGGTCGCCCAGGAGGCGGCGGAGCCGGTGGCGCTGGCGGGGAACCAGCCCGCGGCCGGCCGGGTCGCCGTCGAGTCACTCTCCCGCAGCGAGGACCGGTTGCTGCTCGCCCGCGGCATGCGGGTCCTGGATGACCGCGAGCGTCAGGTCATCTACCTCCGCTTCCACGGCGACATGACCGAGCGTCAGATTGCGCGGGAGTTGGGCATCTCCCAGGCGCAGGTGTCGCGCCTCAGCGCCCGCGCGCTGGACAAGCTCAGAGCCGAGCTGCCGAACGGGGACGATCCGGGGGGTGATATCACCGCGCAGGCGCTGATATCAGCGCTGGCAGCCGGTGGTGATGGTGCCGCTGCGAGCCCCACGGCCGCTGGACCGGTGCCCGCCGCGTCCGGCAGGGGGGCGACTCCGGCGGTGGCAAAGACCGCGGCAGGACACAGTGGCCGGTTCCTGGTCCGCATGCCGAGCGAGTTGCACGAGGCGCTCGCGCGCGCGGCGGCGACGCGCGACGTCAGCCTCAACCGCTTTGTCACCGACACCCTGGCGGCTGCCGTGTCCGGTCAGTCACCCGCCCCGGGGTCGACGGGCGGCGTCGACGAAGACGGCCCCTCGGTTCGGCCTCCGGCCCCCCGCACGATTCGCACGGTGCTGGTGGCCAACGTCATCGTGATCGCCGCCGCCGGCATCCTGGCGGTGGCGCTCGTCGCCCTCGCCCTCCTTCAGGGAATCTAAGCCGAGCCGACCCGATAGCGCTCGGTGAGCGCGGTCAGCTTGGCGGCGAGATCGTTGAGGCTCTCGGCGGCGATCTGGGATGACTCCGCCCCCTCCCGGGACTGGGTCGTCCCGTCCTCGATGCTCGTCATCGACTCCGCTATCTGCTCGATGCCGACGCTCTGCTGATGCGCCGATGCGGCGATCTCCTCGGCGGCGCGCGACGCCGCCCGGATGATGTCGGTCAGGCTGCGGATCCCCTCATCGGCGCGGGAGGTGAGCGCCAAGCCCTGTTCGACGACGCCGACGCCGGCCTCGCTGGCCGACACGGCCGCGGCGGACGCGTCCCGCACCTCGTCGAGGATCGCCTCCACCTGGGCAGCCGCGGCCTTCGATTGCTCGGCGAGCTGACGGACCTGCTCGGCGACCACGGCGAATCCCCTCCCGGCCTCACCGGCCCGGGCAGCCTCGATCGTGGCGTTGAGCGCCAGGAGGTTGGAGCGATCCGCCAGCTCCTTGACGGTCTCGGTGATCGCGCCGATCTGCTGGGCGCGCTGCGACAGCGTGACGATCTCCTCCGAGACGCCGTCAACGCGGACACGGATCTCCTGCATCGCACCGGCGATCGCGCGTACCGCGTCGGTGCTCTCATCGCTCACCCGTACGGAGTCGCTGGCCTGCCGGGCCACCTCCCGCGCTCGGTGTGCGGTTTCGTCGGCCGCCTGGCGCAACTCGTTGACCGTGGCCGACGTTTCGGTGATGGCCGCTGACTGTTGGCTCGCACTCTCGGTGTGGCGGCGGACGGAGCCGAGGATCTCCCCGGTGGAGGTCCCGATCTCGTGGACCCCGGCCTGGATCTCACTGGAGATCTCGGCCAATCCAGACACCATGCTGTTCAGGCTCTCCGACAGCTCGCGCAGGTCCTGTCCGTCGGCGGCCACGGTTGCGGTGAGATCACCGTCGGCAACCCGGGCGGCGAACTCCGCATAGCTCCGCACGGCGACCTGGAGCGCCTGTTTGGACGCGCGCTCGGCCTCGGCGGACACCGCGAGCTCGCGGTGGCGTTCCTCATTGAGCTGATTGAGCCGGCGCAGGGCGAGCCCAAAGCGAACTCCGGCCGCCACCAACGTCGCGGTGGCGAAGCCGATCGCGACCTGGCTGGAGTGACCGATCGAGCCGACGAACAGAATGGCCAGGGCGAGCCCCGAGGCCACCGCCGGAATCTTGAAGCCAGACGAGGTGTTTTCTCTGGCCGGGACGTCGGGGTCGCGGGTGAGCCAGACCGCTGTGGCGATGAAGAACAGCGATGCCGGCCATGCGATCGCGTTGAGGAACCATCCCACGTTGGTGGCGGCGATCCCGCCGAACAGGGCGGAGATATCGCCGGCCGCGTTGATCAGGCCGGCGGCCGCGAGCCAATACCACCGTGCCCGCCGCCCTGGGGGCAGCAGCACGATCCCGAGCACCGTGAGCCCGAGCAGCAACAGGTCTCCGATGGGGTATACGAGGTTGACCGCCACCGCTTCGTTGCCGCCGCCCGCGGCCGCTGCGATCGGTCCGAACAGGAACGCCACCAGCGCCGCCGCGGTGACCAGCGTGGCCACGACGCCGTCGAGGTAGTTGGCGGCCGTGAGCTTCTTCACGTCGCGCTGGATGAGCAGCATCACCCCGAGGTAGGCGAGCGGGAAGAAACTGGCCCACAGGACGTTGGCCAGCGAGATCGTCGCCGGCGTGGCGCCGTTGAGCGTCTCGGCCGTCATCGCAAAATCTCCGACTGCCCACGCGCACGTGGCGACGCCCAGGAGGGCGGTGTAACGACGGTCGCGGGGCACCAGGATGCCCCGGGCGATCACCAGCAGTCCAGCGACCAGCTCAAACGCGGACGTTCCCCAGCCGTCGAGCCAGGTGGGGGACGCGCCGTCGGGCCCGCGCACCACCAGCGAGATCGCGTAGCCGGTGAGGATGAGGCCGAGCACGCCGAAGACGGCTCGGATCCCGGGCCCCGGTCGGCCGTGCCCGGGCTCGGAGCCCGCGGTGTTGCTGAGCGCTGAGGCGCTCGCGTGCGCTGTTGACATGCTGTGCCCTCCTTCCTCCGAGTCCCGGGAAGGCCCCGTGTCCGTCCCCGGTGACCAGCACCGCCGGCGGACCCCCGCCGCGGTGATCGATTTCCGGAGTTATCGGCAGCCAACGCCAGATCTGAACCGCTGATGCAATGAGCCTCGGATATCACGCCGTGGTGCCGAGGCGCGTTTCATCTCCATGACAACCATCTCAGCAAGCCATCCCATAACTCCGGACCTGGCCTGGAGCATCTACGAGAGCCCGCTCGGGCCCCTGACGCTCACCGCCGGACCCCAGGGTCTGCGGCGGCTCGACTTCCCCGGCCAGGCGGCCGAGGTGCGCGAGGATCGCCGCGACGACGTTCTCCTGGATCCGGTGCGTCGCCAGCTCGACGAGTTCTTCAGCGGCCGCAGGCGCAGCTTCGATCTGCACCTCGATCTCGGCGGCACGCCGTTTCAGCGCCAGGTCTGGGCGCTGCTTGAGGCGATCGAGTTCGGCGAGACCCGAAGCTACGGCGAGCTGGCCCGTGCGCTCGGGCGCATCGACCGGGTCCGGGCGGTGGGCGGGGCGGTTGGGCGCACCCCGGTGCCGATCATCGTCCCCTGCCACCGTGCGGTCGGGGCCGACGGGTCCCTGACCGGCTACCGCGGCGGCCTGCAGCGCAAGCGCGGACTGCTCGACCACGAGGCGGCGGTCTGCGGCGGCCGCTGGCCGTCTGTTGGGCGGTCGGGGGGCAGCGCGTAAAGCTCGGCACGGGACTGACCGAAAGTTGGAGCATGAATCACATCCGCTCCCGCCTGCCCGTAGCCGGCCTGCTTGTCGCCGCCGCGCTGCTCCCCGCACTTGCCGTCGGCTTGAGCGGCACCCATATGGTCATGATCCCCTCGCTGCTGCATCTCTACGTCGTGGGGCTGACGGGCGTGCTCGCCGGCGGCGCAGCGATCACGATGTCGGTGATCGCCGCTCGGCACAACGACGGTCACGGGGTGTGGCTGGGGATGGCCTTCTCGGTCATCGCCACCATGCTGGTCATCCATGCACTGGCCACACCCGGGGCGCTCCTGGCCGATAACGGACTGGTGCAGGTCGCCGGCGTGCTTAACCTCCCGGTCGGCGGGCTGATCCTCGCGGCGTCCGGGCTGCCCATGCTGCGGCGCCCGCGCCGGGTCAACCGGCTGCTGGCGATCCAGTTCGCCGTCGTCGGGCTGCTGGCGATCGCCGGCGCGGTGGCGCTCGCCTATTCACGGCTGGTCCCCGTCATCCCGACGCCGTCGACGACGTCGGCCAACGTCATCTTCGCCGTCGGTGCCGCCGCGTTGTGCCTGCTGGCCTGGCGCGCCGCCCGGACCTATCTGCTCACCCGTCGACCGTCGGACCTGCTGGTCGCCAACGGGATCGTGTGGCTGATCGCCGCCCAATACGCGCTGCTGCACTACGGCATGATGCAGGGCGGGTTCTGGGCCGCGCACCTGCTGGAGGTCGGAGGCATCGGCATGGTCGCCGTCCCCGCGGCGCTTGACCTGCGCTTCGCCGTCGCCTCGCGCCCGCTGACCGGCGACCTGCGCGCCGCCGATCTTGTCGAGCACGAGGAGGCCTTCCTCGGCGGCCGTGTCCGGGCGCTGCTCGTGCGCCTCGGCGAGAAGGATCCGTCAACCGAGGGTCACACCCGCCGGGTGGCAACGCTCGCCGTCGCCGTCGGCGAGCAGCTGGGCCTCCCGGAGAGTCGTCTGCGCCAGCTCGCGCTTGGTGGGTTGCTGCACGACATGGGCAAGCTGTCGGTACCCGACGAGATCCTCAAGAAGCCGGGTCGGCTCACCGACGAGGAGTTCGCCGAGATCCGCCGGCATCCCGCCAATGGCCGTGAGCTGCTGTCAGAGCTCGGCGGCTTCTCTACGCTTGTGCTCGATCTCGTCGAGAGCCACCACGAGCGGCTCGACGCCGGCGGCTACCCCAACCGGGTCCCCGCCGCTCAGCTCGATCTGGAGGTTCGGATCCTCACCGTGGCCGACGTGTTCGACGCGCTGACCGCCGATCGCGTCTACCGCGAGGCCTGGCCTGTACACCGGGCGCTGGCGCTGCTTGACGAGGAGACCGGCACCGCATTTGACGGTGAGTGCGTTGCCGCACTGCGCGCCGTGGTCGGCGTCGGGCAGACCGCCGTCGGGCGCCGCGCGCCCGTTGAGCCCACCGGCGTGGGGG
>JBAWFG010000375.1:0-2191 GCA_049591655.1 Solirubrobacteraceae bacterium
TCGTCCTCCAGCGCGATCTTCTCCAGCTCGGTGGCGATCTGCAGCAGCGGGTTCTTGCCGGTGACCTCGAACACATCATCCACGGCCTTCTTGATGATCTTGGCCCGCGGGTCGAAGTTCTTGTAGACCCGGTGACCGAAGCCCATCAGCCGCTCGTTGCCGTCCTTCACGCCCTGGATGAAGTCCGGGATGTTCTCCTTGGTCTCGATCCGGCGCAGCATCCGCAGAACCGCTTCGTTGGCCCCGCCGTGCAGTGGGCCGTACAGCGCCGCGACGCCGGCCGCCATCGCCGAGTAGGGGTCCACCTGGGAGGATCCGACGCTGCGCACCGCACTCGTCGAGCAGTTCTGCTCGTGGTCGGCGTGCAGGATGAACAGCACGTCGAGCGCATGCTCCAGACGCGGGTCCGGATCGTATTTGAGCTCGGCGATCTTGTAGATCATCGAGAGGAAGTTGCCCGCGTAGCTGAGGTCGTTGTCGGGATAGACGTAAGGCATCCCGCGGTTATGGCGATAGGCGAACGCCGCAAGCGTCGGCATCTTGGCCAGCAGCCGGATGACCTGGATGTAGCGGGCATCCTGATCCTTGATCGCTGCCGCCTCCGGATAGAAGGTGGACAGCGCACCGACCGATGCGAGCAGCATGCCCATCGGGTGCGCGTCGTAGCGGAAGCCCTGCATGAACTCCTTGACGTTCTCGTGCACGAACGTATGGATCGTGATCAGGTGATCCCACTCGTCGAGCTGGGACTGGGTGGGCAGCTCGCCGTGGATGAGCAGGTAGGCGACTTCGAGGTAGCTCGAATGCTCGGCGAGCTGCTCGATCGGATAGCCGCGGTATTCCAGGATGCCCTTGTCGCCGTCGATGTAGGTGATCGCCGAGCGACACGACGCCGTCGCCATGAACGCCGGGTCATACGTCATCAGACCGAAGTCGTCGTCGTGGGTCTTGATCTTGCGCAGCTCGGTCGCCCGAATCGTGTTGTCCTCGATCGGGATCTCGTACTGCTTTCCGGTCCGGTTATCGGTGACCGTGAGGGTGCCGGCCGTGGCTACGCCGCTGCCGTCCGTTGCTTGCTGGGTGTCGGTGGTCATCAGCTCTCCTTGACGCTTGTAACCGGTGGCCGCCGACGCAGCGAACGACCTTGCTGTCCCAGACTCTATTACCCCGCGCCGCGCAGTCTTGACACCCGGGGGCGCGCCCCGGGCCGTGCGCTTTTACGAGGTGAGGATGGCGGCACCGATCGCCAGCACGACCAGGACCAGGGTCAGCCCGATCACGCCGCGCGCGCCGCCTTCGTTCCCCGGGAAGGTGGGGCGATTGAGCCCGATCGCGGCGAGGATCACCGCCCACAGTGCGAGCGCCCCGCCGAGGATGTAGAAGGCGGTCTTGGAGCTTTCGGCGGCCGTGATGAGGATCGGCGACATCGTCCGGCGCAGAGCCTATCCGAGGATCGAGGCCCAGGGCAAGCTCATGGGCGGCGCGCCGGGTCCGAGCGGTAGCGGCTGGCGGTTGCCGCCCGCTGACCCTGATAGTGACTGCCGAGCCCGGGGCTGCCATACGGCCGCTGGGCCGGCCGGTCGAGCATCATGAACGACAGCTGGGCGATCGGGAGCCCCGGATGCAGGATGATCGGGACCCGGGTGAGGTTGTTGAGCTCCAGCGTGAGCGTGCCCTGCCAGCCCGGGTCACAGAAGCCGGCGGTGGCGTGGACGATCAGGCCTAGCCGGCCGAGGCTCGACTTGCCCTCGATCCGTGCGACGATGTCGTTCGGAAGCTCGACCCACTCCAGCGTCCGGCCCAGACAGAACTCGCCGGGGTGGATCACGAACGACTCCCCGTCGGGCACAACGACCTCGGAGGTGAGGTTGTCCGGGGGGTCAAGCAGGTCGATGGCGTACGCGCGATGGTTGTGGAAGACCCGGAAGGAGTCACCGAGGCGCAGGTCGACGCTGGCCGGCTGCACGAGCGCCGGATCCCAGGGGTCAATCCGGATCCGGCCCGCGTCGACGAGCTCGAGGATCGTCCCGTCGGACAGGACCGAGACGGGCGAGGCGCTGGAGGCGTCACCGTTCATGGGCCGCAGTGTGCCATCGCCCGCGGTCACGAGGCCGGTGGTCAGTGATCGACGGTACGCGCGCGGGCGCGCACCGTGCGCACGCGGGCCGGCGGCTGGGGCGCCGGATCACCG
>JBAWFG010000376.1:0-1816 GCA_049591655.1 Solirubrobacteraceae bacterium
CCATCCCGCCGATCAGCTGGACGTCGAAGTGGCGCATCCCCATGGCCCGCTTGCCGGCCTCGCGGACGAGCGCGAAGCATTCGTGAAGCAGGTCGTCGAGCGGCTCGCCGGTGCGCGCGAGGGCGCGCAGATCGTCCGCCGTCTCCCGCAGCTCGGCGTCGGAGTTCTGCTCCATCTCCGCCTCGAAGGCGTTGATCCGGCTGACCCGCTGCTCGTAGCTCTTGAACTTCTTGGCCTCGCCCATGCGAAGCGCGCGGTCCAGTATGGACATGGATCTAGGGTAGCGCGGCGAGCTCTGGCGGGGGCAGACTCAGGAGGTGGTCACGCAGGCCGACAGGCAAGCAAGAGCACGACGACAGCCAGCATCGCACCTCGGCGAAATCTTCGATTTCGCCAATGGAATCGCCCCCTGGGCGATTTCACGCAGCGGGTGAGACGTCCCCCGGCAGGATCCGCCCGGTGACGATCACCTCGGCCGGCTCCGGGACGGGGGCGGCACGGGCTTCGCGACGCTTGCGCCGCTTGTCACGGTGGCGCTTGACCTGCACGGCGAGCTCGTCGGAGACCATGTTGATCGAGTGGATCAGGTCTCCAGAGGCGTGGCGCGCCCGCAGCGTGACCCCCTTTAGGTGGAGCGTGGCCTCGGCGACCTCGCAGTCGGGATTGGCCGGATTGCGCTCCTCGAACAACTCGATCTCCAGCTCGGCGAGATCGGAGACCTGCTTGTCGATCTTGCGAAACCGCTTCGCGACGTGCTCACGAACGTCCTCGGAAACGTGGACGTTACGGCCCTTCACCTGGATGCGCACGAAAACCTCCGGGACTGGCTGGAAGGCTTGACGACTGTGAACTTGAGGTTATTGACGGCCGCGGCGTTTGTCGAGGCGGGAGAATGCTGAACGTGCCCACGAACGTATCCCCAACGATCGCCTGGACGCTGTCCCCGTGGGTGCTGGTTGGCGTGGCCGCACTCGGTGCCGTCTACCTGCTCGGCTGGCGCCGCGCCCGGGGCACGCGCACCGCCCACCCGCCCGGCTACGGGCGCCTGGCCCTGTTCATTCTCGGGCTGGTGACGATCCTCGTCGCGCTCGTCTCGCCGATCGACGCGCTCGGCGACCAGCTGCTGGTGATGCACATGGTCCAGCACGTGCTGCTGCTCGACATCGTCCCGATCCTGCTCATCCTCGGTCTCACAAAGGTGCTGCTGCGGCCGGTGACCCGACGCGCACAGGTCATCGAGCGCCGCGCCGGCTTCATCGCCCATCCCGCGTTCGCGGTGTTCGCCTACGTGGCGGTCATGTGGGCCTGGCACATCCCGTCGATGTACGACGCCGCGCTCAACCACCCGTACGTGCACGTGTTCGAGCACATCTGCTTCGCGGCGGCGGGCTCCCTGTACTGGTGGCACCTGCTGTCGCCGATCCGCACCCGCCACCGGCTGACCGGCCTGGGGCCGGTGGGCTACATGGTCTCCACCAAGCTGCTCGTGGGGCTGCTCGGGATCCTGCTCGCCTTCGCCCCCGCCTCGTTCTACCCCTTCTATGAGCACCATCCCCGCTACTGGGGGCTGTCGCCGTCTGAGGATCAGTCGCTGGCCGGCCTGGTGATGGCGCTGGAGCAGTCGATCGTGATGGGGGTCGCGCTCGTGGCGGTGTTCGTGAGGATGCTCACCGAGTCAGAGCGTGAGGCCCAGCGCCAGGAGCGTTACGAAGTTGCCGGATCGCCCTAGCGGGCGATCCGGTCGGCGAAATCTTCGATTTCGCCCCGGGCCGCTGGACTACCGAGGGCGCCGCTGCCGGGCCGTGCGGGGGAATAT
>JBAWFG010000377.1:0-3130 GCA_049591655.1 Solirubrobacteraceae bacterium
GTGTCGCCGGCACCCCGGCAGCGCCGGCCGCTGGGCAGCCAACCGGATCGGGGTCCCATCGGGCCGGCCGGTGCCCGGCCGCGACCGGCCGCGTCACCGCTCGCACGCTGGGGCCCGTCGCGCTGGGTACGACGCGGGCTCGCCTGCGCCGGCGTCTGGTCCGCTTCGTCACCCGGCAGGGGTTTGACGTCTTCTGCCTGGCCGGCGGCCCGGGCATCCGCGTCGGGTATCCGTCGGCAGCGCTCCGGCGCCGACTCCGGGGCCGGGCGCACAGTCGCTACGCAGGACGGGCGGTTCTCGCCCTCACCGCCAACCGCCACTACGCCCTTGACGGGGTCCGGCCCGGCACCCGCCTGTCGCGGGCGGCCGGGCGTCTGCATCTCGGTACGCCGCTGCGCATCGGCGCCAACCGGTGGTACGTGCTGTCGCGCCGCGGTGGCGAGGGCGTGTTCAAGGTCCAGCGCGGCGTGATCGCCGAGGTCGGCATCGCCGCCCCGGGCCTCGCCCGCGGACGCGCGGCCCAGCGGCGGCTGCTGACCGGCGTTTAGTATCGAGAATCGGCACTAGCTTGCCCCGCATCGCCACGATCGGCGTCTATGAATTCGACGCCGCCGGGTTCATCGACACGCTCGACGAAGCCGGCGTCACGCAGGTTGTCGATGTCCGCCAGCGCCGCGGGGTCCGCGGATCCCGGTACGCGTGGGCCAACGCCCAACGGCTGCAGCGGCTCCTCGCCGAGGCGCGCATCGGCTACGAATACCACCCTGAGCTCGCCCCCGACACCGAGCTGCGTCACCTCCAGTACCGCGACGACGACCGCCAGGGCGTCGGCAAACGGTCCCGGGTCCGCCTCGCCCCTGAGTACGTGCGCGAGTACACCGAGGAGATCCTCGACCTCGTTCCGCTCGAGCCCCTCGTCCGGCGCCTCCCCGTCCACGGGATGGGTGCCCTGCTGTGTGTTGAGGCGACGCCGCAGGCCTGTCACCGGTCGCTGATCGCCGGGCGGCTGGCCGAGCGGTTCGGCTTTGAGGTCATCGATCTCGAGCCCCGCTGAGCCGCGTGCGCCGCCGTGACCACCTGAGACCGTAGCCTCGGCCCATGCTCTCGACCCGCCGGAGGAACCATGTGGCATGAAATCTTCGTCGTCCAGGTGCCGGTTCTGGAGAAGGTGATCCGGACCGTACTGGTGTACGCCACCATCATGCTGCTGTTCCGGGTGACCGGCAAACGCGGCCTGGCGAGCCTCAACACCCTCGACTTCGTCGTCATCTTCCTGCTGTCAAACGTGGTGCAGAACGCACTGATCGGCAACGACACGAGCTTCTCCGGCGGTGCGATCGGCGCGGTGACCCTCGTCGCCGTCAACGCGGCGCTCAACCGGCTCATCGCCCACTCGCCCACGGCGGCCCGCGTGCTCGAGGGCGCCTCGACGACGGTCATCGAGGACGGCCACACCGTGCCCGGAGCCATGCGTCACCTGGCGCTGCGCCCCCAGGAGCTCGAACATGCGATCCGGGTGCAGAACGGCAACTCGCTGTCGGAGGTCGATCACGGCGTGCTTGAGCCCAGCGGTCAGCTGATCCTGTCGTTGCGGACCTCAGAGCAGAGCGCGACCAAGGCCGACATCGCCGCTGTCCTGGCGCGGCTGGACGCCATCGACGCGCGCCTGAGCTCGACGGAGGCGGGCGCATGAGCCCCAACGACCATGTGAGCGTCAACGCTCCCGACCTCGGCGACCGTGTCGGCCGGTGACCCTGTTCGGACCCTGCTGCGGCGCTGGCGCCGGGCTCCGAGCAAGCACGACCTCCAGCTCGGCTGGTGGCTGGAGCATTGGGAACCGGCGTTGCGCCGCGGCGAGCTCAGCCCGCCCGACGCGCTGGAGCTGATTGGAGAGGCCGAGGTCGCCTCGACCTACCTCGCGCGACGCCACCAACAGGCGCGCGCCGAGGTGCGGCGGGTGCTCAGCGAGGCGGCGATCGAGGATCCGGGGTTCTTCGACGGCAAGGTGGTGGTCGATATCGGCCCCGGGCCGCTCGGGTTTCCCGACGCCTGCCCGGCCCGGGTCAGCATCGGCGTCGACCCGCTCGCGGACCGCTACGCCGAGCATGGTCTGCTGCTGCCCGGCTCTGATGCGATCTACCTGGCGACCGGGGGCGAACACATCCCGCTGGTCCGTGGCTCGGCCGATGTCGTGCTGGCGCGCAACAGTCTCGACTACGCCGATGATCCCGACGGAGTGATCGCCGAGGCCCGGCGCATCCTGGCGCCGGGCGGCACCTTCATCCTCCTGTTCGACCTCGGCAACGAGCCCTCGGCCGGACAGCCCAACGCGCTGACCGTCGAGCACGTGCGCAGCCGTCTGGCCGGCATGACGGTCGTGCATGAGCATCGCTGGGACCGGCCGTTTGCCCGCGGGGTGCAACGCGCGGTGCTCGTGGGCCGCAGTCCACAGGCGCCCGGGGGCGCCTGAGCTGCCGCAGGGCTTAGCCCAGCTGCGCGTCGCGCAGCGCCTGGGTGGTCGACCAGAATGCGAGCTCCGGCCATGGGATCTCATCCGGGGCGAAGGCTGTGACCTCGGTCGCCTCCGGCGAGGTGGCCGGTCGCCCAAGCGCCCGGGCGCGATAGACGATCAGCACGACCCGGTCCTCGGGGCGCGAGTAGACGCCGACGAGCGATTCGAGCTCGATCGCCAGGCCCAGCTCCTCGTCGGTCTCCCGGCGCGCGGCGTCGGGAACCGACTCGCCAAGATCGACGAATCCACCCGGAAACGTCCACAGCCCCTGCCCCGGATCAAACCCCCGCCGCAGCAGGATGACCCGCCCGGCGTCGTCGATCGGGATCGCCGCCGCCACCGGCTTGGGGTTGTAATAGGCGGCGTAGCCGCAGTGCGGGCAGACGATCCGGCGTGGGTAGTCGATCTCGGCCGCCTGCCCACAGCGCGGGCAGAAGCGCGCCTCGGCGAGCGCGGGGTTCAGCGACGCATCCACCCCGGCGATGCTAGGCAGTCTCCCGCCCGGCCTCCCAGCCGGGCACCGCCCCGGCCTCACAGCCGGGCACCGCCCCGGCCTCTCAGGCGGGCACCGCGCCCGACCCGGCGAACCGGGCGAGCGCCGCCCCCACGCCGGTGGGC
>JBAWFG010000378.1:0-4811 GCA_049591655.1 Solirubrobacteraceae bacterium
CTCTTGCGCGCGGTCGCCGGCTGTGACCGTCTCGTGCTGCTCGGTGATCTGCTCGAGCTCCGTCACGGCCCGATGCGTGAGGCCATCCGCGCCGCCGCCGCCCCTCTGCGGGAGCTCGGGGCGGCGCACGGCGAGTCGGCCGAGGTGGTGATCGTCCCCGGCAACCACGACCATCATTTGAGTCAGGGCTGGGCTCAGCGGCGGGCCGCCGCCGCCCCGCCTCCGCCGCTCGGGCATGAGTCAGAGATCGAGATCCTCCCCGGGGACCCGCTGCATGAGATCGCCGAGCTGCTCGCTCCCGCCCGGGTCCGCGGCGCCTACCCCGGCGTGTGGCTGCGCGACGACGTCTACGCCACCCACGGCCACTACCTCGACCTCCATCTCACCGTCCCGACGCTGGAGCGGCTCGGCGCCGGAGTGATGCGGCGCGTCGTCGGATTGCCGGCGAGCGGACCGCGGGCGGCCGAGGACTACGAGGCGGCGCTCGCTCCGATCTACGCCTGGGTGCACGCGGTCGCCCAACTCGCCGATCCGGCCCGCAGCGGCATGCTGCACGGAGGATCGGTCCGGGGCTGGCGGGCGCTGACCGGGTCCCGGCGGCGGACATTGCGCGCCCGCGCGATCGCCCTCGGCTGGCCGGCTGCGGTCGCCGGCCTGAACCGGGCGGGCCTCGGGCCATTGCATCCGCAGCTCACCGGCGCCGCCCTGCGATCGGCCGGGCTGCGGGCGATCGGCGAGGTCTCAGAGCGGCTCGGGGCGCGCCCCCGGCACCTGATCTTCGGCCACACCCACCGCGCCGGGCCCCTGCCCGGCGACGACGTCGCCGAGTGGATCACCCCCGGCGGCGTCCGCTTGATCAACAGCGGCTGCTGGGTGCACGAGCCGACCTTCACCGGGCCTGACCCGGCGCGCAGCCCCTACCGGGTGGGGTTCGGCGTGTGGGTGCGAGACGGCGGCGAGCCGGAGCTCGTCAACCTGCTCGACGTCTGACCTCGGCCCGGGGTGGACGCCTGCCCCGGCCGTGGCAAGCCCGACCCCGGCCCCGGCCCCGGCCCCGGCCCGGGGATGTTGTCCGATTTCTCCAGCTCTGGCACGGAAAATCGACCAACGAAGCGGCTCCGGCCGGACCGGTGCGGCGGCCGACTCGCACTTGGTGACAAATCCGGGGCCCGGCCCGCGGGCCTGTCGCAGATGAGGGGCCTGGCGTGCATTTTGCGTCACATCCCGGGGCGGCGGACCGGATTTGTCACGCTCTGCATAGCGGGGCCCGACGAGGAGCTCGGCGGCGCGCGCCTGTCCCACCTTCGTTGCCCGCCCTTGACGTGCGGTGGGGTGGCCGGTGCTCGTCCGCACGGGGCGGCGCCGCGCGCCTCAGGCGAGGCCCGGCGTAAAGCACACCCCGAAGCACTCCACGCCGTCACCGACCTCCAGCTCGAGCACCCCGGCGGTACTGCGCGGGTGGGAGATGAGCTCGTAGGCGCCGGGGTGATCGACGGACACCGAACGGCCGTTGGCGGTGACCTCACCCTCGCCGTCGAGGACCGCCCACACCGCGCCGGCCTCGTAGGGGCCGCTGTAGGGACCGGGGACATCGTCGGTCTGGATCACGAGTTCGGCGCCGGGGTCGTCCTCGGGACGCAGCGGCGCGATCACCGGCTCCTCGATCTCGAGCAGCTCCTGGATGGCGAGCTCGGTGTCCGCGTAGCCGCCCTCGCCGTAGTGGTAGTCAAACAGCCGGCCCTGCTGATTGAACAGGTAGCGGGCGGGCCAGCCGAGGTTGCCGTACTCCTGCCAGATCGCCAGCTCGACGTCGACGACGACGGGATAGGGGACCTCGAGCCGGGCGACCGCCTCGCGGACCGCCTCGGGGTCGGCCGACGGCTCAAAGCCCGACGCGTGGATGCCGATCACCCGCAGCCCGCGGGCCTCGTAGCGCTCGTGCCAGGCCCGGAGGTAGGGGAGGGTCCGGATCGAGTTCACGCGGCAGAAGTCCCAGAACTCGACGAGCACGGGGCGGCCGATCTGCTGGTCCATCCGCAGCGGGGCGACGTTGACCCACGGCAACCGGGCCGGGAACGCCGGGGCGAGAATGTGGTCGACGGGGGCGCGCATCGCGGCGCTGATGGTACGCGGCGCTGCGCGACGTGTATATGCGAAATTGGTTATATTCCAGAGATGGCATCAACGTGGAGCGCTCTGGCCGACCCCCACCGGCGCGCGGTGGTGGCGCTGCTGGCCCACCGGCCTCGCTCGGTGGGGGAGCTGACCCGGGAGCTGGGGCTCAGCCAGCCCGGCACCTCCAAGCACCTGCGCACGCTGCGCGAGGCCGGCCTGGTCACGGTCCACACCGATGCCCAGCGCCGGGTCTACGCGCTGGATCCGGCGCCGCTCGCCGAGCTTGACGGGTGGCTGGCTCCCTTCCGGCAATTCTGGGAGGAGCGCCTGGACGCACTCGGCGCCCACCTCGACAAAACCGAGAACCAGGAGGAGTGATCCGGCATGCCGATCAGCGGAACCTATAGCGAGCACGACGGCAATCCGATCGTGCGGTTTGAGCGCACCTTCCCGCACCCGCCCGAGGCGGTGTGGCGCGCGGTGACCGAGCCCGAGCGCCTGGAGCAGTGGTTTCCCACCACCGTCGAATTCGACGAGCTGCGCGTCGGGGAGCCGATTCGCTTTGCCTTCACCCACGGCGACTACCCCACGCTGAGCGGGGAGATCCGTGAGGTCAGCCCGCCCCGGCGCCTGGTGTTCACCTGGGGGGATGACCTGCTGACCTTCGAGTTGGCGCCCGCCGAGGAGGGCGCAGCGTGCCGGCTGGCGTTCAGCGTCGCGCTTGACAGCGCGGAGAAGGCCGCCCGTGATGCCGCCGGCTGGGAGGGGTGCCTGGATGGCCTCGCCGAACTCGTGGCCGCACGGTCGCCGCAGCGGCCGCCCGATCCCGAGCTCTGGCGGGCCTATTACGCGGAATACGAGCGCGCCGGGCTGCCGGCCAGGGCGCCCATTCCGAACGCGCTCTGACCCCTCCCGGGAGGCTCGCAGCGTCGCTATACTCCCTGAAGTATTGAATCCCTAGTGCCTTTGAGGAGTTTCCAACCATGAGCCCGTCCGGAGCCGAAGTACTCCGTCAGATCAAGAGCCGGATCGAAGAGGTCGATCCGTCGGTCGTGCGGGAGCAGCTCTCGGGCGGCGCGGTCGTCATCGATGTGCGTGAGACCGAGGAGTGGGGGACCGGGCATATCCCCGGCGCCAAGCACGTGCCGAAGTCGTTCCTGGAGTCACGCATCGAGGGGGCCGCGCCCGACCGCTCCCAGCCCGTGATCCTCTATTGCCAGTCGGGCAACCGCTCGGCCTGGGCCGCACGCACGCTGCTCGACGACCTCGGCTACGAGCACGTCGAGTCGATGACCGGCGGCATCACGCTGTGGAAGGACCGTGGGTACGACGTCGAGCAGCCGCGCACGCTCACCGCTGAGCAGCGCGACCGCTACTCCCGTCACCTCCTGCTCCCCGAGGTCGGCGCCGAGGGCCAGCAGAAGCTGCTCGACGCCAAGGTGCTGCTGCTCGGCGCCGGCGGTCTGGGCTCCCCGACCGCGCTGTATCTCGCGGCGGCCGGCGTGGGCACGCTCGGGATCGTCGACGACGACACGGTCGACCTGTCCAACCTTCAGCGCCAGGTGATCCATACCTCCGACCGCGTCGGCGTGCCGAAGGTCGAGTCCGCCGAGATCACGATCAACGCGCTCAACCCCGACGTCAACGTGCAGAAGTACCCCGTCCGGATCGGGCCCGAGAACATCATGGACATCCTGCCCGACTACGACATCGTGGTCGACGGCCTGGACAACTTCCCGACCCGGTACCTGCTCAACGATGCGTCGGTGCGCCTCAACATTCCGGTCGTATCGGCCGCGATCCTCGGCTTCGAGGGGCAGCTGTCGGTCTTCAAGCCCTACGACGGACCGTGCTACCGCTGCCTGTTCCCGGTTCCGCCGCCGGCCGAGCTGGCACCGTCGTGCGGCGCCAACGGCGTCCTCGGCGTACTGCCGGGCACGATGGGTCTGCTGCAGGCGACCGAGGTCATCAAACTGATCCTCGGCGAGGGCGAGCCGCTGGTCGGCCGTCTGCTCATGTACGACGCGCTGGCCGCGACGACGAGCGAGGTCCGCGTCCGCCGTGACCCGCAGTGCCCGATCTGCTCCCGCCACCCGGAGGAGATCGCCGACGAGGAGCTCGGCGTGTTCCCTGACTACGAGGCGTTCTGCGCCGGCGCGCACTAGTCTCACCCGCTATGGCCACCATCAGAATCCCCCCCGTGCTGCGCTCGGCAGTCGGCGGCGAAAAGCAGCTCAGTGCCGACGGCTCGTCCGTCGGTGAGATCCTGCGCTCCGTAGCCGACCAGCACCCTGAGACGCAGTCCCAGCTGTTCGCCGCCGACGGCGGTCTGAACCGGTACGTCAACGTCTACCTCAACGACGAGGACGTCCGCGTGCTCGACGGGCTTGACACGTCGGTCGGCGACGCCGACACGCTCGTGATCCTGCCGGCAATGGCCGGCGGAGCAAGCTAGCCCACGCCGGAGCTCCCACGCCGCAGCTCCCACGCCGCGGCGCGCATCCTGCAGTCCCGCCGCGCCAGCCAGCGCGGCGGGGAAGGATCGCTTTAGACATGGCGTCCTTGAGTGGCAGAAGCATCGACCACTCACGAAGGAGCAGCCATGTCGTCCTCGCTTTCTGAAAGCTCCCGTCGCAGTTGGGGTCTCGGCGCCGGTGTCGCGCTTGCGGCCGCAGGGGTGGCCATCGCCCTCGCGC
>JBAWFG010000379.1:0-2615 GCA_049591655.1 Solirubrobacteraceae bacterium
CAACGTGGCGACCGTGTCGGCGCCGATCCCGTACCCCGTGAGCTCCACGGTCTCGGGGCCAGCGGCGACGTCGCGCTCGTCTTCGGGGAACTCGGCGGCAATGATCCGCGAGTGGCCGATCATCTCACGCACCAGGGTCCGCCCTCGGGAGGGCACGTCCCAGAGGATGAGCTCGTCGACCGGCGCGGAGCCGGCCAGCGCCCGCACCGCGAGCAGGCCGCCGAGCCCGATGCCCAGAATGACGAGACGCCGGGGGCTGAAGCGCTCCTGCAACTGACGCGCCGCATCGCCGATCGCCGCGCACCAGTCGGAAACCATGTCCGCCCCGCCGGCTGCGTCCCCGGCGCTGTCGCCGGTACCGGGCAGGGTGAGCCGCGCGGCAGCGTGACCCGCGTCGGCCAGGGCTTCCGCCCAGGTCCGCAGCGCACGGTAGCTGCAGACCTCCTGCCAGCCGAACGGTGGCACGATCAGCACCGCTGTCCCGGAGAGCCGGGACGGCAGGTGGACCATCATCAAATTGTCGTCGCCCCCCCGAGCGATGCAGGTCGGTTCGATTGCGGCCCGCTCATCCTGGCGCGCCGCGATCGCATCAAGCTCGAGTATCTATGTCTCACCTCGCCCGCGTGAGATGGCGATCTCCCCTGTCCTCGCCATCTCGATGAGTCCGAACGGCCGGACCAGCGCCTCGAAGGCATCAACCTTGTCGCAGGTGCCGGTCACCTCCACGACGACCGAGCGCTTGGTCACGTCGACGACCTTGGCGCGGAAGATCTCGCAGATCTGCATGACCTCGGCCCGGGACCCGCCGTCGGCGTTGACCTTGAACAGCGCCAGCTCCCGGGACAGCGTCTCCCCTGGCTCCAGGTCGCGGATCTTGAGCACGTTGACGAGCTTGTGCAACTGCTTGGTGACCTGATCGATCGGGTGGACGGCGCCGTCGAGGGTCAGGGTGATGCGGCTGAGCTTCTCGTCGTCGGTCGGGCCGACGGCGAGGGTGTCGATGTTGAACCCGCGCCGGGCGAACAGCCCGGTGATCCGGGTCAGCACGCCGGGCTTGTTCTCGACGAGGATCGAGACGATGTGCTTGCGTCCGGTTCGCAGTCCGACTGCGGCCTCGAGCTCGTCGAGCGACAGGACGTCCTTGGTGGCCGGTTCGCCCATCGTCCTCACCCCACCATGTTGCGCGCGGCCTGGCCGGGCGCGATCATCGGGTACACGTTCTCCTCCGGGGCGACGCGGACATCGACGAGCACCGGCCCCTCGGTGGCCAGCGCTTGGCGCATGTCCTCGACAAGGGTGCGCTTGTCGGTGAGGCGCATCCCGGTCGCGCCGTAGGCATCGGCCACCTTGACGAAGTCCGGCCACTGTCCCATGTCGACCTGGCTGTAACGCTTGTCCCAGAACAGCTCCTGCCACTGGCGCACCATGCCCAGGTAGCCGTTGTTCATGATGAACACCTTGATCGCGATGCCCTCCTGGGAGCACGTGGCGAGCTCCTGCATGTTCATCTGCACCGAGCCGTCACCGGCGATGCAGACCACGGTCTGATCCGGGCACCCGACCTTGGCGCCCATCGCCGCGGGCAGACCGAAGCCCATCGTTCCCAGGCCGCCGGAGTTGATCCACCGCCGCGGCTGGGGGAAGTGGTAGTGCTGGGCCGCCCACATCTGGTGCTGCCCGACGTCCGAGGCGACGATCGCATCGCCGCCGGTCGCCTCATACAGCGCCTGGATCATGTACTGGGGCTTGATCTCGCTGTCGGACGAATCCTCGTAGACGAGCGGGTGGCGCTCCTGCCAGAGGCCGATCCGTGACCACCACTCCTCCAGGCGGGTCCCATCCGGCGCCAGCGCCCGGTACTCGGCGGTCAGCCGCGGCAGGATGTTGCGGGCATCCCCGACAATCGGGATGTGTGCGGGCACGTTCTTGGAGATCTCCGCCGGATCGATGTCGATGTGGATGAACTTCGCCCGCGGGGCGAACTCCGACAGCTTGCCGGTGATGCGATCGTCGAATCGGGCGCCGATGGCGATGATCAGGTCGGCCTCATCCATCGCGTAGTTGGCGGTCCGCGTCCCGTGCATGCCCAGCATGCCCAGCCACTGGGGATGCGGCGCCGGGAAGGCACCGAGCCCCATCACGGTGCAGGTGACCGGGAACCGGTCCGAGGTGGCCAGATCGGTGAGCTCGGCCGCGGCATTGGCGCTGACCACGCCACCGCCTGCGTAGATCACCGGCCGCCGCGCGTTGGCCAGCGCCTTGGCGGCCAGCCGGATCTGCTTCTGGTTGCCGTCGGTGGTCGGCTGGTAGCCGGGCAGGTGCACGTCGTCGACGGGCTCATACGGGATGTCGGCACGGCTCAGATCCTGGGGGATGTCGACCACGACCGGCCCCGGGCGGCCGGTCCGCGCGATGTGGAATGCCTCGTGGATCGTGCGGGGAAGCTCCAGCGGGTGCTGGATCATGAAGCTGTGCTTGACGATCGGCATCGTGATACCGATCGTGTCGGCCTCCTGGAAGCCGTCGGTGCCGAGCAGATGCGTCTGCACCTGACCGGTGATGAACACCACCGGGACCGAGTCCATCATCGCGTCGCAGATCGGGGTCACCAGGTT
>JBAWFG010000380.1:0-1999 GCA_049591655.1 Solirubrobacteraceae bacterium
GCGGCGAGGGCGGCGGCCCGTAACCGGGCGGAGGTGGCGGCGGTGCGTAACCCGGCGGCGGTCCGGTCGGCGCGCTGTGGTGCCCCGCACCCTTGCCGATCGGCAGCTGGCCGCCGGTCTGCTGGAAGCGCATGAACGACAGGACGAGCCCGGCGACGATCACGATCAGGCTGATCCAGTAGCCGAAGCCGTGACCCTCGTCGATGCTGCTCGGCACGTCGACGCCGAGGTAGCCCGGGGTCACGAACAGGGCGAGGATCACGCACAGCGTCGCCAGCGCGTACGCGGCGAGGGCGATCAGCCGGTTCGGGAACGGCAGCTTCACGTGCGGCATGAACAGCTCCAGCGCGACCACGGCGGACCCGATCACCGCGAGCAGCATGGCGAACCAGCCGAAGAAGCCGTGCCAGGCGTTCTCACCGACCGAGTACGGGCCGTAGGAGAACGTGTAGTAGCTGACGAAGCTGAAGATGAAGGCGAGCAGTCCGGCGCCGAGAATGCCCCAGTCGAGCTGGTTGATCGTCTTCGGGTCGAAGGAGCTCGCGGGGCGGCCGGGCGGCGGTCCCCACTGGCCGGGCGGCGGGCCCTGCGGCGGAGGGCCCTGCGGTGGCGGACCCTGCGGCGGTGGCGGCCCCTGGGGGGGCGGCGGTGGCGGCGGCTGGAACGTCATCTGCATGCTCCTACATCGGATACGGGAACCTCCCGATGCATGAAGCTAGCGCCGATACACAGCCGCTGCTACAGGCAACGCCGGTACTTTCGGGCAGAGTTCGGGTATCGTCCCGCGACCAAAACGTGATGATTCAGACGAAAAGCCCGAATCTCGCCGCTCAGGGTGCCCTCAGCGTGCCCCCCGGCAGGCACTCAACCCCCGACGATCTCGCGCATCAGCCGGGCCGTCTCCGACGGGGTCTTGCCCACCTTGACCCCGGCAGCTTCCAACGCTTCCTTCTTCGCCGCCGCGGTGCCCGAGGAGCCGGACACGATCGCACCGGCGTGTCCCATAGTCTTGCCCTCGGGGGCGGTGAAGCCCGCCACGTACCCGACGACCGGCTTCGTGACGTGCGCCGAGATGTAGGCAGCCGCCCGCTCCTCGGCGTCGCCGCCGATCTCGCCGATCATCACGATGGCGTCGGTCTCGGGGTCGGCCTGGAACGCCTCGAGGCAGTCGATGTGCGTGGTGCCGATGATCGGGTCGCCGCCGATGCCGACGCAGGTCGAGAAGCCGAGATCGCGCAACTCGTACATCATCTGGTAGGTCAGCGTGCCGGACTTCGACACCAGACCGATCCGGCCCGCCTTCGTGATGTCGGCGGGGATGATGCCCGCGTTGGCCTTGCCCGGGCTGATCACGCCCGGGCAGTTCGGCCCGACGATGCGGGTGCGCTTGCCCTGGGCGTGCGCCCAGAACGTCGCGGTGTCGTGCACCGGCACGCCCTCGGTGATCACGACGGCCAGCGGGATCTCGGCGTCGACGGCCTCGACGACCGAGTCCTTGGTGAACGCCGGCGGGACGAACCCGACCGTCACGTTCGCGCCGGTCTCGGCCATCGCCTCGGCGACCGAGCCGAAGACCGGCAGCGGGGTGCCGTCGACGTCCACCTTCGTGCCGGCCTTGCGCGCGTTCACGCCGCCGACGACGTTGCTGCCCGAGGCGAGCATGCGGCGGGTGTGCTTCATGCCTTCGGAGCCGGTCATGCCCTGGACGATGATCAGGGACTGCTCGTTGAGAAAGATGCTCACTGGGTCACTTCCCCGCGTTGGCGAGTTCGGCGGCCTTGTCGGCCGCGTCGTCCATGGTGTCGACCAGCGTCACCAGCGGGTGCGCGGCCTCGGTGAGAATGCGCCGTCCTTCGACGACGTTGTTGCCGTCGAGGCGGACGACAAGGGGCTTGGTGGCTTCGTCGCCGAGCAGGTCGAGCGCGCCGACGATGCCGTTGGCCACCGCGTCGCAGGCGGTGATGCCGCCGAAGACGTTGACGAACACGCTGCGGACGGA
>JBAWFG010000381.1:0-1794 GCA_049591655.1 Solirubrobacteraceae bacterium
CCAGTGCCGTGGAGCCCTTCCAGGGTGCGGCCACCGGGGTCGGCGGGATTCTGCGTGACGTGTTCGCCGTGGGCGCGCGACCGATCGCGGTGCTCGATTCGCTGCGCTTCGGCGAGGTGGCGCAGTCCGAACGCTCGCGCTATCTCCTGGACCGCGCTGTCGGTGGCATCGGCCATTACGGGAACTCGATCGGCGTCCCGACGGTCGGCGGGGAGATCTACTTCGAGTCCAGCTACGAGCAGAACTGCCTGGTCAACGCCATGTGCCTCGGCCTGGCGCCCCACGAGCGCCTGATCCGGGCTGCCGCCGCGGGACCCGGCAACGTGCTCGTGCTGCTCGGCGCCCTCACCGGCCGTGACGGGATCGGCGGCGCCTCGGTGCTGGCCTCGGCCGAGCTCGGCGAGTCCGACGAGGCCAAGCGCCCGTCGGTCCAGATCGGGGACCCGTTCGCCGAGAAGAAGCTGCTCGAGTGCTGCCTGGAGCTGCTCGACTCCGAGTTGCTCGTGTCACTGCAGGATCTCGGCGCCGCCGGGCTGACCTCGTCCTCGTCGGAGATGGCCTCCAAGGGCGGCGTCGGCCTCGACATCGACTGTTCGGCGGTGCCGTTGCGCGAGCCCGGAATGGAACCCTTCGAGATCATGGTCTCCGAGTCCCAGGAGCGGATGCTGTGTGTCGTTGAGCCCGCGCGGGTCGACGAGGTGATCGCCGTCTGTGAGCGCTGGGAGACCCTGGCCACCGCGATCGGCACCGTCAACGACTCCGGGCGGTTGCGGGTGCTCTCGGCGGGTGACGTCGCAGCGGACCTGCCGGTCGGGATCCTGGTCGACGACTGCCCGCTGTATGACCTGGAGCCGGTGGCGCCCACCGAGCCGCTGTACGCGCCCGCGCCGGCGGTGCTGAGTGGCGGGGAGACGGCTGCCGAGACGCTGCTGGCGCTGTTGGGCTCGGCGAACATCGCCTCCCGCCGGCCGGTGTTTGAGCAGTACGACCCGGTCGTTCAGTCACGGACCGTGCGCCGGCCCGAGGACGCCGACGCCGCCGTCCTGATGCTGCCCACCGGCGAGGCGATCGCCGTGGCGATCGACGGCAACGGCCGGCGCGTGGCCTGCGACCCGCGCCGCGGCGCCGCCGAGGCGGTCTACGAGTGTGCCGCCAACCTCGCCTGCGTCGGCGCGAGCCCGCTGGGACTGACCAACTGCCTGAACTTCGGCAACCCGGAGAAGCCCCACGTCGCCTGGCAACTCGTCGAGGCGGTCGAGGGCATCGCCGGCGCCTGCGACACGCTGGGGATCCCGGTCGTCGGCGGCAACGTCTCGCTCTACAACGAGGCCCCGACCGGGCCGATCTTCCCCACGCCGGTGATCGGGATGGTGGGCCGGCTGCCGGATCCGGCTCGCGCCGGCCGGCTCGGCTTCGCCTCAGACGGCGACGTGGTGGCGATCGTCGGCGAATTCGCCCCGGCCGCGACCGGTTCTGAGCTGGCCAAGCTGCGCGGCGAGCCGATCACGGGCGAGCTGCCACCGATCGACGCCGCCACGGTGCTCGCCGCCCACGAGCGGGTCCGCGGCCTGGTCAGATCCGGCGCCGTGGCCAGCGCCCACGATGTCGCCGAGGGTGGTGTCGCGGTGGCGATCTCCGAGTCGTGCATCGCCGGTGGTATCGGCGCCACGGTCACCCTGCCCGCAGAGCTCGAGCCGTTCGCCGAGGCGCCGGGCCGGGGGTTCGTTGTCTCCGGCTCCGCCGCAGCCCTCGACGGGGTCGAGGGCGTCACCGTGATCGGACGCGTCGGCGGCG
>JBAWFG010000382.1:0-6363 GCA_049591655.1 Solirubrobacteraceae bacterium
ACGAAGTTCAGGCCCGTCCCCCCTGCTCCGGCGAGCTGCGCGTGAACCTTGACGATGTCGGGGGTGCCCTTGACCGCCTCCTCGCCGTTGGAGAGCAGCGCCACCCGGGGGTTGTCGATCCCCAGCACCGCCTGAGTGAACGCGGACCCCATGTGGGCGAACTGGACGAGGTGCTCGGGCCGGCAGGTGACGTTGGCGCCGACGTCGAGCAGCATCACCGGGCGGCCGCCGGGCACCGGGACCGGGAGCGCCAACGCGGGACGGTAGATACCGCGGTCTCGCCGCAGGTTGAACAGGCCGGCGGCGAGCGCCGAGCCGGTGGAGCCGCCGGAGACGAGCGCGTCGGCGCGGCCGTCGGCGACCGCCTTGGCGGCCTGCACGATCGAGGCCTCGGGCGTTGAGCGGACGGCGAACGCCGGGTCGGGCGCCTTGGCGATCGACACCGGGGCATCGACGACCTCGACCCCGTCGGGCACGGTCCCGATCTCGTCTGCCGGGCCGAACAGGATGACCCGGGTGCCGGCGGCGGCGGCGATTGCGGCGCCCGCGGCGACTTCGGCCGGGCCCAGATCAGCCCCGCCCGCGTCAACGGCGACGGTCACCATGCTGGTGAGGGGCTAGGCCGACTGCTGGCCGGTCTCGGCGACGACCTCACGCCCGCGGTAGCTGCCGCACACCGGACACACACGGTGGGGCCTGCGGGGGCTGTGGCACGTCGGGCATGCGTTGTACGCAGGTGCCTTGACCTTGTGCGTGGAGCGGCGCTGAGTGGTGCGCGCGTGAGATTGCTTCTGCTTGGGGACCGCCATGCGAGGCAGGAGGCTAGCAGGCGATCGCTCCCGGGGTCAGCTCTCGGTGGGGCGAACGGGTTGCGGCCGGTGCAGGGTCGGCGGGCGGATCGTCTCTCGGCGCAACAGGTCGGTGAGCTCAGCCGCCGACATCGGACCGCCGAGGTGGTAGCCCTGGCCGTGGGTGATCCCGGCTTCACGCAGGAACGCGAGCTGAGCGGCGGTCTCGATCCCCTCAGCGACGATGTGTGAGCCGCAGACCGCGGCGAGCCCGATGACCGCGTGCAGCAACTCGACCGCGGTCGGATCCTCGGGGACGCCGGCGAGCAGCCGGCCGTCGAGCTTGATCGCGTCAAAGCCGAGGTCGACGAGGCGCGAGAGCGACGAGTAGCCGGCGCCGAAGTCGTCCAGCGCGAGCCCGAAGCCGGCCGCGCGCAGCGCCTCGACAACCTCGAGCGCCTCGGCCGAGTCCACGGTCCACGCCGACTCGGTCAGCTCGACGGCGAACGCGGACGGCTCAAGGCCGCACGATCTGACCTGGTCTCCAAACCGGGTGGCGAACTCAGGGGCCAGCAGCTGATGGGAGGAGACGTTGACGGCGATCAGCGGCTCCAGGCCATCCGCTCTCCAGGCCCGGGCGTGGCGGCACGCCTCGGCGATCACCCAGCTCATCAGCTCGTCGCCCGCGCTGCTCTGGTCAGCGAGGTTGATGAAGCTGCCGGGCGCCAGCAGGCCGCGCTCGGGATGGCGCCAGCGCACGAGCGCCTCGGCGACCGAGATCTCCCGTGCGCCCTCCAGCCCCCACACCGGCTGGTAGTGCAGCTCCAGCTCGCCCTGGTCGATCGCGCTGCGCAGCTGAGCCGACACGCTCGTCCGGCGTGAGCTCAGCTTGTCCGAACGCTGATGGAAGCTCAGGCGCCCGCCGCCGTCTCCCTTGGCGGCGTACATGGCGGCGTCGGCGTGACGCAGCAGCGCCTCGGTGTCCTCGGCGTCGTCGGGGTAGAGGCTGATGCCGATGCTGGCGCCGGTGCGGACCTCGGTACCGGCGACGACGTAGGGCTCGCGGAGCGTGTCGAGCAATTTCATACCGACGTGCTCCGCCGCCGTGGCGGGATTGTCGGCGAGGTCGGCGAGCAGCACGAGGAACTCGTCGCCGCCCTGGCGGGCGAGCACGTCGCTGTCGCGCAGGACCCCGCGCAGCCGGTTGGAGACGGCCGCCAGCAGCCGGTCGCCGGCGGCGTGACCGAGGCGGTCGTTGACCTCCTTGAAATCGTCGAGGTCGACGAACATCAGTGCCACCGCCTGCCCGGCGCGCCGGGCCCGGGCCAGCGCCAGGTCGAGCTGCTGCTCGACCATGCTGCGGTTGGGCAGACCGGTGAGCGCGTCGTGGTAGGCGAGGTAGGCGAGCTGTTCCTCGCTGCGGCGGCGCTCGGCGATGTCGCGCAGGAACGCGTAGAAGACCGGCCCCTCGGGCTCGGTGTTCTCAACCCGCGTGACGGTGAGCTCGACGGGGAACTCACTGCCGTCGCTGCGCATCCCGAGCGTCTCGATCCGGCGGTCGAGCAGGCTGGAGTCCGGGTTCTGGCGGACCCGCCGGGCATTCCGGCGATACACCTCACGGCCGGCGGCGGGGATGAGCAGGTCGGCGACGTCGCGCCCCAGCACATCCTCGGCGCGATAGTCAAAGGCCCGTTCGGCGGCGTTGTTGAACTCGATCAGCCGATCCTCGCGATCGACGGCGATCACCGCCTCCAGCGTGGAGGCGATGACGGCGCGGTTGCGGGCGAGCGCCCCCTGCAGAGCCGCCACCTGGCGCGAGCTCTCGATCGCCAGCGAGGCGTGGGCAGCGAGCGCGCCGAGCACCTCGAGCTGCTCGTCGGCGGGGCGCAGGCCGGACGCGGGGTCGTCGACGGAGATGACCCCGTAGCGGCGCCCGCCGGCACCCTCCAGGGTGGCGAACAGCGCGTCGTCGGGATGCCAGTGGCTTTCATCCGCCGGCCCGTCGGGCGCGACCGCCGGCGTGTACCAGGTGACCGACGGCTCGTGCGTGAGCGATCCCTCCGGCACCCAGTAGGCACCGTGGCGCAGGAATCGGGGATTGAGGTACGGCGTCCAGGTGTCGGCGCCGCTGACCTGGCCCATGAGCAGCTGCCGGGCGTGGTCGCTGCCCTGGACGGCGACGACCTCGTATTCGTCGCGCTCGGGGTGAAAGACGTTGATGACCACGGTCGCGAAGCCCAGCGACTCCGACACCGTGCCGGCGACGACGCGTAGCGTCTGGAGCAGGTCGGTCTGCTGGCGCGTTAGCCGGACGAGCTCCAGGAGCCCGCGGAGCGGCGCAATCGCCTCTCCCGTTTTCTGAGGCCGGGATGGCTCACCGGCGCGGTGCATTTCCATGACTGATCGACCAAAGACCGCGGGTGCTCGATCCCGTGTGGACGACCTCGTTCCCCACACGATGCGGGAGATCGCCCATCCCGCTGGATCATCTCACCGCAGCGGCGTCAGTCGAAACGCAGCTCGGACAGTTTGGCCCATCGCGGATCAGGCTCCCGCTCGTGGGCATGGTCAGGGCCGGCCAGGTTCAGATCCGCCCCGCATTCCGGGCACAGACCGGCGCAGTCAGGACGGCACAGGATCTGGGCCGGAAGCGTCAGCGCCAGCGCATCGCGCACCCAGGAGTGCAGGTCCAGCACGCCATCCTGCACGTACGGAGACTCCAGCTCGTCGCCCTCGCCGGGCTGGGAGACCTCGCGGGCCTCGACCTCGAAGGTGGGCGTGGCGGGTGACAGGCAGCGCATGCAGGGGCCGCTGAGCGTTGCCGCAAAGCGGATCCTCAGGGCGTAGCCGGAGCCGGTGGTGCGGGAGACCTGCAGGTGGACGGGGACGACATCGGGGTCGACGGTGTAGGCCTCGCCGGCCAGCTCGAACGGATCGATGCCGACCTGGAGGTCAAGCCGGCGGCCCTCGCCGGTGGTCAGTCGCAGTCCCCCCAGGTCAAATGTGTCGGTGCGCAGGGGCATACCCCGAGGGTACTCAGGGGTTCCGCGCGCAAACACTCTCAGCGCAGCTGGCGCTTGAGGATCTTCCCGGTCGCGTTGCGCGGCAACGCGTCGACGAAGGACACCTCCCGCGGGACCTTGTAGCGCGCCAGGTGCGCGCGGACGTGGTCCTGGATCTCGGCCTCGGTGACGGTGGCGCCCGGCTGCAGGCTGACCACGGCCCGCAGGCGCTGCCCGAACTCGTCGTCGGGGACGCCGAGCACCGCCACCTCCCGGACCGCGGGGTGCCCGGCGAGCAGGTCCTCGACCTCGGCGGGGAACACGTTCTCGCCGCCGGAGACGATCATGTCGTCGTCACGCCCGTCGACGAACAGGCGCCCCTCGGCATCGAAGTGACCGACGTCGCCGGTGGCCATCAGCCCGCCGCTGCGATCCTTGTCGCCACCCCCGGTGTAGCCCTCGAACAGCATCTCGGAGCCGACGAAGATGCGCCCGGAGGTCCCGGCCGGCAGCTCCTCGTAGGCGTCGCCGAGCACCTTGACGATGGTGCCGCGCGGCGGGCGGCCGGCGGTGCCGGGGGCCTGCCGGAGATCCTGTGGGGAGGCGATCGTCGCCCAGGCGACCTCGGTGGAGCCATAGAGGTTGTAGAGCTTGTCGCCGAACGCGTCCATCACGCGGGCCGCGAGCGGGCCGGGCAGCGCCGAGCCGCTGACGGCGATGACGTTGAGCGACGTCGTGTCGTGGGCGCGGATCGCCTCCGGGCCGGCCTCGAGCATCCGCTGCAGCATGACCGGGACGACGATCATGGCGCCGGCTCGGTGCTCAGCGATCGCCCGGAGGGTGTCCTCAGGGTCGAAGCGGCGGCGCAGGACGAGCGTCGAGGCCAGTGCGGTGGAGAGCAGCATGTGGGCAAAGCCCCAGGCGTGAAACAGCGGGGCCGAGATGACGGTCGTCTGGCGGGCACGCAGCGGGATCGCCGACAGCAGCGCGGCAACCGGGCTGAGCGAGTTGGGGCTCGGCCGGTTGGCGCCCTTGGGCGTGCCGGTCGTGCCGGAGGTGAGGATGATCGCCCGGCCCGGCTGCTCGGGTGCCGGCAGGGGGTCGCCGACTCGGGTGTCGATGAGCTCCTGCAACGTGGTGTCGCCCGTGGGGTCCGGGCCCTCGGTCCAGGCCACCAGCGAGACGCGGCCGTCGCGTGCAGCGGCGACGACGGGGCGGAACTCCTCGTCATAGACGATCGCGGCGGCGCCCTCACGGGCGACGACCTCGGTGACCTGGGGTCCCGCGAAGCCGGTGTTGAGGAACACAACGTGGACGCCGAGCTTGGACGCGGCGACGCTCGCCTCCACCATGCCGCGATGGTTGCGGCACAGCAGTGCGATCGTGTCGCCCTCCCGGAGACCGTGACCGGCCAGGCCGCGGGCGAGCGCGTTGGTGCGCCGGTCGACCTCGGCGAAGGTGAGCGTGCCGAGCTCGTCGATCAGCGCCGGCGCCGCCGGGTAGCGAGCAGCCGCACCGAGGTAGCCGGCCGCCAGTGTCGGTCCGAAGCGGTGCAGGCCGACGATCGCGCGTAGGGCGCGGTCGGGGCGTGAGGGGCGCAGGATCCCGGCGCGCGCCAGGGTCCCGGCCACGTGAACACCATCGGTAACGGGGGTGGGGATGGGGACGTCCATCGGCCTATCCAATCATGGGGCGGGGGGCGTCTGCGCACCCACGGGAGCACCCCACGCGTCCACCGGCGATGATTACGGCATGTCGGAATGGTTCCGGTCCTACGGCTTTGCCGATGTCCATGACGGGCTGATCATCGGCGCCTACCCGCTCGATCACGACGACGTCGCGACGCTGTCGCTGATGGGCGTGCAGCGGATCCTCAACCTCGTCGAGGACCAGGAGTACCCGCCCGGTCAGCGGCTCGTCGTCGAGGATGCCCTGCGCGACGCGGGGATCACCGAGGCGCGCATGCGCCTGACCGACTTCGGTCGCCTGCCCGCCGACCTGCTGGAGGCGGCGGTCCGCCAGGTCATCGCCTGGCTCAAGGAGGGCAGGCTCGCCTACGTCCACTGCCGCGCCGGGTGGCAGCGCTCGGCGGCGGTCGCCGTCGGGGCGGTGGCGATCAGCGACGGAATGTCACTCGATGAGGCGCTCGCCCAGGTCCGCCGGCGTAAGCCATCAGCCGACCCCCTCCCCCACCAGCGCGACGACCTTGAGACCTGGTGGACCGAGCGCAGCCACCAGCACCGCCGGCGATAACCGAGGCCCGGGAGTCGCCCGCAGGGCGATCTCCCAATGGGATCGGCGCCAGCCGATCCCACCGGCGCCAGCCGATCCCACCGGCGCCAGCCGATTCCACCGGCGCCAGCCGATTCCACCGGCGCCAGCCGATTCCACCGGCGCCAGCCGATTCCACCCGCGCCAGCCGATCCCAGGTGGATCAGAGATTGAGCTCGTAGCGGATGAAGCCGCGGTACTCGGCGACGGTGTCGTAGAGCCGGCGGGCCGTCGTGTTGCTCTCGTGCGTTGACCAGTACACCCGGCTGCAGCCGCGCGCCCGGGCCCAGTCGGTGACCGCC
>JBAWFG010000383.1:0-30316 GCA_049591655.1 Solirubrobacteraceae bacterium
TAAGTGGCGTGCGGCTCAATTGCGCCATGACATCTGTCATGGCGCTCGCGGGAGCTCTAGACGCTCCAGCGCTCGACGACCCGGGTGGCGCGCTCGTGCCCGAGCATGCCGATCGAGCCGGCGTCCAGCTTGAACCGGGCGCCGGCCGACCCCTCCATCTCCAGCCACCGCGCCGTCAGCACCCGCAGCACGTGGCCGTGGGCGAACGCCAGGCCGTTGCCGTCGATCTCGTCAAAGCGCTTGAGCACCCGGTCGACGCGGGCCGCGATCTCAGCCGGGTACTCCCCGCCCGGGCATCCGTCGCGCCACAGATTCCAGGATGGAGCGAGCTCCCAGATCTCAGGGGACGTCAGACCCTCGTAGTCCCCGTAGCCCCATTCGACGAGGTCCTCACAGATCTCGGCCGCGTCGCTGAACCCGGCGAGCTCGCACGTCTCCCGGGCGCGGCGCAGCGGGCTGCAGAGCACCAGCTCAAACTCGGTTCCGGCGAGCTTGTCGGCGACGGCGACGGCCTGCTCGCGCCCCTGCTCCAACAACGGCAGGTCGGTGCTGCTGGTGTGCTGGCCCGAAACGCTCCATTCGGTAGCACCGTGACGCACCACGAGGATTCGGTCGGCCACAGCGATCAGGCTCCGAACGAGACGTCGCCGGCGGTGCGCTCGATCTCCTGCACCTTCGCTCGCCGGCGCACGTGACGCTCCTCGTTGGACACCTCGGCCTGCAGGAAGGTAAGCACGATCTGGGCGGCGACCTCGACGCCGATCACGCGTCCACCGAGACACAGCACGTTGACGGCGTCATGCTCAACTCCCTGATGGGCGGTGTACGTGTCGTGGATCGTGGCGGCGCGAACTCCGCGGATCTTGGCGGCGGCGACCGACACGCCCGCGCCGGAGCCGCAGACGATGATCCCCCGCTCAGCGCGGCCGGACGCGACGGCGTGACCGACCTCCAGCGCCTTGTCGGGATAATCGATCGGCTCGGGACGGTCGGTGCCGAAGTCGAGGACCTCGTGACCGGCGGCCTCGATGACCCCGAGCAGGCGCTCGCGCAGCACGTACCCGGCATGGTCAAAACCACAGGCGACGATCATCACCCCACCTCGGTCGGAGATCGGGCAGGACGATCTGACAGCTCGTGGACCGCCAGTAGCGCGGCGCCGAGGCTCCCGGCGCTGACACCGTGGCGGGCAACGCGAATCGTCGTGCGTGTCCCGAGCCCGGGGAGCACGTAGGCGGCGGCGGTCCGCCGCGCCGGCCCGAGCATGAAGTCTCCGGCGCGGGCCGCCCCGCCGCCGATCACGACCTCCTCGGGATCGAAGGTGTTGATGGCGTTGGCGATCCCGATGCCGACGCGCTCGCCCCACAGTTCGAGCAGGCGCACCGCGGTGGCGTCGCCATCGTTGGCGGCCTCGACCGCTTCGACCCCGGTGACCGCCTGTCCCTGAGCGTGTAACCGACCGAGCGCGGAGTCAGGCTCGTCGGCGGCGGACCGCGCAACGAGCTTGTCGAGCGCGTGTCCGGCGGCGACACCCTCGAGCGACCCCGGCTGCGGAAACCGTCCAGCGTCGGGAACCGGGCCCGACAGGTCCATCCCGACGAGCGTGTGCCCCAGTTCACCGGCCCCGCCGGTGGCACCCCGATAGATGCGGCCGTTGAGCACGAGCCCTCCCCCCACTCCGGTGCCGATCGTGATCATCACCAGATCGCGGGCGACGAGCCGCAACTGCTCATCGTGGGCCTCGGCCAGCGCGGCGACCGTCGCATCGTTGTCGACGAACACCGGGACTCCGACGCGCTCGCTGAGCACGTCGCGCAGGGGCACGTCGGCCAGCGGCACGTTGGCCGATGAGACAACGCGCCCGGCACCGAACTCGACGATCGAGGGCACCCCGATCCCGACTCCCTCGAGCTCGTCGCCACGGCAGTCGTCGATCATCCGCCCGAGCTGCTCGATCAGAGCCTTCTGAGAGGACAGCTCGGTCCGCTCGACCGTCGGTTCCGACAGCCGGCGCCCGGTCAACCGGGCCACCGCGATCTTCGTCCCGCCGAGGTCGACGCCGATCACATCGGTCATCGGTCCTCCGGGCCGGGCAGCTGTGCCGCGGCGGCAGGATCGAGCAGGACGGTGATCTCGTCGGCGTAGGGGGCGAGCATCGAGGACGGCGTCTGCGGGTTCGGCTCCACTCCGGGTCCGAAGGCGGCGGCGATTGCGTCGGCCTTGGAGGCACCGCTGGCGAGGAACAGGATCTGGCGGCCGGAGGTGAGTGCCGGCAGCGTCAGAGACACGCGCGGGACGAACGGCTCCAGTCCGGCCTCCGGTACCCCAACCACGAGCCGTGAGCGCTCAGACAGCGTGCTCTGGCCGGGGAACAACGACGCGCAGTGCCCGTCCGGACCGATCCCCAGCAGCACGAGGTCGAACGTCGGCGGTCCGGACTCGCGCAGCACGCGCTCATAGTCCTCCGCGCCGGCCTCGGGGCCGAGCTCGGCCTTGATCCGGTGCACGACGGGCTGGTTCTCAGGCCCGAGCGGGTCAAGCAGCGATTCGCGGATCATCCGGTAATTGGACCGCTCGTCGCCGGGGTCCACACAGCGCTCATCGCCGATCCAGAACGTCGTCTGGCGCAGGTCGACGCCGACCGTCTGCACCGCTTGGACGAAGTGGCCGTAGGCGGCACGCGGAGTCGAGCCGCCGGTGAGCACGATGTGACCGGCGCCGAGCGCCGCGCCGACCATCATGGCCGCGCAACCGCGGGCCGGATCGTCGACGATCTCGATTGCCACCGTCATGCTGGGGCCAACTCTCGGGCCGCGTCGAGCGCCGGGACGTAGGTTGGGTCACGCAGCAGCGCCTGGCGCACCCCTTCGCCGAGGATGCCGCCCTCGCCGCGAGATGCGCCAAGGATCTTCCACTTGTGCTCGGCGCCGTCCCCGGTGCGCTCCTGCGCGTCGAGGCCGCCGAGTCCGCGCTGGAGTGACAGTGATGTGCCATCGGCGCAGGAGACGGTCACACCGGCCAGGCCGGGAGCCTCCTGGTCGGCGGTCTGCAGAGCCACCAGCACCTCGTCCCCGTCGCCACTGCGTGACTGACCGGCGATCCGCCCATCCCACAGCTGCAGGCGGCTGCTCTCCCAGTGCAGTCGGGAGGAGAGCCAGCCGGCGAGCAGCAGCGCGCTTGCCATCGACGTCTCCCGGTGACGGACCTCGAGCTCGCGGACCTCGCGCAGCGCGGCGAGCCGCTCGGGCAGATCGAAGGTCGCCGCCAGCCGCTCGCGCCACGGTGTGGTGCGCAGCCAGGCGAGGTCGACGACGTAGACGTGGTCGCGCAGGCGCTCGGCGCGTCGGAACGCCTCGGCAGGATCGTCGACGTCGTCGGAGTCGATCAGCACAACGTCGATCAGGGGCATCAGCGCTTCGAGTGCCTCGTCGTGGCCGTGAGGCGACCACATCACGGTGGGGATCTCAGAGACGAGCACTGGGTCGACGATCGTCTGCAGAGCGCGCAGGTGATGTGGGCCGAGGTCGATCTCGACGTTCTCGTGCATCACGCCGAGCGAGCTGCCCTGCGGCTCCTGGAACCGCACCGTGGCGACCGCATCGAGCTTGGTGCGCTTCTCCTCCACCGCGCACAGGACGGTGCGCGAGGCGTTGTAGCGCCCGGCCCGTTCCAGGCGGTTGGCGATCTCGCCCTTCCATTCGCGGTCCACGACCACGACAAGGTTGAGCACCCGGGCCGGGGCGAGCGCCTCGTTGGCGGCATGACGTTCACGCAGGAGCTCACGCAGCGCCGCCTCGATGGCGTCGGGGTGCGTGTCCTGCTCAGACCAGACGTCCTCGCTCATAAGCGGCGCCACACGTGGCCCGGCGCTAGCAGCGCCTCGGCCTCCCGGGGTCCCGAGGACCCGGCATCGTACTGGGGGATCGTCGAGGACTTGTCCTTGTCCCACGCCTCGAGGATCGGATCGATGATCCCCCACAGCGCCTCGATCTCGTCGTTGCGGGTGAACAGCGTCGCGTCACCGCGCATGGCGTCGAGGATGAGCCGTTCGTAAGCCTCGGGGGACTCCGACAGGAACGAGGTCCCGTAGCGGAACTCCATGTTGACCGGGCGGATGCGCATGCGCGTACCGGGGATCTTGGCGCCGATCGACACCGACACGCCCTCGTCGGGCTGAAGGGTGAACACGATCTGGTTGGCCTGGATCCCGATCGATCCCGAGCTCTGGAAGGCGAGGTGGGGCACCGGCTTGAGGATGACGGCGATCTCGGTCAGCTTGCGCGCGAGGCGCTTGCCGGTGCGGAGATAGAACGGGACCCCGGCCCAGCGCCAGTTGGAGACGTGCAGGCGCAGTGCGGCGTATGTCGGGGTGCGTGAATAGCGCGCCACTCCCTCCTCCTCGCGGTAGCCGGGCACATCTTCGCCCCCGACGACACCCGGCGCGTACTGGGCGCGGACGGCCATGCCGGCCACCTCGTCGATGCTCGGCGGGACGATCGCCTCCAGCACCTTGAGCTTCTCGTCTCGCAGCCGGTCGGCATCAAACGCGGTCGGGGGCTCCATCGCCAGCAGGGCGAGCAACTGGAGCATGTGGTTCTGGACGAGGTCGCGCAACGCGCCGGAGTGCTCGTAGTAGCCGGCCCGGCCGCCGATGCCGATGTCCTCGGCGGCGGTGATCTGGACGTGGTCGATGTAGTTGCGGTTCCAGACCGGCTCGAACAGGGCGTTGGCGAACCGCAGCGCCATCAGGTTCTGGACGGTCTCCTTGCCGAGGTAGTGGTCGATCCGGAAGATCTGGGGCTCCTCGAAGACCTCCAGCAGCTCCGCGTTGAGCTGGCGAGCCGAGGCGAGGTCGTAGCCGAACGGCTTCTCGATCACGATCCGCACCGAGGCGCCTTCGGCCTGGTTGAGACCCGCGGCGCCGAGCTTGCCGGCGATCAGCGGGAAGAACTCAGGCGCGGTCGAGAGGTAGAAGACGCGGTCGAGCCTGCGGTTGGCCTGGTCGTCGAACTCCTGCAGGGTGCGCACCAGTTCGGCGTAGATCTCATCGTCGTCGAAGGCCCCCTGCACGTAGCGGGTGTCGTTGAGCAGCCCCTCCAGGACGTTGGGGTCGGGCTTGCGCCGTGAGTAGCGCTCGATGGAGTGCAGCACCGTGTCCCGGAACTCCTCGTCCTCGTGGGTGCGCCGTCCCACTCCGATGACCTCGAAGCGCTCCGGGAGCTGACCCTCGTGGGCGAGGTTGTAGAGCGCAGGCAGCAGCTTGCGATGCGCCAGGTCGCCGGTCGCGCCGAAGATGACGAGCGACGTCGGATGGACGGGGAGGCGCTCGAGTCCCTCCACCAGCGGGTTCTCAGTATCGGCCGCGCTCAGCGGAGAAGTTGCGCTCACTGCTTCGGGGCCGTCTTCACCGCGTGGCCGCCGAACTGGTTGCGCAGCGCCGCGACCACGCGAGCGCTGTAATCGCCGGCCCCGCGTGAGCTGAACCGGGCGAATAGTGCCGCGGCGAGCGTCGGGACGGGCGTGTCGGTGGCGATCCCGGCATCGAGGGTCCAGCGGCCCTCACCCGAATCGTCGACCCACCCCTCGAGCGATTCGAGGTTGTTGCCGTCGACCTCGAACGCCCGCGCGGCCAACTCCAAAAGCCAGGAACGGATCACCGAGCCCTGGCCCCACAGCTTGGAGATCTGCTCGACATCGAGGCCGTAGTCGGACTTGTGCAGGATCTCGAAGCCCTCGGCGTAGGCCTGCATGAGCCCGTACTCGATCCCGTTGTGGATCATCTTGACGAAGTGGCCGGAGCCGGGTCCACCCATGTGCCCCCAGCCGATCGGCGCCTTCTCGGTGGCCGGCGGAGCGAGCACGTCGAGGATCGGCGCCAGCCGGTCGACCGGCTCCTGCTCGCCACCGACCATCATGCAGTAGCCGATCTCCAGGCCCCACACGCCGCCGCTGGTCCCGACGTCCACGAAGTGGACGCCGTGCTCGGCGCACTTGGCGTGGTGGCTGACCGACTCGGTCCACTTTGAGTTGCCTCCGTCGACGATCATGTCGCCCTCGGCCAACAGCGACAGCAGCTTGTCGAGCGTCTCCTCGGTCGCCTTGCCCGCGGGCACCATGATCCACACCGCCCGGGGCGCGTCCAGCTTGGAGACGAGATCCTCCAGCGAACCAGCGCCGGTCGCACCATGCCCCTCCGCGGCCTTGACCGCGTCGGAGCTGAAGTCGAATGCGACCACCTCGTGATCGGAATCGCGACGGATCCGGGTGACCATGTTGCCGCCCATCTTGCCCAGCCCGATGAAGCCGATCTGCATCAGTTTCCTCCGAGGAGTTGTGGCGCGCTGGCGAGCGAGGATACGCCGCGCTCAAGCACCGTGTGGTTGGTCGCTACCCGCGATGCTCACGCTTCGACACGTTCCCGGATCCCGTCCAGCAGGCGATTCATGGCGTCCTCGAACTGCTTGACGCCGTCGATGAGCAGCTCGTCGGTGATCACGCCCAGATCGATGCCCGCCTCGGCGAGCGCATCAAGGTCGGCCTGCGGATCGTGCTGCGCGGTCGGACCAGACACCCTGCCGTGATCGGCGACCGCCTCCAGCGTGGCCAGCGGCATCGTGTTGACCGTGTGGGCGGCCACCAGCTCGTCGACGTACATGGTGTCGGAATACCGGTCGTTCTTGACGCCGGTTGACGCCCACAGCGGGCGCTGGACGTGGGCGCCCGCATGATGCAGAGCGTCCCAGCGGGGCCCGGAGAAGATCTCCTGGAACTTGCGGTAGGCCAGGCGGGCGTTGGCGATCGCCGCCTTGCCGCAGAGCTCCTCGTGGCCGCTTTTCTCCAAGAGCTTGTCGGCGGCGGTATCCACGCGTGAGACGAAGAAGCTCGCCACCGAGGCGACGTCGAGCGGCTGTGACTCGGCCAGCCGGCGCTCGAGACCCTTGAGGTAGGCGTCGGCGACCTTCTCGTAGGCCTCGACGGAGAACAGCAGGGTGATGTTGACGTTGATCCCCTCATAGATGGCCTGCTCGACGGCGTCGAGGCCCTCCGGGGTGCCGGGGATCTTGATCATCACGTTGGGGCGATTCACGCGCTTCCAGAAGTCACGGGCCGCCACGATCGACTTGTGGCCGTCATGGGCCATGTCGGCAGAGATCTCCAGGGAGACGAATCCATCCTGATGATGGGAGGAGTCCCAGGTGCCCCGCAGGACATCGCAGGCCGCCTGCACGTCGGCGATGGCGATCTTCTCGTAGATCTGCTGGGCGTCGAGTCCCTCGCCCTTGGCCTCGGCGAGCTCGTCCTCGTAGTCCTCTGACTCAAGGATCGCCTTCTCGAAGATCGAGGGGTTGGAGGTCACGCCCTTGAGCGAATCCTCGGCCACCAGCCGAGCCAGCTCACCCTTCTCGATCAGGGAGCGGCGCAGGAGGTCGAGCCAGGGGCTGGTCCCCGCCTCGGCCAGCTGCTTGAGGTTGGCATTGACGTTCGTGGCTTCAGTCGTGCTCATCGTCGGGGTCTCCTTATGCTGGAGTGGCGGCCATCGGCGCCTGTTCTACGGCTGAGTGACTGCACCGGGGCCAATATCCTCAGAATAGACGCAACCGGGGACCCTCAAACGGCCCTTGGGCCAAAGTGTGCAGACCGGTTTCAGCCGAACAGGACGCCGTAGCGCTCATACTCGGCCAGGGGCACGCGCCGGACCTCGGCGACGGCGTCGGCGAGCGCCACCAGCTCGATCTCGGTCGACCGCAGTGCGGTCATCATTCCCCACCGCCCGGCATGGGCGGCGTCGATCGCCGCCAGCCCGAGTCGCGTTGCCAGGACGCGGTCAAACGCCGTCGGAGTGCCGCCGCGCTGGATGTGGCCGAGCACCGTCGCGCGGGTCTCGAAGCCGGTGCGCTGCTCGATCTCCCGCTCCAGCACCTGGCCGATCCCTCCCAGCCGAGGGTGGCCGAACTCGTCGACCTCGCCCGCCGACAGGCTGAGCGTGCCCTCCTTGGGGGTCGCCCCCTCGGCGACGACGATGATCGCGAAGTAGCGCCCCCGCTCGTGGCGTCGCTTGATCAGCCGGCACACCTCGTCGATGTCGAACGGCTGCTCGGGGATGAGGATCACGTCGGCGCCCCCGGCCAAACCCGAGTGCAGGGCGATCCAGCCGGCGCTGCGACCCATCACCTCGACGACCAGGTTGCGGTGGTGGCTCTCAGCGGTCGTATGGAGGCGGTCGATCGCGTCGGTGGCCACCTGCAGCGCGGTATCGAAACCGAACGTGACATCGGTGGCCCCGAGGTCGTTGTCGATCGTCTTGGGCACGCCGATCACCGGCAGGCCCTCCTCGAAGAGCTTGCTGGCGGCTCCCAGTGTGTCCTCGCCGCCGATCGCGATCAGTCCGTCGAGCCGGTTGCGCTCAAAGGTACGCCGCACCTCGTCGACCCCGTCCGGGCGCTTGAACACGTTCGTGCGCGAACTGCCGAGGATCGTTCCGCCCCGCGGCAGGATGCCGCGGGTGGACTCGATCGTCAGCTCCTCGCTGACGTTCTCCAGCACGCCGCGCCACCCGTCGCGAAAGCCGATCAGATCATCGCCGTAGCCGTCGATGCCCTTGCGCACGACCGCGCGGATGACCGCGTTGAGCCCCGGACAATCTCCGCCCCCCGTGAGCATCCCGATCCGCACGCCCCAGATCCTACGCGGCCCGGCGCCGTCACGCCCAGCCGGACCGCTGCACCCCGGCTGAATGATCCAGCGCCCGCGGTGGGTAGGGTAGGACGATGCAAGCTGGGAGGCTAAGCAGGCCGGGGCCCCGTGCCGTGGTCGCCGGAGCCGCGGTCGCGGGCATTGCGGCGGGGTTGGCGCTGCAGCGCCGTCACCTGCGCGCGCTCGCGGCCGACGAGGACTTCGTGGCACTGAGCACGCCACTCCACGGTCGTGCGCTGCGGGTGATCTCCGCCGACGGCAGCCGGCTGCATGCCGAAGAGTTCGGGCCCCACGATGGCCCGCCGGTCGTGCTCGCCCATGGGTGGACCGAACGAATCGCGTTCTGGGGGCCGGTCATCGAGCGACTGACCACGCACGGGCTGCGGGTGGTCGCCTACGACCTGCGCGGCCACGGACGCAGTGGCGCCGCGCACGACCGCGACTACACGCTGCAGCGCTTCGGTGAGGATCTGGAGGCGGTCCTGGCGGCGGTGTCCCGCGACGGCGAGCGGGCGACGGTGGTGGGGCACTCCCTCGGGGCGATGTCGATCGCCGCATGGGCCGAGCACCATGACCCGCGCCGTTGGGTCAATAGCGCCGCCCTGGTCAACACCGGCCTCGGAGACCTCGTATCTGGACACCTGCTGCTCGGAGAGATCGCCAAGTGGCTCAACCAGCCGTGGGCGAGCCGCGCACTGCTCGGCTCCCGGGCTCCGCTGCCACCGTTCTCGACCCCGCTGCAGCAGGCACTGATCCGCTACACCGCGTTCGGTCCCGATGCGACCCCGGGTCAGGTGGCCTTCTATGAGCGGATGCTGATGGAGACCCCGGCGTCGGCGCGCGCCGCCGTCGGCGTGGCGCTGACCGACATGGATCTGTGGCACGCGCTGGAGCGCCTGACGGTCCCGACGCTCGTCATCGCGGGGGAGCGTGACCGGCTGACCCCTCCGGCGCACGCCCGGCGGATGGCCGAGGAGCTGCCCGACTGCGTCGGCCTGATCGAGCTCCCGGCCACCGGCCACATGTCGCCGCTGGAGCGCCCCGACGAGGTCAGCGATGCACTCACCCGGCTCGTCACGGACGCCCGCGCTGCGGCCGAGACCGGCGCCCGGGTCTGAGGACGAGGCGGCGGTGAGCATCGGAACCTCAACGGCGAACGTGTGCTGGGTCCTGCGGGAGGACCCCGAGCTCGCCGAGACGATCGAGCCCGAGCGCCGGGCCCAGGCGGTCGAGTCGCTGATCGCCCGAGAGGTGCGGATCCCGGCGGGCTCATGGGCGGGGCGCCCGATCCCGGTCGACGGCGGCATCGGGTTGCTGGTGCTCGAAGGGGTCATGCTCCACCGGGTCGGGATCGACGATCGCTTCGGCGCCGAACTGGTGGGCGAGGGGGACGTGCTGCGCTCACTGCAGGGCGAGGGTGGAAGCTCGACGCTGCCCATGTCGGTGCAATGGCTGATCCTCGAGGCCTCCCGAGTGGCGGTGCTCGACGAGCGCTTCGTCCGTCATCTCGCCCGGTTCCCGGAGGTCGCCGGGCGGCTGTTCGGCCGCTCGGTTCTGCGCTCTCGCCAGCTGGCGGTGAACATGGCAATCGTGCACCAGGCCCGCGTGGACGTGCGACTGCACCTGCTCTTCTGGCACCTGGCCAGCCGCTGGGGCCGCGTGCGCAGCGACGGCGTCGTCGTGCCGCTGCGCCTCACCCACACGGTCCTCGCCGATCTCGTCGCCGCGCGGCGCCCCACGGTGACCAGCGCGCTCTCGGACCTCAGCCGGCGCGGGTTGGTCCGGGCGATCGCCGAGGGATGGCTACTCTCCGGACCGGCCCCAGGGCGTGAAGCCGGCGCCCAGCTGCACGGAACCGAGGCCGACGTCTCGCCCGACTGACGCTGGGCATCCGCGCCGCGACGGCGACGGCGACGGCGTCGGCGCTCGTATCCTCACAATCTCGATGCACATCGACCCCTACATCGTCCTGGGCAGCGCGATCATCGGCCTGCTCGTCGGCATGACCGGCGCCGGCGGCGGCGCGCTGATGACGCCGATGCTCATCCTGCTGTTCTCGGTCAAACCATCGACCGCGATCTCCTCCGACCTTGTCGCCGCCGTGGTGATGCGGCCGATCGGCGCCGGGGTGCACATGCGCGCGGGCACCGTCAACTTCCGGCTCGTCGGTTGGATGGCGCTCGGCGCGGTGCCGGCGGCGTTCCTCGGCGCCTACCTGTTGCACCTGATCGGCGACGCCAAATCCGCCGAGGTGACGATCCAGACGTTCCTCGGCGCGGCGCTGCTGATCGGAGCAGGGGCGATGGCGCTGCGGTTCGTGCTCGACCGCCGCGGCCCGGGGCGCGACGCATTCGTCACCCAGGTGACGCCGCGCCCGCTGCTGACGCTCGCGGTCGGCATCGTCGGGGGCGTCGTCGTCGGGATGACCTCAGTTGGCTCCGGGTCGCTGATGATCATCGCGCTGATGTTCATCTATCCGCGGCTGGGCGCCAACCAGCTCGTCGGCACCGACCTCACGCAGGCGGTCCCCCTCACCCTTGCGGCCGCGCTGGGCGCGCTCGCCTTCGGGCACGTCGAGCTCTCGGTGACCGGCTCGCTGATCCTCGGTAGCGTCCCCGCCGTGCTCGTGGGCTCGCTGCTCTCATCCACCGTCCCTGACCGCTACGTGCGCCCGGCGATCGCGTTCGCCATCTTCGCGTCGGGCCTGAAGTACGTCGGGGTGGCGACGACGACGCTCGGATGGATCCTGTGCGCGACCCTGCTTGTTGGCGCCGTTGCCTGGCTGGGACTGGCCCGGCCCTGGGAACGGCTCGCCACACCATCGACCAGCGAGGAGGTCAGCCGCTCGTGAGCGATCAGATCGACGTCGCGGTGGACGGAGGCAGCCTGGCCGCGTTCCGGCTCGCCGCCGCCGTCCCCGACGGGGAGCGGGTCCTGGCGATCCACGGGATCACATCGAGCAGCCGGACATGGCTGGCCACGGCCCGAGCGCTCGGCGACCGGGCCGGTCTGGCCGCCGTGGACCTGCGCGGGCGGGCCCGCAGCGGTGAACTGCCCCCGCCGTTCGGCCTCGACGCGCACGTCCGGGACATGGTCGCGGTCCTCGACGCGCTCGGCATCGAGCGGGCCGTCGTCGCCGGGCACTCGCTCGGCGCCTACGTCGCGACCCACCTCGCGGTCACCCACCCCGACCGCGTCCGGCGGCTCGTCCTCGTCGACGGTGGCCTGACCATTCCCGAGACCGCCGAGGTGGAGGATCCCCAGGAGTTCATCCGCGCCTTCCTCGGCCCGACGCTCGACCGCCTGCAGATGACGTTCGAAGATCTCGCCGCCTACCGGCGCTGGTGGGGCGAGCATCCCGCGCTCGCCGCCCCGGACATCGATCCCGCCGATCTTGACGCCTACGCCGCCCATGACCTCGTCGGCGAGCCGCCGAAGATGCGCTCCTCGATCAATCCACAGGTCGTCAGCGACGACGGGCTTGACCTGTTCGGCCCGCCCGACGCCGAGCGTCTGCAGGTTCCCGCGGTGCTGCTCGTCGCGCCGCGCGGGATGGTCGACGACCCCCACCCCATGCAGCCCTTCCCCGCCGCCCGGCAGTGGGCGCAGGCCGATCCCGACCGCCGGCGGGCGGCGCTGGTCGATGACGTCAACCACTACACGATCGTGTTCGCCGCGCACGGCGCAGCCGTGGTGGCCGACGAGATCGCCGCCGCGGCCACCGCCCGCGACTGAACCGACGCCGTCCTACGCCGCGGAGGTGAGCGCCGCGATGTCCGCCTCGGCGATCGCCAGGCCGACGGCGCCGAGCAGCTGCGCACGGTCACCGAGCGTCGCCGCAATCACCTGCACGTCCCCGCGGACCGCGGGAAGGCTGGTCAGCTCGAGCCCCTCGCGCACCGCGTCGACGAGCAGGTCGCCGGCGGCGATCAGGTCTCCGCCGACGATCACGAGCTCTGGGTTGACGACGTTGCAGATCGACCCGGCGACCCGGCCGGCGGCCAGCCCCGCGGCGCGGAACGCGGCCACGCAGTGCGGATCCCCGTGGCGGGCAAGACCGGCGGCCCGCTCGACCGTCAGCGACCGCCCGTGCACCGCAGCGAGCCCTGATAGCAGCCGCCGCGCGCCAGCGACGGTTTCCAGGCAGCCGCGATTGCCGCAGCGGCACATCTCCCCGTCAGGATCGACCGGGATGTGACCGAGCTCGCCGGTCATCCCGCTGTGACCGGTGAACAGTGATCCGTCGAGCACGAGGCCGCCGCCGACGCCGGAGGAGAGCATCAGATAGACGACGTTGGCGGCGCCCTGGGCGGATCCCGCCCGCACCTCGGCGAGCGCACCGAGGTTGGCGTCGTTGCCGACGTGGACGGGAACCCCGAGGCGGGCCTCCAGCTCCCGCCGGAGCGAGATCGCGCTCCACCCCGGCAGGATGCTGTCGGCCGACAGGCTGCCGCTGTCGCGCTGCACGGGCCCGGAGATCGCGGCCCCGACGCCGAGCAGGCGCGTGCGCGGCAGTTCGGCCCGCGCCAGCAGGCTGCGCACCCCGTCGACGGCGACGTTGATCGCGTGCTCGGCCTCATTGTCGACGTCGAGCTCGCGCCGGGTCTCCAGCAGCAGTTCGCCCGACAGGTCGGCGAGCGCCACGCGCACCGAACTGTGGTCGAAGTCGACCCCGCCCAACGCCCCGATCCGCGGGTTGAGCGCCAACAGCGCCGGCGGGCGCCCGGCCCGGCCGGCCTCGACGACGGGAGCGCGCCGCTCGTCGACCAGCCCCTGGGCCTGCAGCTCGCCGACGAGCTTGGAGACGGTTGCCCGGGAGAGCTCGGTGGCGCGGATCACGTCGACCCGGTTGGCGGGGCCCGCCCGCCACAGGTAGTCGAGCACCCGCAGGGCGCTGCGGTCACGCGGCCGGGACGCGGTCACCGGAGCCCCAGCAGCACCTCGACCACCAGCTGATCGAGCCGCTCGTTGCCGTATCCGCGCCCGGCGAGCCGGTCGAGCTCACCGGCCTGCGCCTTGAGCGCCTCACTCTCGTCCACGCCCGCGCAGGATGCCAGACCGAGCGTGTCGGCCGAGGCGGCCGACAGTGCCTCCTGGACCTCGGGCAGCGAGTCGAAGTGACGCGCCCGCTCGGCGAGCGCGGTGTAGGTGCGCATGCACCCGCGGGCGAACTCCCACACCCCATCCTCATCCTCGTTGCGGTACGGATGGGCGTCGAAGTGGCGCGGTCCGTCATACCCAGCGCGCTCGAGCAGCCGCACGAGGTGAAACGCCTCCTTGAGATCCTCGGCGCCGAAACGGAAGTCCTGGTCATAGCGCCCGATCCGCTGGGCGTTGAGGTCGATGTGGAACAACTTGCCCGCCCACAGCGCCTGGCCGACGCCGTGCATGAACGAGAGTCCCGCCATCGTCTCGTGCGCAACCTCGGGGTTGACGCCCACCATGTCGGCGCGGTCCAGCGTCGAGATGAAGTGCAGGGCATGCCCGACGGTCGGCAGGAACATGTCGCCGCGCGGCTCGTTGGGCTTGGGCTCGATTGCGAAGAGCAGCGCGTAGCCCTGGGCGACCGTGTAATCGGCGAGCACATTGATCGCCTCGCGGTAGCGCTCGAGCGCGTCACGCGGGTCCTTGGCAGTTCCGACCTCGGTGCCTTCGCGCCCGCCCCAGAAGACGTAGACCTCGGCCCCGAGTTCGGCACCGAGATCGATCGCCAGCATCGCCTTACCGATCGCCGCGCGGCGCACACCCCGGTCGTTGGAGGTGAACGCGCCGTCCTTGAACGCCGGATGGGTGAACAGGTTCGTGGTCGCCATGCCCACCCCCAGGCCCCGCTCCCGCAGGGCGCCGGCGAACCGCGTGACGATCCGGTCGCGCTCGGCCGCTGGGGTTCCGTAGGGGATGAGATCGTCGTCGTGGAGACTGACCCCCCACGCGCCGGCATCGGCGAGTCGGTGCACCGTGTCGACCGGATCCCGCGGCTGCCGGGTCGGCTCGCCGAATGGGTCACGGCCGGGGTTGCCGACCGTCCACAGGCCGAAGGTGAACCGCGGCGCCGGACTCGGCTCCCGCGTTTGCTGCAGATCTCCCATCATGACCGCCCTCCGTCCATACTTTTGTCTAAGGTTAGACAGAATGAGGGATGGGGATCGCAGCACCCGCCTCGGCGGCCGTCCAGTCGGTCATCCGTGAGCGACGCACGCGTCATCGGGGTCGACATCGGGACCTCGTCGGCCAAGGGCGTCGCGCTCGACGAGCACGGCGGCGTGCTCGCCGTCGCCGAGCGTCCGTATGCCGCCGCGATGCCGCATCCCGGCTGGTCTGAGCAGGACCCCGAGGACTGGTGGGAAGCCGCCTCCGCGGTCCTTGACGAGCTCGACGCCGAACACGCCGACGGGATCGGGCTCGCCGGCCAGATGCACGGCCTAGTGGCGCTCGGCGCCGATGACCGGCCGCTGCGCCCGGCGATCCTGTGGAACGACGGCCGCGCCCAGGCGCAGGCCGACCGGATCGAGCACGAGCTCGGCATCGAGCAGCTCGTCGCGTTGAGCGGCAACCGCGCGCTGGCCGGGTTCACCGCACCGAAGCTGAGCTGGATGGCCGAGCACGAGCCTGACCTGCACAGCCGGATCACCCGGGTGCTGCTCCCCAAGGACTACGTTCGCCTGCGCCTCACGGGGGAGGTCGCCACCGACGTCTCCGACGCCTCCGGGACGCTCCTGCTCGATGTCGGCGCGCGTGACTGGAGCCCGAGCCTCGCCGAGGCGTTCGAGGTCAACCCGGAGTGGCTGCCGGCGGTGCACGAGTCACCGGCGGTCATCGGCCAGACCGCCGCCGGGGTGCCGGTGGCGGCCGGCGCCGGGGACCAGGCGGCCGGCGCGCTCGGCGTTGGCGCAACCCACCAGGACGGCCCCGCCTCGCTGGCGCTCGGGACCTCCGGCGTGATCTTCGCCACCCAGGACCGGTTCGCCCCCGACCCGCTCGGGCGCGTCCACGCCTTCTGTCACGCGCTGCCCGACACGTGGCACGTGATGGCCGTCATCCTGTCGGCCGCCGGCGCGCTGCGCTGGCTGGCCGAGGCGTTGGGCGGCGCACAGGACATTCCGGGCCTGCTGGCCGATGCCGCGGCGTGGTCCCCCGGGGTGGAGGGCCTGACCTTCGCGCCATATCTCGCCGGGGAGCGCAGCCCCCACGCCGATACCGATGTGCGCGGCGCGTTCGTCGGTCTCGATCTGCGCCACGACCGCGGGGCGCTGGTACGCGCCACACTGGAGGGGGTCGCCTACGCGCTGCGCGACGGTCTGGACCTGGTCGCCGCCGACGGGCCCGCGCTCGCCTGCGCGCGCGTCTCGGGGGGCGGCGCGCGGTCGGACCTGTGGCTGAAGATCCTCGCCTCCGTACTCGATCTGCCGCTGCAGCGCACCGCCACCGAGGACGGGGCCGCCTTCGGCGCGGCGCTGCTCGGCGGCGTCGGCGGCGGCGTGTTCGCCGACGCGCGGGAGGCCGCCCGCGTCACCGTTCGCACCACCGGCCAGATCGACCCCGACCCCGCCTGGGTGGAGCAGTACGCCGCCGGGCGCGGCCGCTTCGAAGCCCTGTATCCCGCGCTGACTGCGCTGCCGGCTCCGGCCGCACCGAGGAGGTGACCGCATGAGCATCGCTGCACCGATGACCGTCGGCTTCAATGGCGTCGCGCACCGCGTGCTCGGCGAACTGGAGGCGTGGGGCCCGTGTCTGCAACGCGGCGCCGCCGACGACGGCGCCGAGCGCTTCGCGGTGCGAGTCGATGGCGTCCGCGCCGCCGGACTCGGCCTCCCGGGCGCCACCGGCACGCTGTCGGTCACCGACCGTCGCGCACTCCTGACCGGCCCCGACGGGGAGCCGCTGCGTGAGTGGGCGCTCACCGACCTGGACTCGGTCACCGCTCTGGGCAACTGGGGCGGGATCGCGCTCGTGCACGCCGGGGGCGAGATGGAGCTCGTCGTCTCGGCGCGCTCGGATCGCCCGGGCTGGGAGGAGGCGGCCGGCTGGCTCAAGGCGGAGGCGGCGTTCGCCGCCGCGGCCGATCGGCTGGCTGAATGGCTGTCGGAGCTGCCCGAGCGGTTGACCGCCGACCCGCCGAGCGCGTTGGCGCTGGCCGCCGGCGCCTGACCACCCCCGCTCCGATCCGCCGTGTGCAAGGCTGTCGGCAGCGATGTCAGCCGTTGACGAGGTGAACCTGGGCCGCCCAGACCCCGACCGCCTGGCGGACGGGCTGCGGGCGCTCGCTGACCTGCTCGGCGCCGACCGGGTGCACACCGGCGCCGATGACCGTTCGCAGCACGGCCATGACGAGTCCTTTCATCCCGAGGCGCCACCGGACGTCGTGGTGTGGCCGCGCGGGATCGAGGAGGCGGCCGGGATCGTCCGGGTCGCCGCCGCTCATCGGCTCCCGCTCATCCCCTTCGGTGCGGGCACCTCGCTGGAGGGCCACGTCGCCGCGCTCGGGGGCGGCATCTCCGTCGACATGCGGGAGATGAACGCCATCTCGCCACCCTCGATCGAGGACCTCGACGTCGTCGCCCAGGCCGGGGTCACGCGGCGCGCGCTCGATGCCCGCCTGCGCCCGGAGGGCGTGTTCTTCGCCGTCGATCCCGGCGCCGACGCGACGATCGGAGGGATGATCGCCACCGGCGCGTCGGGGACGACGACGGTGCGCTACGGAGCGATGCGGGAGAACGTGCTCGGGCTCACCGTGATCGATGCCGGCGGCGAGGTCGTCCGGACCCATTCACGGGCCCGCAAGTCCTCGGCGGGATATGACCTCACGCGGCTGATGATCGGATCCGAGGGCACGCTCGGCCTGATCTGCGAAGCGACCCTGCGCATCCACCCCACTCCGGAGGCGACCGTCGCCGCGGCGTGCACGTTCCCGTCGGTCGACGCTGCGGTGCGCTGCGTGGTCCGGGTCGGCCAGCACGCGATCCCGGTGGCGCGCATCGAGCTCGCCGACGAGCTGCAGATCGAGGCGATCAACCGCTATGACCAGACGTCGTTCGCCGTCGCCCCCACCCTGTTCATCGAGTTCCACGGCGGCTCGGACGCCGACGTCGAGGCCCAGGCGCGGGACACCGCACAGATCGCGGCCGAGTTCGGGGGCAGCGACTTCGCCTGGGCATCGGACGAGCGGGAGCGGCGGCGCCTGTGGCACGCCCGCCACCGTGCGATGGAGGCCACCCGGGCGATGCGTCCAGGCAGCGGCGCGCTCACCACCGACGTGTGCGTGCCGATCTCGGCGCTCGCCGACTGCATCTCGGCCACCCAGGCCGACATCGCCGAGCACGGATTGACGGCTTCGATCGTCGGCCACGTCGGCGACGGCAACTTCCACGCGATCGTGCTCGTCGACCCCGGCGACCCTGCCGACGTCGCCCGCGGCGAGGAGTTCCACGCCCGGCTCGTGCGCCGAGCGCTTGCCTGTGAGGGCACGAGCACCGGGGAGCACGGCGTCGGATACGGCAAGGCCCGCTTCCTCGTGGAGGAGCACGGCCGTCCGGCCGTGGAGATGATGCGGGCGGTCAAGCGCGCGCTCGACCCGGACGGGATCTTCAATCCCGGCAAGGGCGTCACCGCCCGCGGTTGATCCGACCCCGACCGCCCGACCGCGCGGCCGTCTCAGCCGCGCATCACGAGGTCGACGTAGCCGTCGGCGATCTGCTCCGGGCTGAGCGGACCGCGCGGCCGGTACCACTGGGCGGTGTGGTTGACCATGCCCAGGAGCGCCAGCAGGGCCAGGCGCGGGTCGCCGGCCGGTGACACCCGCGCCAGCAGGTCGCCGACGAGCCGCTCGAAGGCCTTACGGCTGGCGCGGACCTTGCGCCACGCGTCTCCGGAGTCGATCACGTGCCGCTCCTGCTGGAAGACGAGCATGTGATCGCGATGGGCGATCACATGGGCGACCCACATCCGCACCAGCCCGCGCAACTGGTCCTCGGCGGGTCGCTCGGCGGCGAGCAGTTCGGTTGCCGAGTCGAGCAGCGGCTCCATCAGCTGATCGCAGATCGCCATCAGCAGGGTCTCCTTGCCGTCGAAGTAGTGATACAGAGCCCCGGTGGCGAGTCCCATCGTCGCCGCCAGCTCCTGCATCGTCGTCTGGTCATAGCCACGCCGCGCGAACTCCCGCGCCGCCTGGTAGATGACCTCCTGGCGCCGGCGGTCATAGCGCTCGCGCAACGCGGGCCGGGTGGGTCGTGCCGCCATACCCGGATTGTAATCGCAGATTCCGAATGTACATTCGGTTTCCGAACCGTCATTCGCTATAGTCCCGCGCCACATGGACTTCGCGCTCGACGATCAGACCGAGCTGTTGCAACGCACCGTGCGAGAGTTCGCACGCGCCGAGGTCGCACCCGCCGCCGAGCAGCTCGACGCCACCAAGTCGTTCCCCTACGAGATCGTGGCCAAGATGGCGCAGCTCGGCTGGATGGGCATCCCGTTTCCCGAGGAGGTCGGCGGCGCCGGCGGTTCGAGCCTCCAGTACGCGATCGCCGTCGAGGAGCTCACCCGGGTCGACTCGAGTGTCGCCATCACCCTCTGCGCTCACACGTCGCTCGGCACCCAGCCGATCTACCTGTTCGGCTCCGATGCGCAGCGCGAGGAGTGGCTGCCGCGGCTGTGCGCCGGTGAGATCCTCGGCGCGTTCGGACTCACCGAGCCCGAGGCCGGCTCCGACGCCGGCAACACCCGCACCCGGGCGCTCCTCCAGGACGGCGAGTGGGTGATCGACGGCGCCAAGCAGTTCATCACCAACGCCGGGACCGAGATCTCCGGGGTCGTGTGCATCACCGCCAAGACCGGCGATGACGAGATCTCCAACCTGATCGTCCCCAACGGCACCCCCGGCTACGAGCAGGCCGCGCCGTATCGCAAGATGGGCTGGAACGCGTCGGACACCCGCCCGCTGACCTTCACCGACTGCCGGGTGCCGGAGGAGAACCTGCTCGGCGGCCGCGGTCGGGGCTTTCACCAGTTCCTGCAGGTGCTCGACATCGGCCGGATCGGTGTCGCCGCAATGGGCGTCGGACTCGCCCAGGGCGCGCTTGACGAGGCGCTGGCCTACGCCAAGGAGCGCCGCGCCTTCGGCAAGCCGATCTCGAAGTTCCAGGCCATCCAGGCCAAGCTCGCCGACATCGCCACCGAGATCGCCGCCGCACGGCTGCTCACCTACCACGCCGCGTGGCTGAAGGATCAGGGCCGCCCGTTCTCGCTGGTCGCCGCCCAGGCCAAGCTCAAGACGGGCCGCCTGGCGGTCCGGGCCGCCGACGAGGCGGTCCAGATCCACGGCGGATACGGCTACATCGAGGAATACCCGGTGTGCCGCTTCTACCGCGACGCCAAGATCCTCACCATCGGCGAGGGCACCGACGAGGTGCAGCAGATGGTGATCGCCCGGGCCCTCGGGGCATGACCGCCGTCGGGACATGACCGCGCTCGGCATCACGCAGGCCCGGATCCGTGAGGTCGGCCCTCGGGACGGCTTCCAGAACGAGCCCGAGGTGATCCCGACCGAGACGAAGGTCAAGCTCATCAACGCGCTGGCGCAGACCGGCGTGGGACGCCTGGAGATCACGAGCTTCGTCCGCCCCGACGTGATCCCGCAGCTCGCCGACGCGGCCGAGGTCCTGCAGGCGGTCGAGATCCCTGAGCACGTGAGCCGTTCGGTGCTCGTGCCCAATCAGCGGGGCCTGGAGACGGCGCTGACCCTCCGGGACCACTTCGACGAGATCAACGTGTTCATGTCGGCGTCCGAGAGCCACAACCTGCGCAACGTCAACCGCGGCGTGGTGGAGTCGCTCGCCGGCCTGGAGCGGGTGCTCGCCGACGCCGGCGCCGCCGGACTGCGGGCCGAGGCGGTGATCAGCGTCGCGTTCGGCTGCCCCTACGAGGGCCGGGTCGAGCCCGACCGCGTGTTCGCCATCGCCCAGCGGCTCGCCGCCGCCGGCGCTCAGGAGATCGGCTTCGGAGATACGACCGGGATGGCCAATCCGCTCCAGGTCGGTGACTTCTTTGATCGGGCCCGCCGGGAGCTGCCCGACGTCGAGCTGACCGCCCACTTCCACAACACCCGCGGTCAGGGCCTGGCCAACGTGTACGCGGCGCTGCAGGCCGGCATCGACTCGTTCGAGTCGAGCTTCGGCGAGCTCGGCGGCTGCCCCGTGCCCGCCGGGGCGACCGGCAACATCGCTACCGAGGACCTCGTCTCGATGTTGCACGAGATGGGGATCGAGACGGGGATCGATCTCGCCGCACTGATCGCCTGCACGCGTGCCGTCCAGTACCACCTCGGCCGGCCGCTGGGCAGTCACACCCCGGCGGCCGGTCCGATCGACTGGCATCGCTGGGCGCACCAGAGCAGCTGATGTTCGACGCGGTGCTGATCGCCAACCGGGGCGAGATCGCCCGCCGTGTGATCCGCACCCTCAGCCGTCTCGGGGTCCGCTCGATCGCCGTCTACACGCCCGCCGACCGCCGCGCCCCGCACGCTCGGGAGGCCAACGAGGCGGTCCCCGTCAGCTCCTACCTCGACATCGGCGCCCTCGTGCAGGCCTGCCGGCACAGCGGGGCGCAGGCGCTGCATCCCGGCTACGGCTTTCTGTCAGAGAATCCCGCGCTCGCGCGCGCCTGCGCCGACGCCGGAGTGGCGTTCGTGGGACCTCCGCCCCGCGCCGGAGAGCTGATGGGCGACAAGCTCGCGGCCAAGGAGGTGGCGCGCGCGGCCGGAGTCCCGGTGTTACCGAACTTCACCGAGGCCGAGGCCCGCACCGCCCCCTACCCCCTCCTCGTCAAGGCGGCGGCCGGCGGCGGGGGGCGGGGGATGCGCGTCGTCGCCCGTCCCGAGGACCTCGATGACGCCCTCGCCGCCGCCCGCCGCGAGGCGCGTGCAGGGTTCGGCGACGACCGCGTGTTCATCGAGCGCTTCCTCGGCCGTGCCCGCCACATCGAGGTGCAGGTGCTCGCCGACAGCCACGGCTCGGTCATCCACCTGGGCGAACGGGAGTGCTCATTGCAGCGTCGCCACCAGAAGGTGATGGAGGAGTCCCCCTCCCCCGTCGTGACCGAGCAGGTGCGGGCCACTCTGGGCGAGGAGGCGGTGGCCCTCGCGCGCGGCGCCGGCTACGTCAACGCCGGGACGGTCGAGTTCATCGCCGATTACGAGAACCCGGCCGAGCATTACTTCCTGGAGTGCAACGCCCGGCTGCAGGTCGAGCATCCCGTCACCGAGCTTGTCTGCGGGCTGGATCTCGTCGAGCTCCAGCTGCGGGTCGCCGCCGGCGAGCCGCTCCCGATCGGCCAGGAGGACGTGACGCTGACCGGCCACGCGATCGAGGTCCGGATCACGGCCGAGGACGCCTCCCGTGACTTCCTGCCCGCCACCGGTCGCGTGCTCGCCTACGCCCGCCCGCCTCACGTCCGCGTCGATGACGCGATCGAGCTGGGCACCGTGATCGACACGAGCTATGACTCGCTGATCGCCAAGGTCATCGCCCACGGCGTCGACCGGCCACAGGCGCTCGCCCGGCTGGAGCGCGCCCTGGCCGGCTTCACCGTGCTCGGAGTGACGACCACGACCGGCTATCTGCGCGGGCTCCTCGCCGACGAACACGTCCGGGCCGGCGAGCTGGACACCGGCCTGATCGATCGCCGCGGGGTCCCGGCCGGACCGATGGACGACAACGGGGTGGCGGTGGCGGCGGCCATGCTGATGCTCGCCGACCGCGCCCGCAGCGCGGGCGACGACCCGTTCGCACGCATCGACGGATGGCGACTCGGCGGACGGCGGGCGACATCGCACTGGCGCCTCTCGGTCGGAGGCGGCGATCCGCTTGATGTCGAGGTGCCGCCGGAGTACGTGGCGATGGTCTCGGCGCTCGGGGACGGCCGGTTCGCGATCGACGGTCGCGGCGAGTGGCTGCTGGCCCGTGACGGCGACGCCACCTGGATCGGCCACGGCGGCCGGGCGTGGCCGGTGCGACCGGTCTCGGCCGTCGACCGCGAGGCGGGTGCGGTCGACGGTGAGCTGCGCGCGCCGATGCCCGGCCAGGTGCTGCTCGTCCACGGCGCTCCCGGTGACCGGGTGCGGGCCGGCGATCCGGTCGTCGTCCTGGAGTCGATGAAGATGGAGCTCGTGCTGACGGCCCCGGTCGACGGTGAGATCACCGAGCTCGGCGTCGCGGTGGGTGACCGGGTGGCGGTCGACCAACCCCTGGCCCATGTGGAGGCCGCATCGTGACCGTTCTGCGCACCCACGTCGTTCCGAGCTCCGAGGAGTACCAGACCAACCTGCGCGCCAACCATGAGCTCGTCGCCGACCTGCGCGACCAGTTGGAGCGCGTCGCCCTCGGCGGTGGCGAGTCCGCCCGCGAGCGCCACGTCGGCCGCGGCAAGCTGCTCCCCCGGGAGCGTGTCAACCGCCTGCTCGATCCCGGCGCGCCGTTTCTCGAGTGCTCGGCACTTGCCGCGCATGATCTCTATGACGGCGAGGCGCCGGGCGCGGGGATCATCACCGGCATTGGCCGCGTGGCCGGCCGGGAGTGCGTGATCGTCGCCAACGACGCGACCGTCAAGGGCGGCACCTACTACCCGATGACGGTCAAGAAGCACCTGCGCGCCCAGGAGATCGCGCTGCACAACCGGCTGCCGTGCATCTACCTCGTCGACTCCGGGGGCGCGTTCCTGCCCCGCCAGGATGAGGTGTTCCCCGACCGTGAGCACTTCGGGCGCATCTTCTTCAACCAGGCGACCATGTCGGCTCAGGGCATCCCGCAGATCGCGGCGGTACTCGGATCCTGCACTGCCGGTGGCGCGTATGTGCCGGCGATGAGCGACGAGACCGTGATCGTCGCCAACCAGGGCACGATCTTCCTCGGCGGCCCACCGCTGGTCAAAGCGGCGACCGGCGAGGAGGTGACCGCCGAGGAGCTCGGCGGCGGCGATCTGCACTCGCGGACCTCCGGGGTCACCGACCACCTCGCAACCGATGACGCCCACGCGCTGGCGATCGTGCGGGACATCGTGGCCACGCTCGCCCCGCGGCCCGCGCTGCCGTGGGAGCGCCGGCAGGCGCAGCCGCCCGCCGTGGACCCCGAGACGCTGCTCGGGGTCGTTCCCACTGATCTGCGCAAGCCCTACGACGTGCGCGAGGTGATCGCCCGGATCGTCGACGGCTCCCGCCTGCACGAATTCAAGGAGCTCTACGGCGCCACGCTCGTCACCGGCTTTGCCCACATCCACGGCCACCCGGTCGGGATCCTGGCCAACAACGGGATCCTGTTCTCGGAGTCCGCGCTCAAGGGGGCGCACTTCATCGAGCTCTGCGACCAGCGCCGGATCCCGCTCGTGTTCCTGCAGAACATCACCGGGTTCATGGTCGGCCGCGACTACGAGGCGGGCGGGATCGCCAAGCACGGCGCGAAGCTCGTGACCGCCGTCTCAACCGCCCGCGTGCCGAAGCTGACGGTGATCATCGGCGGGTCCTTCGGCGCGGGCAACTACGGGATGTGCGGGCGTGCCTACTCCCCGCGCCTGCTCTGGATGTGGCCCGGGGCCCGGATCTCGGTGATGGGCGGTGAGCAGGCGGCGACGGTCATGACCGAGGTCGGCCGCGCGGATGCCGGAGCTCAGCTGCGCGAGCAGTACGAGCGCCAGGGCCACCCCTACTACGCCACCGCCCGGATCTGGGACGACGGTGTCATCGACCCCAGGGACACCCGTGACGTCCTGGGCCTGGCGCTGTCGGCCGCCGGCAACGCCCCGTTGGCCGACGTCCGCTACGGCGTATTCCGGATGTAGCGCCGCTCACGGCGACCCGGCTAATCGCGCACTTTCTCCCGGGCCACGGCGGTGCTGGGCTCCGCGTCGGCGGGGCTGCCGGGAGTGCCCGCGGGCTGTCCGGCCGGCGGGCGCGCCGCCCCCACCTCGAAGTCCTGGGAGCGAATGAGCACGAGCGTCAGCACCGCCGACACAAGCGCCAGTACCGCACCGACCAGGAACACCTCGTTGAGCGCGGTGACGAAGCTCGAGTGCACCGCGTGGATCGCCAGCGGCCGCGCCTGAGCGGGCACCCGGGCCAGCCCGGCCGCCGCCCCACCGCCGCCGGACACACCGGCAGCGATGGCGTCGGCGGTCCGCGGGCCCAGCCCCGGAGCGAGGCTCAGCGCGGCGACGATGTGGGTACGGAGCGCGTGGGTGAACAGCGCCCCCAAGCCGGCGATCCCGGTCGCGATCCCGATCTGGCGAAAGGTGGAGTTGATCCCCGACGCCATCCCGGCACGATCCGGAGTGACGACGCCGATCGCCGTCGAGGCGAGCGGGGGGTTGATCATCCCCGTGCCGGCGCCGGCAATGATGAACCCGGGAATGAGATGCGTCCAGCCCGACTGCGCCGTCAGGCCGCGCATCAGCAGGAGCCCCACTCCGACCATCACCAGCCCGGGTGCGATCAGCAGACGAATCGGGACGTGCGCGGTGAGTCGGCCGGCCAGTGTGGAGGTCAGCAGGATCCCACCGGAGAGGACCAGGAATCGCAGCCCGGTCTGCAGCGCCGAATAACCCAGGATGTCCTGGAGGTAGAGCGTCAGATACAGGAACAGCGCAAACAGCCCGGCCGACAGGGCGAACGCGGCGATCAGGCCGCCGGTGAAGGTCGGCTTGCGGAACAGCCGCAGCTCGAACATCGCATTCTCTCCCTGCAGCACCTCGGCCACCAGGAACGCCAGCATCAGCACCACGGCGACGATCAGGCAGGCGACGATCACCGTCGAGCCCCAGCCCTTGGAGTTGCCCTTGATCAGTGCATAGATCAACGCTCCCAGCGCGCCGCTGAACGTGATCACGCCGATCAGGTCCGGACGCCGGGCGCCGGGCTGGCGGGACTCCTCCACCTTGGCCAGCGAGATGGCGACCGCGACCACCCCGATCGGGACGTTGACCAGGAAGATCCATCGCCACGACAGACCGGTCGTGAGCGCCCCGCCGATGACCGGGCCGATCGCCACCGCCAGACCGGTGATCGCGCCCCAGACGCCGAACGCGGTCCCCCGCTCGCGGCCCTGGAACGTGCTGCCCAGCAGAGCCAGCGAGGTCGAGAACATCGCCGCCCCGCCGATCCCCTGCGCGCCACGGGCGAGGTTGAGCAACAGTGGGTCGCCGGCCAATCCGGAGGCCAGCGAGGACACACTGAAGATGATCAGGCCGGTGACGAACACCCGCCGGCGCCCGTACAGGTCCGCCAGTGAGCCGGTGGTCAGCAGCAGCGCCGCCAGCATGAGGGCGTAGGCGTCCACGACCCATTGCAGGTCGCTGAAGCTCGCGTGCAGCGACGCCTGGATCGCGGGTAGCGCGACGTTGACGATCGTCACGTCGAGCAGCAGCATGAACGTGCCGACGCACACGGCGATCAGCGTCCACCACTTGCGATCCACTGGCTGGGGCTCCTCGGGTTGCGGGCCGGTCCGCCTTAAGGCTACCGACGCCCACTGCCCGCACTGCGGCACGGCAAACGGCCGACCCGGACCTCAGGCCAGGTCGTGGCGGGTGAGCGCGCGCACCGCGAGATCGCCAGGGTGCAACGACGGCTCACACTGACGGTGCTCCGCCTCGCCGAGCGCGGCGAACCCCTCGCTGACGGCCGCCAGGTAGCCCCCATGGATGACCGCGGTCCCCTCCCGCCGTCCGATCTGCAGGCGTTCGCGGGCGGCCGCAGTTCCGACATATGCCCACACGCGGGCGCCGCCGGTGTCGGCCTGGATCCGGGCCGATACCTCGATGCGCTCGTAGTTGCGCTCGCGCAGGTCAAGTCGTGCCAGCGCGGCATCGTCAACCGGCAGGCAGAGGCCGTTGACCCCGGACCCATCGCCATCCGGGACAGGTCGGAGGTCAAGGAACGCGACGAACACCGCCGGGCGCTGCCCGCCGGGGTCGGTGTAGTACTTGTACCCGGGCAGGTCGTGGCGGTTGTCCATCGCCACCCCCCACTCCCGCCGCACACCTGCCAGGTCAGCGACGAACCCGCGCTCCCGGACGACACGGTCAGGGCGCCCCCCGGGCGGCCCAACACGGTCAGGGCGCCCGCGGGGCGGGATCGCCAGCGAGCCGTATCCGAAGACGAATTGGCGGGAGGTCACGTCAGAATTCGGGCCAACGGGCTCAAAGCACCGGCAAACGGGTCGAACGTTCGTCCGTGGGTCTCAAAGCTAACGATTCTGCAACCGATGCCCGGAACGTCCGGCCTCGAACGATTCGAGGCTCGTTCTCCCAAGGAGGGAAGCCATGAAGAAGTTCCGTATGTACCAGGCGTGCACCACCCTGGCCGCCATCGCGACCGTCGCGATCGCTTCCGGAGCTGGATTCAAGTTCGGCTGATCCCTGAGGGCGCGCCCTCACGAACGGGTCGCGGGGGCGCGCCCAACGGATCCCTCGGCTTGGGATGGAAACCTTATGCGTGAGCGATCGAGAGTCAGGATCTACTGCGAGGCGATCTTCGTCATCAGCTGCGTCGCGGTCCTGGCGCTGGTGCCGGAGGCCCACCTCGGCTACGTAGCCGAGGATCCGTTCACGTTCGCCATTCTCGCCGCCGGCGTGGTGCTCGGCGAGATGATGCCGATCAAGATTCCGCGCCGCGGCGATGATGAGGAGCTCACTCTCTCGGCCTCCTTCGCGATGGCCATGCTGCTGATCGGCGGCCTGGCCCCCGCGCTGATCGCCCAGTGCGCTGCCTCGGCGGTGCAGGACATCAGCTCCCACAAGCCGGGGTGGCGGGTGCGCTTCAACATCGGTCAGTACGCGCTGTCGATGATCGCCGCGTGGGCGGTCATGCGGGCCATCTCGGTGTCGTCGCGACTCAACGTGCTGCACCCGTTCGCCAGCCATCAATTGCCGGCGATGATGCTCGCCGCGCTCGCGTTCTTTCTCGTCAACGCGTGGATCGTCGGCAGCGCTGTCGCCATGTATCAGGAGGTTCCGATCCTCGGCTACTTCCGCCACAGCGTCTCCTTCGTGCTCATCACCGGCGGCGTCGTGCTGCTGGTGGCCCCGATCGTCCTCGCCGCCGCGGCCTACACGGTCGCGATCGTGCCACTGTGCCTGGCGCCCATCGTGGCGATGTACAACTCGATCTCCCAGAACGCCCGCAGCGAGTATGCGGCCCGCCATGACTCACTCACCGGTCTCCCCAACCGAATGGCGTTTCACGAGACGATCACCGACGCGATCCATGATGAGCGCGTCCCGGCGTCGGTGCTGCTCATGGACCTCGACCGCTTCAAGGAGGTCAACGACACGCTCGGCCACCGCTACGGCGATCTGCTGCTCGTCCAGGTGGCCCAGCGATTTCAGGCGGTCATCGGCAGCCACGGGCGGATCGCCCGCCTCGGTGGCGACGAGTTCGCGGTGATCAGCACCGACGGCGGGAGTGACGACGCGATTCGGCTCGCCCGCCGGATCGCCGACGCCCTCCGGGACCCGTTTGAGCTGGAGGAGATGGTCGTCGACGTGCAGGCCAGCGTCGGCATCGCCCTGTTCCCCGAGCACGGGATCGATGTCGAGACGCTGCTGCAGAAGGCCGACGTCGCCATGTACCGCGCCAAGGAGACCCACTGCGACGTGGCGCTCTACGACGAGCGACACGACCACCACAGCCCGGCCAAGCTCGCCCTCACCGCCGAACTGCGCACGGCGGTGTCAAGCGAGGAGATCGTCCTCTACTACCAGCCCGAGCTCGATCTCCACAGCCGGGAGGTTGTCGCGGTGGAGGCGCTCGTGCGCTGGGATCACCCCCGCCTCGGCGTGCTGCCCCCCAGCTCGTTCGTCCGGATGGCCGAGGCGACCAACCTGATCAAGCCCCTCACCCAGCGGGTGATGGAGATCGCGCTGCTGCAGGTCGCCGACTGGCACGCCCTGGGGCTCGACATCGCGGTCGCGGTCAACATCTCAGCCCAGGTACTGGTCGACCAGTCGTTCACAGAACAGGTGATGGAGGCGCTGCGGCGAACCTCGGTCCCGCCCCAGCGCCTCAAGCTGGAGGTGACCGAGAGCGCACTGATGTCTGACCCGGTGACCGCCCGCACGGTGCTGCGCGAGCTCGACTCACTGGGCGTGGAGATCTCCATCGACGACTTCGGTACCGGTTACTCGTCCCTGGCCTACCTGGCCGACCTCCCCGTCTCGGAGGTCAAGATCGACCGGTCCTTCGTCGGCCGGATGTCGGCCGGCTCCAGCGAGAAGATCATCGTCAACTCGACGATCGACCTGGCTCACCATCTCGGACTGCGCGCGGTCGCCGAGGGGGTCGAGGACTGGTCGATGCTCCCTGAGCTCGAGTCCCTCGGCTGCGACGCGGCCCAGGGGTTCGCGATCAGCCATCCGCTGGCCGGCACCGATGCCACTCGCTGGTTGCTGGACTTTCGCAACATCGCCGGGCTCGAGCGCGCGGTCGGGCGGGCGGCATGATCCTGATCGCCCTCGCCGTGCTGTGTGTGCTCAGCGTCCCGCTAACCGGCGGGCACCTCAGCCGTCTCGCCGAGGTCCGCCTGCGCGGAACCTGGACACCGATCGCCGCCCTCGCGCTGCAGGTGCTGATCGTCACCGTGGCACCCGGGGGTAACCCCGGGCTGCACAAGGCCGTTCACATCGGCACCTACGTGATGCTCGGGCTGTTCCTGTTCCTCAACCGGCGGTTGCCGGGAATGGCGGTCGTCGGGCTGGGGGCGCTGTCCAACGCCCTGGTGATCGTCCTCAACGGCGGACAGATGCCCGCCTCGGTCACCGCCCAGCGGCTCGCCGGGCTGCACCCCGGACCGGGATTTCAGAACTCGGCCGCGCTCGCCCATCCGGTGCTGCCGTGGCTCGGCGACGTGATCCCGTGGCCGGGCCCGCTGCACAACGTCCTCAGCGTCGGCGACTGCCTCATCTACCTGGGAATGCTGCTCGTCGTCCACCGCCTTACCCGCCGCCCGGCTGCGTCGGGCCCGGGCGGCGAGTCCCGGACGGCGACCGGCTCAGGCCAGCGGGGTGTCCCCGAGCCGCTCGCCCAGCTCGGCGACTGACTCGAACACCCGGGCGGCACCGGCCTCGCGGAGTTCCTGCTCGGAGAACCCGCCGGTCATGACCGCGAGCGTGCTCACCCCCGCGCCGTGCGCCGCCTTGACGTCCCACGGCGTGTCACCGATCATCACCGCGTCCTGCGGCCCCGAATCAACCCGGTCAAGCGCCGCCTTGACCAGGTCGGGCTCCGGCTTGGTCTGCTCGACATCGGCGGAGGTGGTCCATGCGTCGGCCAACTGCCGCGCGTCGAGCAGATCCAGGTAGACGTCGACCTCGTCCTGCTTGGCCGAGCTGGCCAGCACGACGACGTGGCCGCGTTCCTTGAGTGCCTCGATCAACTCCCGGGAGCCGTCCATCGTGCGCACCTCGCCGATCAGCCTGGAGTATTCCTCGCTCTCGGCCTCCCGCAGCGCGTCGCCGAGCTCGTCCTCGACCTGCTCGCCGCACAACGAGGTGACGACCTGGTCACCGCCCATTCCGATCCGGCGGTGGATCTGCCACACGGGCAGGACGATGTCGTGCCGGAGAAACGCCCTGAACCACGCCA
>JBAWFG010000384.1:0-10194 GCA_049591655.1 Solirubrobacteraceae bacterium
GATCCAGCGGGCCGACGTGATGCCGGCGGCCGGTTTGTGGGAGATGCCGGTTTGACCGGGTAGGGGAGACCGCGCTCGATGTCACCGATCGCGACGCCGCGTTCGCAGCCGTCCGGCGGGCTCACGATCGCCTCGGGCGTCTCGATGTCGTTGTCAACAACGCGGGCTACGGCGTTTCGGGCGCCATTGAGGAGCTCACCGAGGAGCAGGCTCGCCGGCAGGTCGAGGTCAATGTCTTCGGTGCGTTGTGGGTCACTCAGGCCGCACTGCCGATTTTGCGTCAGCAGGGCTCGGGGTGGATCGTCCAGGTCTCGTCGATCGGGGGGCTGGCCGCGTTCCCGCTCACCGGCATAGGGGATCACGACGCTCGCCGAGCGTCGCTCGTCCCAGCAGGAGCAGAACAACGGCTCCCAGCCGGGTAACCCCGACCTCGCCGCCCGGGCGCTGCTCGACACGCTCGACCGTGACGACCCTCCGTTCCGGCTGCTGCTCGGCAACCTCGCCTACGACGTGGCCGTGGATCGCTACGAATCCCGTCTGCGGGAGTTCCGCGCGGGCGAACAGGTCGCCCGCGGCGCCGACGATCGCTAGATCGACGTCCGGTTCGGCTCCCTGCTTGAGCGCCGGTTCACCGTACGGTGAACGCAACCACCACGGGCCTGCCGGTCCGGCCACGGTTGCGCGGCGTCAGGACGAGGCGGTAGCGCCCTTTCACGAGCCGGTGCCCGGGGATTCCGGTGAAGCGGAGCGTGGTCATCCCCCGCTGGTCGGCGTGGGTGAAACTGCCGATGACGACCTGGCGGGTACAGCTGCGCCGATGCCGGCCCCGGGTGTGCCGTGGGGCAACGCAGCGTCGGCGCAGGCGCACGCCGGACTGCAGGCGGATCAGGGTCAGCGTGACGCGTGAGCCCTGGGCATCGCCGTAGGTGAGGATCAGCGCCGCGTGGTGGGCGCCGTCGCTGAGTCTCCCGTCGGCTGCGAGCGTCAGGGTCCTCCCGAAGACGCGCGGTCGGCTCAGCGATGGAGCGCCGGAGGCGGGCTGCGTCGAGCCGGACTGGGTCGGCCCGCTGCCATCCGGCCGGCGGGTGGCTCCCGTCAGTCCGGATGACGCGGGGGGACTGAGCGGTGGATTGGCGCCGCTCCCCTGCTCTGGCAGCACGCCCTCCACCTCCTGAGGGGTGAGGGCGCGGTTCCAGACCATCGCGTCATCGATGAACCCAAGAAACTCGTGCTGGTCGCAGCCGGGGTAGCTGCCGATATAGAGGTCGTTTGAGGCCGGCAGGAGGTACTCGAGCGATCCGGGGTACGTGATCCCAGACCCAACCTCGGCGCCGTCGACGAACAGGCGGATCACGTCGCCGTCAAACGTGCCGACGACCAGATGCCAGCGTCCGTCCCACACGGCCTGACCGGCGTCGGACGAGCGCGCGTACACCGTCCCGCGGTCTCTGGACACGTAGAACTCGAGGCCGCCGTTCGGCCCGGTGTAGAGCCCATAGGAGGCGGCGATGCATCCGGTCGCGCCCTTGGCGAGGACGTAGCGGTATTGGCCGGGGCTCCCGGTGTGCTTGACCCAGGCCTGCACCGTGACGCCCGAGGCGGGTTCCAGCGACGGGTTGTTTGGAACCTTCACCTGTCCGCTCACGCCGTCGAAGCTCAGCGCGGATCCGGATCCGTCGTTGACCCAGGTCGCCCCTCCGGAGAGCGTTCCATTGTTGCCGGATCCCGAGATGTCCGCGGCCCGGGTCCCGACGCCCTCGTTCAGCGGCCACTCTCCCACAACGCCGCGGCTGGCGGCTGTTGCCGAGGCGGTCGGCGCCGAGATGAGGACGGCGCACACCATGGCCAGGACCGTGCCCAGGCACCAGCACCACCAACCAAGACCCCCCGCGCGTACCGACATTTGATCAAACAACGATGTCGGTGCCAGGATCTTGCGAAGCGGCCACTGCGAGATCCGGATGGACGAGCGCTCAGCGCAGGCGACCGCGCTGCCCTAGCGGGCCGGCTGAGTCAGTGCTCCGGGCTGTCAGGCCAGCGCCGGCCCGCGACCTCCAGCTCGCCGACCTTCAACGAGCCGATCTCCACCTCTCCAGCGCGCAGCTTGCGAATCACCGCGTTCGCAATCGCCACGCGGCCGATCGCCAGCGCCCCAATTGCGACTGCAGCAACCGACAGTGGACCCATCGCTGTCGGGCCGATGAGCCGGGCGCCGGTCGCGGCGGCCCCCGTGATGCTGGCCGCGGTCACCTGGGGCGCGGGTGTCCGGCGGCGGGGGATCAGGGTTCGGGCCATCTCACACCTCCGTTGAACTGACGAACCCATGGTCTACCGGTCCGCCGGCGGCCGCGCAAGGGCCGTGTCCGGCCATCGGTTGCCGGTCGGCGAGCGCCTTAAATGAGAACGCCCCGGTACGGCGGGATATGAGGCCGGACTCGGGGCGCGCTCGAGGGAGGAGAGGTACTGCGCTGCAGATTGTGCGCTGGGTCGTTCCAGAAGTCAAAGACCGACTTGGGCGACCAATCATAAGCACGGCTTATGAGCCGGCAGGGTTCTGGGCGCTCATGGGTCCCATACACCCGTGAGCCACCAAGACCCCCGCGCCGACGGGGCTCCGTGAGCCACCAAGACCCCCGCGCCGCGGGGCTCGTTCGGCCGCCATCTGGTCTCTGAGCAAGGACTGCTTGGCGGTCATCGCCGGGCCCGGCGCGCAGTTCTTACGGAGCTCTTGGCCTTTGCCGACGAACGCTTCACCCAGCCGGCCGATGCAGTCCTATCCCTCGAACTGGAAGGACCTGTGTCATGACCTCCCAAGCGCATCCAGCGGTGAATCTGATCCGGTGGCCCCGTGACGCGGTGGTGCCCTTCGTCCTGGCGGCGATCCTGGCCTGGGCGGCGGCGGCAACCGGGGGCGGTGCGGTTGACCAGCCGCGCTACCTCGGCGCCGGCGCGATGATCCTGCTTGCCGGGCTCGCCGGAGTCGTGAGCACCTCGCATGAGCGCTGGGCTCGCCTCGGCGTGCTGCCCTCGGCGATGTGTCTCGTGCTGGCGGTCGCGCTGCTGCGGGCCTCGGTGCAGCGCCCATGGCCGGGCACGACCGAGGTCACGATGATCCCGGTGCTCCTGGCGGCGTTGCACAGCCGGTCGCCGCGGCACCTGACGCTGGTGCTCGCGGCGGTGACCGTCATCTCGGCCCCCTGGCTGTCGCCGGACGGCTCGCAGCCACATCCCGGGTTCTCGCTCTCAGGCCCGCTGCTGCTGCTCGCCATGAGCACGCTCACGGCCTTTGCGATCCAGCGGCTGATCAACGACGCGCGCAACTCCGCCACCGCGGCCGACGAGCAGGCATGCACGGACGCGCTGACCGGACTGCCCAACCGGCGCGCCTGGGAGCGCGAGCTCACGCGCAGGTCCCGTGAGGACGGGCGGGTGACACTGGCGATCCTCGACCTCGACGAGTTCAAGCAGTTCAACGACGTCCATGGCCATCCGGCCGGCGACCGCCTGCTCATTCAGACAGCTGCCGCCTGGCGTAGCACGCTGCGAGCCGGCGACGTCATCGCGCGGATCGGCGGGGAGGAGTTCGGTCTGCTGCTGTCCGGCGACGATGGCCCGGGTGCGCGCGCCATGGTCGAGCGTCTGCGGAGCGCTGTTCCCAGCGGGCGCACCTGCTCGGCCGGAATGGCGACCGCCCGGCCCGGTGAAGGGCTCGAGGCGGTCATCGCCCGCGCCGACCGCGCGCTGTACCTCGCCAAGCAGCGGGGACGTGACCGGCTGCTGATCAGCGACGTGACCTGAGGGCCGCAGCACTGCACGAGCCGGGATGCGTTTGAAGTGCAACGGTAGGTATGGAAAACCTCAACAGATTGTGTAGTCGCTGACCCTGGAGGCAGCGCTCGGCCACGACGCCGGGCGGCGGCGCTCACGGCCCGTCGGTCTCTGACCCGCGCAGGGCGCTCGGCGCTGGTAGATTCCGTCGTCTCACGGTGGGCGTAGCTCAGTTGGTAGAGCTCCTGGTTGTGGTCCAGGCGGTCGGGGGTTCGAGTCCCCTCGCTCACCCTCCGTGAAGGTTCCGGTTGTCGGCGGGGCTTCAGGGGCTGGCCGGCGAGACGCGATGCGCGCAGCGAGGGCCAGTTGGTGTGAGATGCCAGCCGGAGAAGAACGCCCATGAGGCGGCGCTGGCGCTCGGTCCGGATGGATCGGAAAACCGGAGCGATGCTGGATCGGCCGAGCCGCCGGACCAGAAGTGGCCCATCCCGTCGATCGACCAGAATTCGGCGATCGGACACCCTGATCCCACAGCGTAGGAGAGAACCGTGTAGGCCCGTTTGCCCGCGACGCTTGGGTGCGAGGCGTCGGACGGGTTGGAGGACACGGGGCTGCCGTGTTGGCGCCGGAGGACAAGATCATCGGTGGCGAGCCACTGGGCGAACGCCTGCTGGCCGCACCGGTACGGAATCTGGCCGTCCCGGTTGCCGTGGAAGACGATCACGGGCATCACGTGAGCCCGCGACCCCATCGCCGTGAGCGTTGCGCGCGCCGACGTCCCCGTGCCGGCGGCCGGCCGCGGCGGGCAACCGTCCGTCACGGCGAGGTATCCACCGCCGGAATGGATCCCGATCGCCGCATAGAGGTCGGGATAGGCCGCACCGAGCCTCGATGCCTCAAAGCCTCCCGCCGAGATCCCGATGGCGTAGACGCGGGTGGGATCGATCCGCCACCTGCTGATCACCGCCTTCGTCATCGCCGCGATCGCGCCGGCGTCCCCGCGTCCCCGACCCTCCGCGTCAGGCTCCCAAATCGCCTTCCAGCAACCGCCGTTCAGGCCATCGATGGCATCGACGTCGGGATACAGGACGGCGAACCCACGAGCGGCGGCGATCTGGTCATACGCGGTTGCGGCCGCTTCCTGGGCGGCGGTCATTGTGCAACCGTGGAGCACGACCACCAACGGCATCGCTCTACCCAGACGACGGCCTCGTGGGACGTATACGACATACCGATACGCAACGCCACCAAAGCTCAGCTGCTGATAGCGATAGCCGTCGCCGGCGTTGCCGCCACCGGTGACCGTGAGAGCAACGACGGCCGCCAACCCGGCAGCGCAGGCGGTCAGCCCGATCAGCAGCCTGCGGCGTCTGTCTGATTTCACCAGCGAACGGCGAGCGCCGACTTGGGATCAGTGGCAGGCGCGCTCGAGCCGGCGCTGGGTTGCGGTGCCCTGGGCGGTGCCGTGGCTGGAGAAGGCGAAGTGCCACGAGCGGCCGGCGTGCCGGAAGAGGAACCGCACCAGCCCCGCGTCGGGTGTGCGCTGGCAGACGATCCCGGCCGAACCTGAGACGTACACGCCGCTGATGCCCTGACTGGACCCGTCCTGGACGGTGAACGCATGGATGAGGGCCGAGCGGGTCGACCCGTGGGCGGGACTCACGCTTGCGGCGGCGACCGCCCCGCCGAAGGCCAGGAGGCAGAAGACAGCGGCGATAGCGATCAGGACGCGCGAATGTGACATGTGACCAGAGCTCCGATCAGTTCGATAGGACGGTGAAGAAGTCCCGGCTGTAGGGCACCAACAGATGCCCCGAGATCCCGTACTGGCCGGGGACAACCGGCAGCGGGGTGAGCGGTGCGGCCCGGTGATGGACGTACAGGTATCCGGCCACCCATCCCGGGTTGATGTCGAGCTGGACCGCGCGTTGGACCCCCGCGGCCATCAGGCCGGCGGCAAGCCTGTGGACCGTGAGGCCCTCACCGGCGGCCCAGACCAGCTGTCCGTCGGCCCGGATACCGAGCCCACTGCGCGCCACCGCTGCCTGGTTGCCGACCGTCGCGCCCCAGCAGGGCGCGCCGCAGTTGTCGACGGACCCGTTGGGCACCCCGTGATCGATCAGCAGGAAGAGGTTCTGCCGCACCGAGGCGATCGCAACGCCGCGCGCAGGGACACCCGCCCTCCAGGCGCCGATCTGGGTGGTTCCGTTCGCATACGTCACAACCGAGCCGTAGCCCGCTTTGAGCGGCACCCCGACGCGACCGAAGGACAGGAACCCGCCGCTCCCGGTCGGAAACTTGAAGCCGCCGTTGAACCCGAGGATGAGATGATGGAGCTCAAGCCCGCCAATCACGTCGCCGTAGCGCCAGCCGGTCCCGCCCGGATCCGCCGACCCGGCGTGGAGCGCGAGGTGGACAAGGCGTTGGTTCATGCGGATGAGCGTGACGCCTTGGCGCGCCGCGATCCACATCGCCGGGCGCCCCCCGATCGTCGTGATGACCTGCCAGCGGGCGGTGACCGAGGCCGGATAACGATCGACCGGCAGGCTGACGTGAACTGCAGCGGGGTGCTGTCGTGGTCGCAACGCGCTGCGGGGCACGGGCGAAGCACTGGCGACGGCGGCGGCCGTGACCCCGGCGCCGGCCAGCACGGCGACGAGGAGCGCAAGCAGGCGACGGCGGGCCATCACATCGCCAAGGATGCGCGCACTCCCTCAAGCTCCGTTGTGGCGCCGGATGAGATGTTGCTCACGACCGTCGCATCCACATGCGTCATCACCCGCTGACCCTCGTGACGCCGTGCGGCTGCCGTGTGGCCTTTTACCGATGGCGCACCCCGGGCCGTCCGGGAGGCTGTAATCAGCAACCAGAGGAGCGTGGCGGATGACCACCGAGGTCCTGAGATCAGCCGATCAGGAGACCATTGCGGACGCTGCGCCCGCGCCGCTGCTGTCGCTGCGAGGGGTCAGCCGGAGCTTCGGCGCGGTCCAGGCCCTCACCGACGTCGACCTCGACATCTACGCGGGGGAGGTGACCGCGCTCACCGGGGACAATGGCGCCGGCAAGTCGGTGTTGATCAAGACGGTCGCCGGCCTGTGGCAGCCGAGTGCCGGCCAGATCATCTGGGAAGGCCGGCCGGTGCGGCCGCACAGCCCAAAGGAGGCCGAGGCGCTCGGCATCACCACGATCTATCAGGACCTGGCGCTGTGCGACAACCTTGACATCGTCCAGAACATGTTCCTCGGCCATGAGCCGCTGCGGTTCGGGACGCTCGACGAGGCCACCATGGAGATCGCCACCCGCAAGACGCTCGACGAGCTGGCGGTCATGTCCGTCGCGTCGCTGCGCCAACCTGTCCGGTCTCTGTCTGGCGGTCAGCGTCAGGCGGTCGCCGTTGCACGTGCGGTGATGGCCAGCGCGAAGCTGGTGATCATGGATGAGCCGACCGCGGCTCTCGGTGTGTCCCAGACGCGCATGGTGCTTGACCTGATCAAGCGGCTGGCCGACCGCGGGGTGGCGGTCATCGTGATCTCCCACAACCTCAATGACGTCTTTGAAGTCGCCGACCGGATTGCGGTCCTGTACATCGGCCAGCTGGTGGCAGTCGGCCCGGCTGCGGAGTTCGACCGCCAGAGCGTCGTCGAGTACATGACGACCGGGCAGCTGGGGCATCCCGACCGCGAGGTTCTGGCCTTGTGATCGGAGCAACGCGACGCCCGCCCGCCAGCCGCGATCAGCGGCGGCGAGCGGCCATCGATCGTCTCAGCGGTCAGTCCTTGGGGATCATGTCGAACGTGTCCGGGTTGGGCCCGGTCCGTCCGTCCTCGCCCTTGTCGAGGCCGGCGATTGCCGTGACGTCCTCGGGCGTGAGCTCGAAATCGAACAGCTCGAAGTTCTCCTGAATCCGCGACGGGGTCGTCGACTTGGGGAACACGATGCTGCCGCGCTGCAGGTGCCAGCGGAGCACGACCTGAGCCGCGGTGCGGTCCAGCCGCTCTGCGATGGAGGTGATGACCGGGTCCTCGAGCACGCCGCCCTGGGCGATCGGGGACCACGCCTCGGTGGCGATCTGGTGGGACTCGCCGTAGCTGCGCACCTCATCGTTGAGCAGGTACGGATGCAGCTCGATCTGGTTGACCGCCGGGGTCACGTCGGCCTCGGCAGCGAGCCGCTCCAGGTGCGGGACCTGGAAGTTCGACACGCCGATCGAGCGCGCGCGGCCCTGCTTGCGGAACTCCTCAAGCGTCTTCCACGTCGAGACGAAGTCGCCGTCATACAGGGTCGGCAGCGGCCAGTGGATGAGGAACAGGTCGACGTAGTCGAACCCCAGTTCGCTGAGCGTCTGGTCAAACGCCTTGCGCGCCTCATCGGGACGGTGAAACCCGTTGTTGAGCTTGCTAGTGATGAACACCTCGCCGCGGTCGATCCCCGCCGAGCGAATGCCTTCGCCGACGCCGCGTTCGTTGCGGTACATCTCCGCGGTGTCGATGTGGCGGTAGCCGACCTCCAGCGCGCGGATGACCGCCTCCGCGGTGTCCTGCGGCGGGATCTGGAAGACGCCGAACCCGAGCTGGGGGATCTCGTGGCCGTCGTTGAGGGTGAGGGTGGGAACTGTTGAAGTCGTGCTCATGTTTGGCTCCTCTGCCTGAGTTTGTGATGGATGAGGAGGGTCAGTCCTGCTGGGCGTTGACACGCCCTTGTTGTGATGCTTTCCGGAGGGCGCCTCCTCAAACTTTGGCCCGCCCGGATGTCGGGTGTGCTAAGGCTTGGAGGACGATGGATCTCGGCAGATTCGGTATCTGGACGTCTTACAACGCGATCGGCGAGGAGCACGCGGGCGAGGCGGCGCGCCTCGCGGCGCAGCTCGGCTACGGGACGTTCTGGCTCGGAGGATCACCGCGGCTGCCGAGCGTCCGGCCGTTGCTGGAGGCGGCGCCGGAGCTCGCTGTCGCCACCGGGATCGTCAACGTCTGGTCCTATGACCCCCTCCAACTCGCCCGCGAGCATGCCGAGCTGAGCCCGGAGTACGGCGATCGACTGCTCGTCGGCATCGGGATCGGGCATCCGGAGGCGACCAGCGACTACACCCGCCCGCTGACGAGTATGCGCGCCTTCCTGGACGGGCTGGACGCGGCGCCGACCCCCCTCGGGCCTGCCGATCGCTGCCTTGCCGCCCTCGGACCGAAGATGCTCGATCTGTGCGCCGAGCGCTCCCGGGGTGCCCACACCTACTTCGTGCCCGTCGAGCACACTCGCTCAGCGCGCGCTCGCCTGGGCGACGGCGCGCTGATCGCCACCGAGCTCGCCTGCGTCCTCGACACCGACACTGAGTCCGCGCGGGACCGCGCCCGCGACTACGCGCGGATGTACCTCGGCCTGAGCAACTACACCTCCAACCTGCTCCAGTTCGGGTTCACCGAGGCCGACATCGCCGACGGGGGCTCGGATCGCCTGATCGACGCGATCGTCCCGCACGGGACCGCCGAGCAGATCGCCGAGGTGGCGGAGGCGCATCTTGAGGCCGGAGCCGACCACGTGTGCCTGCAGCCGGTCGGCGTGACGGGGGTGCCCCGGGATGCCTGGACGGCGCTCGCCGCCGTCCTGCCCACCGACTGACCGCCGGCTCCCAGCCGTGTCGGACCGGGACGGCCCGGGTCAGACCTATTGAGCCTGCTGCTCCTCGACGGTCAGCTCAGCCGTGGGACGTGCCTCGAGGCGTGCTTCGGGGATGGGCTCGCCGCTCAGCACCGACAGCCCGAACGTCCCCGCCTCCAAACGTCGCTCGGCACGCTCGACCGCGGCGAGCTCCTCACGGAGGTCCTGGGCCCGGCCGGCGGAAAGCTCATCCTGATAGAGGTTCTCTGAGCCCTCCTCGCCGGGCTCGCGGTTGGCGTCGGACTCCAGCGGTCCGCCGCCGGTGTAGACGCCGAGCGCCTGCTCGATGCGCGTGCGCTCGCGGGCCAGCAGCTCTCGTGCTCGTTCGGGGTCCATGGCAGGCAGCCTACTCGTTCACGACGACCGTCGCAGTGGTGCCGGCGGGCGGGCGCGGAGGCTGGCCGCCCACGCCAACCCCACCAGCAGCGCACCCGCGGTGAGGGCCAACCATGATCCGGCATCGACCGAGCCGAGGGCCGATCCCGGGGCGGGGCCGGCCACTGCCGCAGGCAGGCGGAGCGGATGCCCGCCGGCCCGCGCGAGCGCCAACACGGCGATCTCGGCGGCGTTGCCCAACGAACCGTGCAGCGCGCCGGTGGCGAGCGCGGTCAGTCGGGAGCCGCTCGCTGTGGGTGGGTGTCCGGCGACGGCGACCCCGAATCCCTGGGGCATGACGACGAGCACCGTCCCGCGATAGACGAGCGACAGCTCCTGGGCGAGAAAGCGGGCATAGCTCTGGGGCATCCGCCACAGTTCGGTCACCGACCCCAG
>JBAWFG010000385.1:0-2096 GCA_049591655.1 Solirubrobacteraceae bacterium
GTTCCGACCCGCAGCCGGTTCGTGTGGGGGGCAGCAGACGTACCGGCGTTGTGTAGGTCAAGGCTTCCCGGTCCCGATTCGCACCGAAACCGAGACCGTTGAAAATTTTTTTCACGCCTGTTTGGCACCGGCGTTTCGGGTGCCGGGGATAGGCGATCGGAGATCGCCCGCGGTTATGCTGGCTGCGGAACCGAGACGGCCCTGGGGGCACGACAATGCAGCCATCACAACATCGGACCGGACCTCGGTGCGTCAAACAGCGTCCGTCCGGCACGTCGGATCTGCTGGTGCCGCGCCTGCGCGGCGTCTCGCATCTCGTCGCCTTCATCTTCGCGGTTGCGGCCGCGATCGTGGCGATCGCGCTCGCTCCGACCGGTCACTCCGCGGCGGCGGCTGCGATCTATGGCGCGGGCCTGGTGGGGCTGTTCGGCGTCAGCGCGCTGTATCACCGCTGGCCCGGGCCGGAGCGCTTCAAACCGCTCCTGAGGCGGCTCGATCACAGCACGATCTACCTGTTCATCGCCGCGAGCTACACCCCCGTGGCGCTGATCGTGCTTCACGGCACGCTCGCCTGGGTGATCCTCGGACTGGCGTGGGCCGGCGCGGGCGCCGGGATCGCGCTCTCACTGGGATGGATTGACGCCCCTCGCCATCTGAAGGCCGGCAGCTACGTGGCGCTGGGCTGGCTGGCGGTGCTGGCACTGCCTCAGCTGCTCGCCCACCTCCCGCTCACACCGCTGCTGCTCGTCGCCGGCGGTGGCGTCGTGTACTCGGTCGGCGCGGTGATCTTTGCGCTGCGGCGCCCCGATCCGTGGCCCCGGACGTTCGGGTTCCACGAGATCTTCCACGCGCTGGTCATTCTGGCGGCCAGCGCCTATTACGTCGCGCTCGTCGGCTGGATGCTCCCGACCACCGCGTGAACGCGCCCCCCGGGGCTAGGCGCGCAGCGCCTCGGTCGGGCTGAGACGCGTGGCCTTCGTCGCCGGGTACAGGCCGGCCAGCACGCCGATCAGGAATCCCGAGACGGGCGCGGCGATCAGGACGTACAGCGGCACGACGAACGGCTCGTGCCTGGCGGCGGCGTAGATCTCGGTGGCGCCTGCCCCCAGCGCCAGCCCGGCGAGACCGCCGATCGCCGCCAGCAGCGCCGACTCGGTCAGGAACTGCGCGGCGATGTGGCGCCGAGTGGCGCCCAGGGCGCGGCGCAGTCCGATCTCACCGCGGCGCTCGAGCACCGAGATGACCATGATGTTGGCGATCCCGATCGCGCCCACGAGCAGCGCCACAGCGCCGAGCCCGAGCAGGAGGGTGGTGAACTGGCCCTTGGCCGCGGCCCGCGCCTCGAGGGCGTCCGACGGCCGGCCGATGTCGACGGCGGTCGCGTCCTGGGGGGCGGCGGTCGGCGCGAGTAGGTCAGAGACCCCGATCACGTTGTCCTGGGCCGAGCGCACGTAGATCTCAGACGGATTGGGCTGTGCCTGGAACAGGCGCTCGGCGATCGGCAGGGAGATGAACACCTCGGAATCGAGACTGGAGTCAAGCCCGACCGGCTTGAGCACCCCGATCACGGTGAACCAGCGGTTGCCGAGATACACCTGCACGTGCCCATCCGCCGCGGTGATGCCGAGCGTCTGGGCCGCCTGGGCCCCGAGCACGGCTTCGGGGTACCGGTCGGCGAGCCGGCCCAGGAACCGCCCGGACGCAAGCGACGTGCCCACGATCCGGGGCAGGTCATCGCCGGCAGCGTCGACGCCGATGCCGCCGGTCTGTGCCGGGGGGATCAGCGGGGTGCGGTACACGTTCTCGCTCTGCCCGTAGATGGCGACATCACCGAGGACGTGCTGCATGTGGGCGATCATCGGTACCGACGTGCTCGGGAGGACCTCGTTCTGACCCAGGACGCTGGTGCCGGGGGAGACGGTGAGGAGGTTGGTACCGAGGGCGTCGATCTCGGCGAGCAGGTTGGCCTGCGCCGATGAGGAGATCCCCACGACCGCCACCATCGCGCCGATCCCGATCGCGATCCCCAGGGCCGACAGCGCGGCGCGCAGGCGGCGGGTGCGCAGGCCGAGCAGCGCCGTGCCGAACATCTCGGC
>JBAWFG010000386.1:0-12956 GCA_049591655.1 Solirubrobacteraceae bacterium
ACGTCGAGCAACGCCCCGGCTTCCCAGAGCAGCGCGACCATCTCGCCGTAGACGCGGACCGGCCGCCCCGACTCGGTCCCCTTCCGCACGACGCCACCGATCACGCGGCGGAAGGCGGCGCGCTGCACGCGTCCGGCGGGCATGAGCTGCGCCAGCAGCTCCGCGGCGTCGAGCAATATCAATGCCCCGTCTTGGCAGGCGTCGGCGGTATCGATGCCCGCGGCCGCCAGTTCGGCCTCAAACGCACGGCGGTGGGCGCCGGTGGCCACGACGATCGCGACCGCCCCGTCACGGAGAGCGTCGGCGAGGTAGCCCCCCACCGTCGCCGCGAGTCCCGCGTCGTGCTCGTAGAAGACGACCGCGTGCTCGCCCGGCCCAACCCCGATGTCCCGCCCGGTCCTGATTGCCATGAGAGACCTGCAGTTCAGAGACGCTTTTAGATAAGAGGAGGCTACCCCCGTTTCATCGTTGCAAGCCGGCTTTCTGATGTTGGAAGCTGACGGCCGCCGGCTATCCGGGCTCCCTACGGAGGCCCCGGTGATGGATCACACCTACCGCCGCGAGATAGACGGCGACGCCGGTGCCGAACACGATCTCGATGGCCCATACCGAGCTCGGCGGGTCAAGCCGACCGACGAGGGTCCGCGCGACTGGCTCCCCGCACATCGAGATGGCGATCAGCAGCGCGCTCCAACCGCTGCGGCTGACCCGCCAGCGGTACCCGAGGTAGCCGAACAGGGGCCCGGTGATCAAGCCCCCGATCAGCAGGCCGGACTGCGAGCGCACGAAGCTGACCACATCGACGTGCTCCAGGGAAACGCCCTCGATCGGGCTCAGCGTCATGGCGAAGTAACCGAGCAGGCCGGCGTAGGTGACCAGGAGCCCGAGCCGCGCCGCTCGGGCGGCTCGATTCTCGGTGAGACCGCTGACAAAGGGGAGCAGTAGCCAGGTCGCCGACATCTGACTCACCGCCTCCGTCCACACACCCCATCCGTGGACGGTCAGGCTTCCGAGGTACTGATCGGCAGCCCCGAATGCCAACGCGAGAATGATCGCGACCCGTGGCACGGTGGCGGCACCCTAGCGTGGGCCGCCGCGAGCGGCAAGTAGGGACGGCGCGTGCGGAGCAAGGAGGGACGGCGCGTCCGGAGTTGGTCCTCGGCAGCGGACCGCCGATGGACCTTGATCGGCGCGGTGCCAGAGCTAGCCTGCCCGTTGCATGAGCGGCATAGATGGGATAGCTGGACCGCTGGCACGTGCCGCAGAGAATCTGCCGAACCTGCTCGCGCTCGCCTCCCGGGCGCTGGTCGACCACCTCCAGACGCTCGAGAGCCTGCCGGTCGCACCGTCCCCGCCGCCCGCGCCTACCGATGTTCGTGACTGGTTGGAGACGTCCTACCGATTCGACAGCGCCGTCGAACCTGAGCATGCGATCGCCGACATCGTCGAGCACCTCCGACGCTGGTCGGTCCACACCGGCCATCCGCGGTACTTCGGCCTGTTCAACCCAGCCTCAACCGGCGCGGGGATTGCGGGTGAACTGCTCGCTGCGGGGCTCAATCCGCAGTTGGCGGCGTGGTCACACGCTCCGGCTGCCGCCGAGGCCGAGCAGCACGTGCTGCGATTCTTCGCCAAGCGCTTCGGCCTGGGCACCGGCGCTGTGGCCGGGAACATCACGACCGGAGGGGCGGAGGCGAACTTCACGGCGCTCGCACTGGCCCTGACCCGCGCGTTTCCGGACCACGCTGCGGCCGGTCTGCGAGGGATCGATGCTCAGCCGGTGTTCTATGCCTCGGCGGAGAGCCATCTTGCCTGGTTGAAGATCGCGCAGCTGGCGGGCCTGGGGCGCGACGCGGTACGGCTGGTCGCGGTCGACGATGAGCTCCGGCTCGACGTCGATCGCCTCGATGCGATGATCGCCGCCGACCGGGCCGCCGGCGCGCGCCCGGTGATGCTCGTCGGCACCGCCGGCACAACCGGGTCCGGGACGCTCGATCCGCTGCCCGCCCTGGCTGACCGGGCCGATGCTCACCGGCTGTGGTTCCATGTCGACGCGGCGTGGGCGGGAGCGATCGCCCTCTCGGACCGCCTGGCGACACTGTTGGGTGGCATCGAGCGAGCCGATTCGGTGACCGTCGACGCGCACAAATGGCTGTCGGCACCGATGGGGCTGGGAATGCTCGTGACGCCCCATGGCGACCTGCTGGCCCGGGCGTTTGCGGTGTCGACCGGCTACATGCCCGCGGACGTGGCGGAAGCGGCGGACCCGTACGCGATCTCGATGCAGTGGTCGCGACGGTTCGCGGGACTGAAGATTCTGCTGTCGCTGGCGTTGGTCGGGCGCCTCGGCTACGCGGAGCAGCTCGAGCGCGACGTCGCCCTGGGCCGCCGACTTGCCGACGAGCTGAGCGCCGATGGCTGGCAGGTCGTCAATCAAACGCCGCTCCCCGTGGTGTGCATCGCACAGGACGGGCGCGACGCCGCCTGGCATCAGGATGTGGTCGACCGGGTTCTCAGCACCGGTGACGCGTGGGTCAGCGTGGTTGTGCTTGCCGGGCGACCCGCTATCCGAGCCTGCGTGATCAGCTATCGCACCACCGCCGAGGACGTTGACTCCCTCGTCCAGGCGCTGCGCGGCGCTCGAGCCGGCCTCGGCGCCTAGCGGGACCGCCGCGACGCGGGCGACGTCCTTCACCCCAGGTGCCGCAGGTCGCTCCACAGGCGCGACCACGGTCGGTTCGGCCCGGCGCAGATGTCGATCGGGGCGCCGCGCTCCTGGTTGTCGATTCCCGCACGGTTCTCGACGACCGCTGCGAGCCGGCAGGCGCCGAACCACCGGCCGAGGTCCGCACCCTCGACTCCGACGACGACGACCGGGGCCCGGCCGTCGGCGGGCGGCCCCCATTCGGCGAAGCCGTTGTGGCCGCTGTAGGCCCGGGGCAGGCCCAGCGCCTGCCCATAGCGGTCGACCGCGCCGGCCTCGCCGTAGTTGGAAGTGAAGATCACCGGCCGGCCTGCGGCCCGGTGATACACGGCCGCCACCGTGGCGGCGAACTGCCGCCATCCGATCGTCTCGCCGACATCGCCGTTGACGGCGATGACCGCTCCAGCATCGGCGGCCGGCAGTACCGGCAGAGCGATCACGAGTGAGACGATCCCGCTGAGCACGATCGCGCTGCCCAGCATCGCTCGCCGTCGGCGCACCCGCCCACGGTCAAGCCACGTGTCGGTCTCCAGCGCCCCGACGGCAAGGAGGACCGGGAACATTCCAGCGAGGTAGTACGGCTTGCCGTCGGTGGCGAGGAACACCAGGACGAGCACCAGCCATGCGACGGCCAGGAACCGGAAGGGGCGCAGTGCCGGTGAGCGCGCCAGCGCGACCAGCCCGGCGATCCAGACCGGTGCCAGGACCGGGCTGACGAGCAGCAGCTGAAATGGAATCAAGGCCCAGCGGGGCTGGGAGCTTGCCGAGCCGCCGCGGGCGATGGAATCTGAGACGGTGAGCTGCGGCCAGCCGTGGTGCGACTGCCACAGCAGCCAGGGGGACCACATCAGGAGCGCGACGAGCAACCCACCCCAGGGCCACGCACTGCGCAGCGCCCGGCGCGGCCCGGCCACCAGGAGCCCGACGCCCAACGCCACGAGCAGGAAAGCGATCAGCGGCTTGTTGAGCAGCGCCAATCCCGCGACGCCACCGGCCACGAGCCACAGCTCCTGACGCCCGCGGCCCAACGCGCAGACCACGAGCCACGTGACCGCTGACCAGGCCAGGACGTCAACGGTCGTCGTGCTGAGCAGGTGGCCCACGATGAGGACGACCGATGCGACCGCCGCGCAGCCGGCGGCGATGAGCTGCGCGCGTCGTCGGCCGCCCAGCTCGTTTGTGGTCAGCCCGGTGAGCAGGACGGTGGCCCCTGCCATCAGCGCGGATGGGAGCCGCAACATCGTCAGTGACCCCGGCGCGATCGCCGCCATGAGGTGCGCCAGCGCGGGAGTGAGCGGCCCCTGGTCCGGATAGGACCAGGCCAGATGCTGCCCCGCCACCAGGAAATACAGCTCGTCGCGGTGGTAGCCGTACCCACCCGCAAACGCGATCAGGACCAGGACCGTCAGTCCGGCGATGCCGAGCAACGGGCCACGGGCAGCGCGCCGGCCGGCCCGCTCGCGCGTCGAGACCGGATCGGGCGCGGTCATGGAAGCCAGTATGGGGCTCCCGGTGGGCAAGGAGACGTGGTTGGCAGGACCAAACCGGCGCGGCGTGCGAGGTCCAACGACGCATGGGCCGCCGGTCCGGTGGGCCGCTCGCCCGCGCCCGGTATCGTGGGCCGCCGTCGTTGATGGACTTTCAGATCGACCTAGACCGCAGTCGACCGCTCCGTTCCCAGGTCGAGCGCGAGCTGCGGGACGGAATCCGCTCGGGCCGGTTACGACCCGGGACACGCCTTCCGCCGACCCGTCTCTTCGCCGAGCAGGTGGGCGTGTCACGCGGAGTGATCGTCGCCGCGTACGCCCAGCTCAGCGCGGAGGGCTACCTGGTGGCCCAGTACGGGGGAGGGACGCGCGTCGCCGAGGGGCTCGTTCAGCCTGCGATCAAGGAGCGTCGCCGCCCGGCCGCTCGGCCCCGGATCCGCTACGACCTCCGGACCGGATTGCCGGATGCCTCGCTGTTTCCCCGGCAGACGTGGAGCACCGCCGTCACCCGGTCTCTGCGTGAGCTGCCGGACGCCGCGCTCCTGTATGGCCCACCACAGGGCATGACCCAACTGCGGCGTGCGATCGCCGGGTACCTGGGGCGGGTGCGTTCGGTGCGGGTCGACGACGAGCAAACCTTCATCACGACCGGCTCAAGCGCCGCGCTCGGAATCCTATGGCAGGCGTTGCGTGCGCGAGGTGCCCGCCGGGTCGCCTTCGAAGATCCGTGCTGGTCGAAGATTCCCCTCACGATCGAGCAGGCCGGGCTTGAGCCGGTGCCGGTGCCTGTGGATGAGGACGGTCTCGTGGTCATTGAGCTCACCGGCCGCTCGGTCGACGCGGTGGTCGTGGCGCCGGCGCACCAGTACCCCACCGGCGCGGTGCTTCACCCGGCTCGACGGGCGGAGCTGATCCGCTGGGCCCACGATCAGGGCGCGCTCATCGTCGAGGACGATTACGACGCCGAGTATCGCTACGACGGGGACCCGATCGCTCCGCTGCAGAGCCTCGCCCCGGAACGTGTCGCCTATCTCGGTACCTCGAGCAAGACGTTCGCGCCCGCGCTTCGGCTCGGATGGCTGATCGTCCCGTCCGAGCTGGCCGCTGAGGTCGCCCGCCAGCACGAGATCACCTTCGCGCAGCCCAGCGCACTCGTGCAGGCGAGCTACGCCGGGCTCCTGGAGCGCGGGGAGGTCGACCGCCACCTGCGCAAGACCCGCCGCGTCTACCGCGGCCGCCGCGCCGCACTCGTCAGCGCAGTCGATGGGATGCTGCCGCACGCGCGATTGTGCGGAGGCGCGGCCGGTCTGCACATGATCGCGTGGCTCGCGCCCGGGACCGACGAGGTGCTGATCGCCGAGGAGGCTCTCCGGCGCGGCGTCGGCGTCGATGCACTGCGGCGAGACTGTGCGGCGTACGGGCCGACCCAGCCGGCTCTCGTGCTCGGCTACGGGGCCATCTCCGAGCCGGCGATCGCCCCCGCGATTCGGGAGCTGGCCGCGTGCATGTCGGGATGAGCGCCGGAGCTTTGGGGGTCGCGACGGTAGGTGCGAAGGTGTGTGTGGCGGCTGGCCACACACACGCAATCGCATGAGGGGTACGGGCCTGTATTGACAGACACGACAGGTGCTGGGGACACCCACAACGCGCGTCCTGGAGGAGGAAGGCCCGCGAAGCCCACGATGCCACTCCCGTGACGCAACCGGTAGAGCCAAATAGGTGACATGGGCCAGGACCAAAATGCCGCAGGCGCGGCGCATCCTCGAGCGCCTGACACTTGGACCTTGGAAATGACGCCAGATTGGCTCTACCCACGTGCCACGGTGAAAGCCACACTGCCGTCCTGAACCCGTGCAGGGAATCGCGATGACTGGGGAGTGGTCGCGCCTCTGCGCTCCATGGCAACAGGAGGCAGCACCTATGAGGTCCAGTTCACGCAGGATTGCCGCGGTCGCGGCAGCCGCCCTCTCGGCGGTGTGCGTCGCCGCGTGCGGGTCAACCAACGCCAGCTCGGGGTCCGCCGCGCCAGGCCAGCATTCGAGCTCGCACCCGATCCCACTCAAGCCCGGTGAGAACCCCTCCACCGAGCAGTTGACCGGCGGAAAGCGCGGCGGCAGCCTCACCGTCTACTCAAGTGAGGACTTCCAGCACTTCGACCCCGGCCAGGCGTACTTCACCAACGACTACGCCGTGCTGTATGCGACCGAGCGGCCGTTGTTCGTCTACCTACCCACCTCGCAGAACACGCTTGCCCCTGATCTGGCGACCGCGATCCCCACCGAGTCCAACGGAGGGATCACCGATGGGGGGCGGACGGTGACTGTCCACATCCAGCACGGGGTGCGCTACAGCCCGCCGGTCAACCGCGAGGTAACGGCCGCCGATGTTGCATTCGCAATCGAGCGGGGCGCTGACCCCAATGTCGGCAATCCCTACTTCCCGTCCTACTTTGGGTCCGGCGCGCCATCGCCACTGATCGGCGCCGAGAGCCCCAACTATCACGGGGGATCCATCCCCGGCATCACGACGCCGAATCGCTACACGGTCGTCTTTCACATGCACAAGCCGGGCGCCGCGACCCTCATCCAGGCGCTGTTCCTGCCCCTGTCCTCCCCGGTGCCTCCCGAGTATGTGAGGCCGATGGACAAACACAGCCCGACGACCTTCGGTGATCAGTACATGGTCGGCACCGGGCCCTACATGCTCAAGGCCGATCCCAAGACGGGGCAGTTCTCGGGCATCGGATATCAGACCGGCAAGTCCGCCACGCTGGTGCGCAACCCCAACTGGAACCCGAACGCCTACAGCGCGCAGTACAAGCCTCCGGCGAACCTCGACAGCATCAACATCAATATCGGGGGCGATGCCGAGGTGATCGGCCGTCAGGTACTGCAGGGTTCGGACGCGGTTCAACTCGACACGCCGTCCCAGGCGATCGTCAAGCTCGCCTACCAGCGGTACCCATCGCAGATTACGTTCACCCAGGGCGCCGGTACCCATTACGTCAGCATCGACAACGCCCACGGCGTGTTCAGCAACGAGAACCTGCGCAAGGCCTTCTGGGCCGCGCTCGATCGTCAGGCGATCGTCAAGGCCAGGGGCGGGTCACTGGTGGCGGAGCCGATGACCCACTTCCTGTATCCCGGTGTCAACGGATTCGACCAGGCCGGGGGCTATGCGGGTCCGCAGGTCGACTACAACCGCGACGTCAACGGCGACCACGCGGTGGCATGCAAGTACCTGAAGCTCGCCGGCTACCCCAACTGCAAGTACACCGGTGGCAAGACGGTGGTCGTCGTGAGTACCAGCGAGGGCAACGTCCCAGCCATCACGCAGGTCGTCAACTCCGCATTGACCGGCCTCGGCTTTACCACCCATGTCTCAGAGCTCGATCAGGCGGTGATGTACACCAAGTACTGCCAGGTTCCCAAGCAGAACATTGACGCCTGTCCCGCCCAGGGCTGGGTCCGGGACTTCGCCGACCCCCAGTCGGTCCTCTACGCCACGTTCTACGGGCCGTCGATCACCCCGAACGGCAATCCCAACCAGGGCCAGGTCAACGATCCGCAGATCAATGCGGCGATCAAGGCCGCGGCGCTCGTGGTCAGTCCGGCGGCCCGCGCCCAGGCGTGGGCGAACGTCGACAAGTTACTTGTCGCCAAGGCCGTCGCCGTGCCCGAGGAGTACGACAACCAGCCCAACGTGAGAAGCAAGAACGTGGTGGGTGTCAACGACCAGTGGAACGTCGGCACCTGGGACTTCGGCTTCACATCCCTCAGGTAACAGCCCGCAACCGGCGCCGGCGGGGCCGTCCGTCCGGGATGGCCCCGCCGCGCGGCATCTGACACTGACTATGACCGGCTACATCATCCGACGGGTGCTGTGGGGGATCGCTGTGCTGATCCTCGTCAGCGCCCTCACATTCTGCTTCTTCACCATCTTCCCGTCGGCGGACCCCGCGGTGCTGCGTGCGGGGCGCAACGCCAGCCCGCACACGATCGCCTACATCCGTCACGAGCTGGGCCTCGACAGGTCGTTGCCGGTGCAGTTCGAGACCTACATGAAGGGCATCTTCCTGCACCTGAACTTCGGCTACAGCTACTACAGCGGGGCGTCGGTCAGGAGCCTGATCACGGCTCGTCTGCCGGCGACACTGTCGCTCACGGTCGGCGCGGTGGTCCTGTGGGTGGGGCTCGGCATCCCGGTGGGGATCCTCTCGGCGCTCAAGCGTCACACCGTGATCGACCGCATGGCGATGGGGGCGGCCCTGGTCGCAGTATCGATGCCGGCGTTCTGGCTCGGGCTCGTCATGCTGTTCCTGTTGGCGGCCGATATCGGGCAGTTCCACGTCCTCCCCGGGGCCAACTCCTACGTCGGCCTGACCGCCGACCCGGTGAAGTGGCTGACGTCGCTCATCCTCCCGTGGCTCACCCTGGCCGCGACGCAGGCCGCGGTCTACTCACGCCTGCTGCGCGGGAGCCTGATCGAGTCGATGGGGGAAGACTACATCCGCACTGCGCGGGCCAAGGGGCTGGCCGAGCGCCGCGTGGTGTGGCGCCACGGAGTCCGCTCAGCGATCACTCCGGTCATGACGGTTCTGGGGATCGACATCGGCCTGCTGCTGGGTGGGGCAGTGATCACCGAGACCGTGTTCGACATCCCGGGCATCGGGCGTCTCAACTACGAAGCGATCGTCCGCTCGGACTTCCCGATCATTCAGGGAACGGTGCTGCTGGCCGCCTTCTTCGTCGTTGTCGCCAACGTGGTTGTCGATATCGCCTATGCCTACCTGGACCCGCGGGTTCGGCTCCGTTCGTGATCAGGGCCGCCCACCTCACCGGACGCCTCAGCTGAGGTCGAGCGTCGCTCCGACGTCCAGGGGGCGTGCCGTGACCCGCCGGTCGTGGGCGGCGGCTTCGAATACCTCCAGAGCATTGGGCAGCGATGCGTAATAGGGATCCAGATCGAATCCGCCGTAGTGGATCGGGACTGCGGCGGCGGCACCCAGCGTATGGGCGGCCACGGCCGCCTGCTCGGGGGTCATGGCGGCCGGGAGCGGGCTGGGGGGTTGATGCCAGGGGAAGTTGAGCCGGGCGCCGTTGATGGGGAGAAATGCGGCATCGAACGGCCCGGCCGCAGCCGCCATGCGCCACCACCAGCCGTGGAACATCGTGTCGCCGCAGTGGATGACCCGCGCCCCGTCGAGCTCGACCGCCCACGACAGCTGAGGGTCGCCGGAGCCGTCGGCGGCCGGCAGTGAGGTGACCCGGAACGGCCCGACGTCAAGCCGCTGCCAGGCGGATACCTCGACAACCGTCAATCCGGCTCCGGTGAGCTCGGCGTGAGCCTGCGCGATCCCGACGTCCTCCTGGCCCCCGGCCAGGGACGCCTCGGGGACGAACACGGGGGCGCCGGGGAGCAGGCCGCGCCGCAGCGCGCCGGCATCGGCGTGATCACGATGCAGATGCGTGACCAGAGCTCCGGTCGCCAAGCCGTCACCGGCGGGGTCGGCCACCGCCGGATACTCCACCCCGTCGGCTGCGGAGCCGACTGCGGCGAACACCGCCGCCGGATCAAGCAGCGGGTCGATGAGCAGCCGGGCTCCGGAACCACTGATCGTCACTCCGGCCCAGCCGAGGTATGTGCAGCGCACCCCATCTCTCCTTCCGTTGTCCGCCGGGCCCAGGCGTCACGGAAGTCGCCTGCCGGTTGTAGGTGCGTGAGCTTGTCCGGGTTGATGATCGAGCGCAGGCCCTGGATCTGGCCGTCGGCGATATCGAGCGACCAGACCCCGATCGTCTTCTCGCCGTCGACCAGCAGGGCGCCGGGTTGTCCGTTGACCTCCAGCCGGCGGAGACCGACCCCCGGGATTCGTGACCCCTGGCGGATCCATGCGCTCAAGGTCCGGGCGACCCGACGCCGGCCATGGATCGCCCCCGCGAGTGCGGGGGTCTTGCCTCCGCCGTCGCCGGACAGCATCACGTCGTGGGCGAGCAGCGACTCGAGCGCCTCCATGTCCCCCCGCTCTGCGGCAGCGAAGAACCGATCCGCGAGCAGTTCGCGCTGTTCACGCGATGTCTCGAACCGAGGGCGTTGTGCCTCGACGTGTTTGCGTGCCCGCACCGCGAGTTGACGCACGTTGGCCGCGCTCTTGCCGATGATCTGCGCGATCTCGTCGTAGTCGTAATCAAACGCGTCGCGCAGGAGTAGGACGGCGCGTTGATCGGGAGACAGGCTCTCCAACACGACGAGCATCGCCAGTGAGATGTTGTCGGCCATCTCGGCCTCCCGGGCCGGGTCCGATCCCGGGCCGGTGAGGATCGGCTCCGGGAGCCAGTCTCCGACGTACTGCTCTCGCCTCGCCCTTGCGGAGCGAAGCTCGTCGAGCGCCAGGCGAGTGGTGATCGTGGCGAGGTACGCCCGCGGGGAGTCGATCCGATCCGCCTCGTCCAGCGCGCGGTCGAGCCGGAGCAGCGCCTCCTGCACGACGTCTTCCGCCTCGGTCACGCTGCCGAGCATCCGGTAGGCGAGGCCGAACGCGGTTGGCCGCAGCTGCTCAAGCAGCTCCTCACGTGATCTGCTCATGCGAGCTCCGCGGCAAAGCCGGCGCGCCAGCTCGGGTGCGCAGGCTGCCAGCCAAGGTCGGCCTTCGCCTTGGCATTCGAAGCGCCCCGCACCTCGGTCATCATCGCCGCCGCCGCCTCGCCGGCGACGATCCGGCCCAGCCATCGCGGCACCTTGTACGGCTGGCGCGCGCCCATCGCCTGCGCGGCGGCGGGCAGCCATTCCCGGACCGGCGCCGGCTCATCATCAACGATCTGGTAGATCCCACGCTCACCGCGCTCCACGGCGGCGACTGTCGCCTCGGCGGCATCGGCGACATGGACGAAGGACCAGAGTCCGTCCCCGCTGCCGACGAGGGGGAACTTGCGGCTGGCGATGAGCTGTGCCTGATCCCCGTCCTTACTCAGCGACGTGCCAGGCCCATACAGGCCGCCATAGCGCAACACGATGCCCTCTGTCCAGGCCGCGCCGGTCACCGCATTCTCCAGGTGCTTGATGGCGTCCAAGGTCTGTCGCATCGAGGCCACAGGAGTGGGGTCGAGGCCGTCGGTTTCCCGCTTGACGGCGGCGCCTTGGCGCTCGAACGGCCACCCCGCGTAGCTCTGGGCGATGAAGCGCTTGACCCCGATCGCCTGGCCGGCCGAGAGCAGATGATCGGTCCCCTGCGTACGCAGCCGGTTGGTCGCTTCGAAGCTCGAGTCGAAGTTCTTGATGTCGATGGCGCGGATCGCGGTGAGCTCGTGAACGATCACGTCGGGATGGGCGTGTGCCACCGCCGCCGCGACCTCCTCTGCGACGAGCGCATCCGCGGTGACTGCCTGGGCGCCCAGCTCTTCAACGGCGTCCCGTCTGGAGTCCGAGCGCACCATTCCGGTCACGTCATGACCAGCGGCGACCAGCCGAGGGACGAGTTGACGACCGATGGCGCCGGTGGCGCCGGCTACGAGGATCTTCATGTGTTTCACGCTCCTTTGGGTCGACTCTCAACCCTTCAGACGAGACAGCGGTCTCCACTGTGACAGCGCGCCGCTCCGATCAGCCCCGCCGCCCGTTCGGCGTCGCGGCTCACCGCGCGAGGGCCAGCGGAGTGCCCTGGGCGGACGCGATGCGCCAGCGTCCGGCGACCTCGACGAACACATGTGCGTAGCGGCTGTCGACGTCACATCCGCCGCCGTCCAACGGGTCGGTCGCGGTTGCCAGTCCGATAACGACTGCCGCCGAACCGTAATCATGCACGAGTGGCTCGCCCACAGCCTGTAGGGCCGCGTAGGCGATCCATCCGTCGGCGACCGCCCTGATGAGCGCCTCGCGGGCGACAAGGCTGCCCGATAACCCATCGATGAGCGTGAAATCACCGGTGAGCAGCGCGTCAAGCGCCCACAGGTCGGCGCTGCGCAGCGCCGCGAAGAACGCCTGGTCGGCGTCGAGCGGGGTGGTTGCGATCACGTCCCCGCAGTTCATCAGCCCGCGTGGGTCCAACCGCCGGACGGGATGTAGGTCCAAGCCGATCTCGGGGTGTCCGGATCAGCCCGGCCTCGTCCGCGCGTCTCATCGCCAGGCTCGCCGATGCGATGATCCGCAGGGTGAAGGTCACCCGACTCGTCCGGCTCGATGATGCGCCGCGGCTGGCGGCGTTGCTGGTCGCCAATCGCGAGTTTCTGGCGCCGTGGGAGCCGATCCGGCCCGAGTCGTTCTTCACCGCCGATGGCCAGCGGCGGGTGATCGAGGATGCGCTGGCCGGCTACGGGCGGGGCGCCGCGCTCCCGCACGTGATCCTGCACGAGGGCCGGGTCGTGGGACGGATCACGCTGAGCAACGTCGTGCGCGGAGCGTTTCAGTCGGGCAATCTCGGCTACTGGGTCGACGCCGGTCACAACGGTCGCGGACTGGGCACCGGCGCGGTCGGCGAGATCCGGTCGGCGGCGTTCGGCGAACTCGGACTGCATCGGATCGAGGCCGGGACGCTCGTGCACAACATCCGCTCCCAGCGGGTGCTCGAGCGCAACCGGTTTGAGCGGATCGGGGTTGCCGCCGCCTATCTGAGGATCGCGGGCCGCTGGCAGGACCACATCCTCTATCAGGCGCTCAGCTCCGCCACGGCGTGATCTCAAGCGGCTGCCGGGGCCCGGCCCGGCCTACTGGGGCCCGGCGCGGCCTGGCCTGGCCTGACCCGGCCCGGCGCGGCCTGGCCTGGCCTGACC
>JBAWFG010000387.1:0-1707 GCA_049591655.1 Solirubrobacteraceae bacterium
ACGGGAGGTGGGCAGGGTGCTCGTTCTCAACGCGACGTATGAGCCGATCAACGTCTGCACGGTCCGGCGCGCGGTCGTGCTCCTGCTCAAGGAGAAGGCCGAACTGATCGAGCACGCCGAGTGGCAGCTGCACTCCGCCACCGCGACGCTCGACCGCCCGGTCGTGATCCGGTTGGTCAGCTACGTCCGGATCCCGCGGGACACGCACCGGCGCAAGATCACCCGCCGAGCGGTGTTCGCCCGTGACGACTGGACCTGCCAATACTGCGGGTCACGCTCGAACCTCACCGTCGACCACGTGGTGCCCCGTTCCAAGGGCGGCCCATCCAGCTGGGAGAACATCGTCGCCTCCTGCGCACCCTGCAACCGCCGCAAAGGCAACACCCTCTTGGGACACTCCGGCATGCACCTGCGGCGTGAGCCGCGCACCCCCAACCCCAACGTCTTCATCCAGGTCGCGAGCCCGACGATCCCCGCCGCCTGGCGCACCTACCTCGCCACCTGACCCACGTCGGCGGCCCCGGCCACCCAAACGTGGAAAATCCACCGGCCTGGCCGGGGCGCGTGGGCGATTACGCCCCCATAGGGGTCCCTATTACCGCCGCACCCCGCGGGCGCCGTGAATTTTCCGCAATCTGCTGCCCGTCGACGGCGCCTACGCCGCGAAGCGCTGCGCGGACCGGGCCCGCGCCTTGGCGGCTTCGGTCTCCCTGTCCTTGGGCGGCGCCGCAGTGGTCAACTGGGACAGCAGCGTCTGCGACGCGGCGGCAACCGCCTCGACCGCGGCGACGAACGCCGCCTCGTTGGCCTGCGACGGCTTGCTGAAGCCGCTGATCTTGCGCACGTACTGCAGCGCCGCGGCACGCACCTCGTCAGAGGTCGCCGGCGGCTCGAAGTTATGGAGCGTCCTGATGTTTCGGCACATGCGCCGAGAGTAGCCGCGCAGCGCAGCGCCCGCCACCCCTCTGTGGCAGGAATCGGCCGTCGTCAACCGACCGCTGAGAAAGGAGCGAGGGGCGCTGTCGACACAGCGCCCCTCGCACTACGGCTGAATGCAAAACCGCGATGGACCATCACATGCCGGAGGGACTACTCCCGGCGGCCATCCACGGCGGTGTCGCGGGTTGGACTCCGCTAAGCGGGGTCAGCCTCCGACCTAGCGGCCGGACACCTCCAGGGTCCCGCAAAAACTGTCAGACAATTTAGGACCACCTCCTTTCTCTGGTACGCATCAGATTATCGAATCCGTCCGGCGGAACGGGCAGGTCTGTCAGATCTCAGCCCGTCTGGGCCCTGGTTTGCACGGCGGGCAGCCGCCACCGCGGGGGAGCGTGCGCTTTGGAGCTCCGGTTCGTTGAGTGGGCGGGGTACTTGCGCGAGCTCCCCCGCGGTGGGACCGCCCGCCCCGCTGGCCCGCTCGTTGACGAGGCCCAACGTGTGTCGGTGGGCCGAGCCGCCGGGGCTCTCGGTTGGTGCTTGGGCGGCGGGGTTGGCCGGCCGCGCCCGCCGTGCTCGCGTCGCCGACTCCTCAGCGAGGTTCCGTCGCCCAGCTCAGCACGCACGGCGGGGGTGGCTGACCACCCCCGCCGTGGGACGCGAGCTACTCGGTCGGCTCGGCGCCCTCGTCGTCGGGGCCGTCGTCCAGCTCCGGTGCGTCGTCCAACTCCGGGTCGTCGGCGTCGGCCGGCAGCGCTCCTTCGGCGTCGA
>JBAWFG010000388.1:0-6579 GCA_049591655.1 Solirubrobacteraceae bacterium
TCATCGGTATCTCCTCCCCGGTGACCACGGCCACCTGGGGTGTCTGGAGCCAGGACGCAGCGCTACTGCCCGTCTCCTACCCCAGGGCCGTCAGCCGCGCCGGGGGCATCGCCCTGCTCGTCGCGCCGGACCCTCTGCTCACCGCCCACCCCGACGACCTGCTGGCGCGAATCGACGGGCTGATCGTATCCGGCGGCAACGACGTGGCGCCCGAGAGCTACGGGGACGAGCCCCATCCGGAGACCAAGGGTGCGGCGCCGGAGCGCGATGCGTTCGAGATCGCGCTCATCCGTCGCGCCGTCGAGCTCGACATGCCGGTGCTCGGTGTCTGCCGCGGCATGCAGGTGCTCAACGTCGCCTTCGGCGGGACGCTCATCCAGCACCTGCCCGAGACGGTCGGCCACGAGGATCACCGCCGGGTTCCCGGCAGCTTCGACAACGCCGACCACGACGTCCGGCTCGCTGCCGACTCGCTCGCCGCCGAGGCCGCCGGGGAGCTGCTGCACCCCACCAAATCCCATCACCATCAGGGCGTCGACGTGATCGGCGAGGGTCTCATCGTCACCGGGACCTCCACGCTCGACGACCTCCCGGAGGCGATCGAGCTGCCCGGGCAGCGCTACGTGCTCGGGGTCCAGTGGCACCCCGAGGCCGACGAGGGCAGCCCGGTGATCGCGTCGCTGGTCACGGCCGCCGCGGCCTACCGCTCGGCCCGCGTCCTCGCGGCCTGAGCCGCTCGACCGGTCAGCGGACGGCGCGCGGTTCCTCGTAGCCGGCTCGCCGCACCGCCTGGCGGACGATGCCGGCGTGCTCGGAGCCACGCGTCTCAAGCACGAGCTGGACAGCGCTCTCGCGCACATGCAGGTCAAAGCCCTCCCGGATGTGCTCGACGTCAAGTAGGTTGGCGCCCATGTCACCCACCAGCGAGAGCAGCAGGGCCAGCGATCCGGGACGGTCCGGCAGGGTGGCGAGCAGCACGTAGCGCCGGCCGGCCTGGCTCTCATTGCGGCGGACGATCTGCGCCAGCAGGCCCGGGTCGACGTTGCCGCCTGACAGGATCACGGCGGTCGTCCCGGTGCTCTCCCCCTCGATCATCCCGGCCAGCAACGCGGCCACGCCGACCGCGCCGGCGCCCTCGACGACGAGCTTGGCCCGCTCCAGCAGGAACACCATCGCCTCGGCGACCTCCTCCTCGCTGACGGTGACCAGCGCGTCGACCCACTGCTCGATGAGCTTGAGCGTCAGCCGGCCGGGACGCTTGACCGCGATCCCGTCGGCGATCGTCAGCGCCGAGGCGACCGCCACCGGCTCCCCGGCGACCAGCGAGGCGGCGAACGGAGCACAGGCCTGCACCTGAACGCCGACGACCTCGATGTCAGGGCGCGCGGACTTGACCGCGATCGCCACGCCGCTGATCAGGCCCCCGCCGCCGACGGGAACGATCACCCGGCTGACATCCGGGACCTGGGCCAGCAGCTCCAGCCCGAGGCCGCCCTGCCCGGCCACGACGACTGGGTCGTCGAACGGGTGCACGAAGGCCAGCCCACCTTCACGGGCGCGCTCGTTGGCAGCGAGCAGCGCGTCATCGACGGTCTGGCCGACCAGCCGGACGCGTGCTCCGAGCGCGGTCGTGGCCTCGGCCTTGGCGATCGGCGCCGACTCGGGCATGTAGACCTCGCAGGGAACGCCGCGCTCACGAGCGGCATAGGCGACCGCCTGGGCGTGGTTGCCGGCGCTGGCGGTGACGACCCCGGCGTCGAGCGCGGTCCCCAGCGAGGCGATCTTGGCCAGCGCTCCGCGGAGCTTGAATGATCCGGTGCGCTGGAGGTTCTCGGCCTTGAGCACCGCGTTGATGCCGGTGCGCTCGGCGAGCGTCCGGGAGCTGAGCACGGGCGTCTCGCGCACCACCCCGGCGCCGGCGGCCGCGGCGCGGCGGACGTCGTCCGCCGTCGGGCCCGCGACTCCGTGCTGGCGGGCCAGATCAGTCAGAGAGCGCCACCACCGCGTCCATTTCGACCTGAGCGCCCTTGGGCAGCGCGGAGACCCCGATCGCCACCCGGGCGGGGGGACGCGCTTCGAAGAACGAGCCGTAGACCTCGTTGACCGAGGCGAACTGCGACATGTCGGTCATATAGATCGTCACCTTGACCGCGTCGCCGAGCGTGACCCCGGCCGCCTGGCAGACGGCGGCGAGGTTCTCCAGGCAGCGGCCGGCCTGATCGGCGGCGGTTGCGCCGACCATCTCGCCGGTCCGGGGGTCGAGCGGGATCTGTCCCGAGCAGAACAACAGTCCGCCGGCGGCCACGGCGTGGACGTAGGGTCCGATCGCCTCCGGCGCGCCGGGCGCGGTGATCGGTTCCCGATGAGCAGCCAACTGGTCTCCCTTCATCACGGTTCGCGGTCTCGCGCAAACAGCGTATTGCGGGAGCGGGCGCGAGGTAGCCTGACCACGATGACCAACCGGCTCGCGCAGGAGACCTCGCCGTACCTGCTCCAGCATTCCGAGAACCCCGTTGACTGGCACCCGTGGGGCGAGGAGGCACTCGCGCTGGCCCGGGACACCGACCGACCGCTGCTCGTCTCGATCGGCTATTCGGCCTGCCACTGGTGCCATGTGATGGAACGCGAGTCCTTCGAGGATCCGGCGATCGCCGCGCTGATGAACCGGTCGTTCGTGTGCATCAAGGTCGACCGCGAGGAGCGCCCCGACATCGACGCCGTCTGCATGGAGGCCTGCCAGGCGATGACCGGGCAGGGCGGCTGGCCGCTCAACGCGTTCCTCACCCCGGAGCAGGCCCCGTTCTTCGTCGGGACCTACTACCCGCCCGAGCCGCGCCACGGGATGCCGACGTGGCGCGCGGTGCTGGAGGCCGTCGCGGAGGCGTGGGCCGACCGCCGTGACCAGGTGCGCAACCAGGGCACCGAGATCCTGCGCTCACTCGGCGGTGCCTCCCGGCTGCCCGCGTCCGATGAGCCGATCACCACCGCGCTGCTCGACGAGGCTGTGACCGGACTCCGCAGCCGCTATGACGCGGTCAACGGCGGCTTCGGCGGCGCCCCGAAGTTTCCCCAGGCATCGCTGATCGAATTCCTGCTCGCCCGCGGCGAGCGTGACATGTCGCTGGCAACGCTGCGGGCAATGGCGGTCGGCGGCATCTATGACCAGGTCGGCGGAGGCTTCTCGCGCTATGCCGTCGACGCCACCTGGACGGTCCCCCACTTCGAGAAGATGCTCTACGACAACGCGCTGCTGGCCCGCGCCTACCTGCATGGGTGGCAGGTGTCCTCCGAGCCACTGCTGCGCCGCGTCTGCGAGGAGACGCTCGACTGGGCGCTGCGGGAGATGCGCGGCCCCGAGGGCGGCTTCTGCTCGGCGCTGGATGCCGATTCCGAGGGCGTCGAGGGCCGCTTCTACGTATGGACCGTGGAACAGCTGCGCGAGGGGCTGGGCGACGCGGGGCTCGTCGATGACGCGCTGGCGTTCTTCGGCGCCACCGAGACGGGCAACTTCGAGGGCGTGAACGTGCTCGAGGGGCGTGGCCCGGTGCCCGAGCGGCTGTCCGAGATCCGTGCCCGGCTGTATGAGGCACGCGCGCGACGGGTCCGCCCGGGCCTGGACGACAAGCGCCTGACGTCATGGAACGCCCTGATGATCTCGGCGCTCGCCCAGTCCGGCGCGGCACTTGGGCGCTCCGACTACGTGGATGCCGCCATCGCCTGCGCGGAGTTCCTGCTGCGCGACGTCCGCGATGACCGCGGGCGCCTGCTGCGGACCTTCAAGGACGGCCGCGCCCACATCGACGCCTACCTGGAGGACTACGCGTTCGGGCTCGAGGCGCTGCTGACGCTGTATGAGGCGACGTTCGACGCTCGCTGGTTCAGCGAGGCCCGGGGGCTCGCCGACACGATGATCGAGCGCTTCGCCGACGAGACCAACGGCGGCTTCTTCACCACCGCCGACGATCATCGCGGCGGGTTCGCCCGGCGCCGGGACCTCGATGACTCACCGATCCCCTCCGGCGGGTCCTCGGCCGCGATGGGTCTGCTGCGATTGGCCCGGCTGACCGGCGAGTATGAGTACGAACGCCGCGCGCTTGGGGTGCTGCGTGTGCTGGCGCCGATCGTGGGTCGCCATCCTCACGGGTTCGGGCACACGCTGGAAGCGCTCGATTTCCATCTGGCGCCGGTCCGCGAGGTGGCGATCGCCGGCGATGGAGCCGACGGCGCGGCCCTGGCGGAGGTCGTGCGAGGCAGCTACCGGCCGCACCTCGTGCTCGCTGGTGGCGATCCCGGAGACGTGCCGCTGATGGCCGGGCGCGCACCGGTCGACGGCCGGGCCGCCGCCTACGTGTGCGAGCACTTCAGTTGCCGGGCCCCGGTCACTGAGCCCGCGCAACTCGCGGCCGCGCTGGCCTGAGGCGCATGCGCCGGCGAGCTCAGGTGCCGTCGACCTCGATCCCCAGTGCCGCCGCCAGCGCTGCGGTGGAGGCGAGCACGTCAGCCCACGGCATCCGCACGCCACGCAGCGACTCGACGCCGAGAACCCCGTCGAGTGCGGCACCGCGGATCGCGCAGCCGGTCAACCGGGCGTCCCGGAAGTCGGTGCCGGTCAGCCGGCAGTCGGCGAACTCCACCCCCTCGAGCACCGCGCCCATGAACGACGCGTCGGTCAGGTTGACGCCGTCGAGCACCGCGCCGCGGATGCGGGCGCCGGCAAACGACGCCAGCTGCAGCGTCGAGCCGGTGATTCGCAGGTCCCGGATATCGGCCCGGGTGAGCCCCAGCCCGACCAGGCGCGAGCGATGGATCTCGACCCGGGAGAGCCGGGCGTCGCGCGCATCGACATTGGAGCACGAGCAGTCACGCAGAACGGCGTCCGACAGCGCCAGTCCCGGGACATGCGCTGCCTGCACCTCGACGCCCTGCAGCTCGGACTCGGTGATCCGGATCCGGCTCGCCTCCGTCGCGCCGCCGCATACGAGCACCCCGGACAGATCGAGACCGCCGTCGGCCTCGTGAGTCTCGATATCGGCCGGCTCCAGGTCGGGGAGGTCCGGGCTCTGGACGAGGTCGCCGGGTGCCGTCACGGCGCCCCTACAGAACCGGCAGGTAGCGCTCCAACTCCCATGGAGTGACCTGGACGCGGTAGTCGTCCCACTCCTGGCGCTTGATCTCGATGTAGCGGTTGAACATGTGCTCACCGAGCGTGCGCAGCACGAGTTCTGATTGCGCGGTCAGCTCGATCGCCTCCCCGAGGGTCTCGGGCAGCTGGTCGATCCCCAGCCGGCGGCGCTCGTCGGGGGCCAGGTGGTAGAGATTCTTCTCCATCGGATCCGGCAGTTCGTAGCCGTGCTCGATGCCCTCCAGCCCCGCCTGCAGCAGGACCGCGAAGGTCAGGTAGGGATTGCACGCCGGGTCCGGGCAGCGCAGCTCCATGCGGGTCGTGCGCTCCTTGCCGGGGTGATAGAGCGGGACGCGCACCAGCGCCGAGCGGTTGCGCCGTGACCAGGCGACGTAGACCGGAGCCTCATAGCCGGGGACCAGGCGCTTGTAGGAGTTGACCCACTGGGCGAAGATCGAGCAGATCTCACGCGCGTGGCGCAACTGGCCAGCGATGAACGCCTTGCCGATGTCGGAGAGGAAGTACGGATCGTCGGGGTCATAGAACGCGTTCTTCTCGCCCTGGAACAACGACTGGTGGGTGTGCATCCCGGAGCCGTTCTCGCCGAACAGGGGCTTGGGCATGAATGTCGCGTGCAGCCCGTACTTCATCGCGTATTCCTTGACCGTGATGCGGTAGGTCATGCAGTCATCGGCCATCTTGAGCGCGTCGGCGTACCGCATGTCGATCTCGTGCTGGCTGGGCCCGACCTCGTGATGGGTGTACTCGGTGTGGATGCCGAGCTGCTCGAGTGCGAGCACCGTCTCGCGGCGCAGGTCAGAGCCCGCGTCGAGCGTGGTCAGGTCGAAGTAGCCGCCTTCGTCGAGCACCTCGGTGGACTTGGCGTCCCGGAAGTAGAAGTACTCCAGCTCCGGGCCGACGTAGAAGTGGTCAAAGCCCATCCGCTCGGCGCGGGCGACCGCGCGGCGCAGCACGTGGCGGGGGTCGCCCTCATACGGCGTGCGCTCGGGGGTCTGGATGTCACAGAACATCCGCGCCACGCCCGCCTCGTTGGGACGCCAGGGCAGCGCGATGAATGTGCTGGGGTCCGGCATCGCGATCATGTCGGACTCCTCGATGGCGTTGAAGCCGGTGATCGAGGAGCCATCGAAGCCCATCCCGCCCTCGAAGGCGTCGGGGAGCTCGGTCACATTGATCGAGAAGGCCTTGAGCTGACCGAGGATGTCGGTGAACCACAGCCGGATGAAGCGGATGTCTCGCTCCTGCACGAGGGCCATCACATCCTCGGCGGTCAGCGGGGGCTCAGGCATCAGGCGCGAACGTTACTTGCCGGGGCCGACGGGCGCGGTGTCGCGTCCGCCGGGTCGGCGTTCACCCGGCGTGCGGGCCCGTTCCGGCGGCGTGCTGGGCCGTCCCGGCGGCGTGCCGGCCTGTCCCGGCGGCGTGCCGGCCTGTCC
>JBAWFG010000389.1:0-7539 GCA_049591655.1 Solirubrobacteraceae bacterium
GAGTTCGTCATCGCGGTGCGTGCGCTCGGCAGGCCGAAGTGCTCGATCGGGCTCGCGGCGTTGCGGGCCATGGCGATGAACATGCGCTTGCGCCACGGAGCCATGCTCGGGCCCCCGGTCGGGACGATCGTCATCTTGGAGACGAAGTAGGAGGCGTGCTCGAGGTCGAGGTTGCGATCCAGGTAGCCCTGCTTGCGTGCCTGGGCCAGCGCTGCGGGGACATCCCAGCTGTCCTGGTAGCCGACTCGCACCGTCAGGTGGACGATCTTGAACAGTCCGGATCCGAGCCGTTCGGACACGAACCGGTCGCCCTTGTCGACCCGGGGGATGGACACCGGCTCCAGCGAGACGAGCAGTACCTTCTCGTGGAACGCGTGGTTGTGGCCGACGAGCGTGCGCAGCGCCAGCGGCGTCGTCATCTTGCCGGGCGCTAGATACACCGCCGTGCCGGGCAGGCGGATGATCGGCGGCCGGGCGGCGCGCAGGTCGTCGAGGAAGTCCTCCAGCGAGCCCTCGACCTCGTTGCGGTTGCGGGTCACGATGTCGCGCCCCCGGCGCCAGGTGATCATCACCGTCGCGATCAGCACGCCGACGGCGAGCGGCAGCCAGGCGCCATGATCGATCTTGGCCAGGTTGGAGGTGAAGAACGCGATCTCGACCACCAGGAACAGTCCGGCGAGCAGCCCGAGGCGCCATTTCGGGGTGCGCCACATCGAGCGCGACACCGCGACGAACAGGCACGTGTTGAGAATGAACGTGCCGGTGACCGCGACGCCGTAGATGTCGCCGAGGCTGTTGGAGCTCTGGAAGATGAGCACCAGCGCGGCGACGCCGGCGCACAAAAACCAGTTGATCATCGGGACATAGATCTGCCCCTCCAGTTCGGAGGTGTGCACGATCCGCAGTCGGGGCAGGAAGCCGAGCTGAACGGCCTGCTTGGCGACCGAGAAGGATCCGGTCAGCGCGGCCTGGGAGGCGATGATCGTCGCCAGCGTGGCGAGTAAGACCATCGGCACCAGCAGCGCGTGGGGGAGCAGCTGGAAGAAGGGATTGAACGAGGGCGAGTTGACGCTGCGTGGATTGGCGAGGATCAGCGCCGCCTGGCCGAGATAGGACAGCATGACCGCCGGGAACACGATCCAGAACCAGGTGAGCCGGATCGGCGAGGCGCCGAAGTGGCCGCGGTCGGCGTAGAGCGCCTCGGCCCCGGTGCAGCACAGCACGACGCCGCCGAGGGTCAGCCAGGCGTAGACCCCGTGGTCAATCATGAACCGCGCCGCCCAGATCGGCGACAGGCCCTGCAGAACGCCGGGATGCATGATCACCTCACGCCCCCCGAAGGCGGCGATCACGGCGAAGAAGACGAGGATCACGGGGCCAAACAGCCAGCCGACGGCGCCGGTGCCGAAGCGCTGCACCGCGAACAGGCCGATCAGGATCGCCAGCGACAGGGGCACGATCAGGTGCGACAGCGTGGGGCTGACGACGCTGAGGCCGCCGATCGCGGAGGTGACCGAGATCGCTGGGGTGATCATTCCGTCGCCGAAGAACAGCCCCGCGCCGAAGATGCCGAGCGTGACCAGCAGGGCGGTGCGCCCGATCCGCTTGCGCTGCACGAGCGCGGTGAGGGCCATGATCCCGCCGTCACCGCGGTTATGGGCACGCATGATGAAGCCCGCGTACTTGATCGAGACCTCGATCATCAGCGTCCAGAAGATCAGCGAGACGATCCCGTAGACGCCCGCCAGGTCAGCGTGGGCGGCGTTGCGGTGGGCGGTGAAGATGAACTGCTCGGTGTACAGGGGGCTGGTGCCGATGTCGCCGAACACGATGCCGAGCGCGCCGAGAGCAAGCACCATCTTGCCGGCGTGGGCGACGACATCGCGCTCCACGTCGGTGGCGGCGCGGATCGCGTCGGAGGGCTCCTTGTGCCTGACCGGCGCGGGGCCGATCGGCCAGGAGCCGAGCTTGTGCGCGGCCTCGTTGAAGTTGCGCCGCGGTTCGGTCGCATCACCACGGTCGGGGGTGGCGTCACCCTCGAGCTTGTGGGCCCCTTCGGAGAGCACCCGACGACCATGCACCGGGGTCATCGGCCTTGGACTTGGACGGCGGACAACATGCCTTCGATGTTCGGTCGCCCGGCGTCAAGGACTCGTGCAGGAACGAGCGACCGGCATGAAGATGTTGTGAAGACGGCGCGAGGGCGAGGAGCCGCGTGCCGATGGCGTCGGCGCGCGTCCGTAACCCGCCGCGGGCCGCAGCGGGTTTGCTACGCGCGCGGTCGTCGCCCTAGATCGCGACCTGGGAGCCCGTCATCACCGTGCGCGAGCTCGGAAGCCCGAAGGTGTCGATCGGGCTCGTGGCGTTCCGCGCCATCGCAACGAACATCAGCTTGCGCCAACGGGCCATGCCGGGCGCGTCGGTCGGGGTGATCGTCATCCGGCTGACGAAATAGGAGGCGTGCTCGAGGTCGAGGTTGCGGTCCAGGAACCCGTGCTTGCGCGCCATGGCGAGCGCCGCCGGGACATTGGAGCCGTCGTGGTAGCCGACCCGGATCGTGAGGTGGGCGATCTTGAACAGGCCGGATCCGAGCCGTTCGGACACGAACCGGTCGCCCTTGTCGACGCGGGGGATGGACACCGGGTCAAGTGAGACGATCACGACCTTCTCGTGGAAGGCGTGGTTGTGCTCGACCTGCGCGCGCAGGGCGAGCGGGGTGGTGGACTTGCCCGGGTTGAGGAAGATCGCGGTGCCCGGCAGGCGCACGATCCGCGGGTCCGCATCACGCAGGCCGTTGAGGAAGTCCTCCAGCGAGCCCTCCTGCTCGGTGCGGTTGCGGGTGACCGTGTCCCGGCCTTTGCGCCACGACACCATCACGGTCGCCACGAACAGCCCGATCAGCAGCGGCAGCCACGCGCCGTGGGTGACCTTGGTGAGATTGGAGGTGAAGAACGCCACCTCGACGACATAGAAGAGGCCGGCCAGCAGCGCCAGCCGCCACTTCGGGGTCTTCCACAGCGAGCGGGCGACCGCGACGAACAGGGTCGTGTCCAGGATGAACGTCCCGGTCACCGCAACGCCGTAGATGTCGGCCAGTCGGGTGGAGCTGCGGAACACGAGCACCAGCGTCGCCACGCCGGCGCACAGGAACCAGTTGATCAGCGGCACGTAGATCTGGCCCTCGAGCTCGGAGGTGTGCACGATCCGCAGTCGGGGCAGGAAGCCGAGCTGGACGGCCTGCTTGGCGACCGAGAAGGAGCCGGTGAGCGCGGCCTGGGAGGCGATGATGGTGGCGATCGTGGCCAGCACGACCATCGGCACCAGCAACGCGTGGGGATAGAGCTGGAAGAACGGGTTGAACGAGGGCGAGTTGACGCTGCGGGGATGCCCCAGGATGTAGGCGGCCTGACCGAGGTAGGACAGCATCACCGCGGGCAGCACGATCCCGAACCAGGTCATCCGGATCGGCGTGGCCCCGAAGTGGCCGCGGTCGGCATACAGGGCCTCGGCCCCGGTGCAGCACAGGACGACACCGCCGAGGGTCAACCAGGCATAGACGCCGTGGTCGACCATGAAGCGGATCCCCCAGGATGGCGAGAGTCCCTGGATCACCTCGGGGTGCGAGAGGACCTCCCGCAGGCCGAACGCGCCGATCACGGTGAAGAAGAGGAGGATCACCGGGCCGAACAGCCAGCCGACGGCGCCGGTGCCGAACCGCTGGACCGCGAACAGGCCGATCAGGATCCCGAGCGAGAGCGGGACGACGAGGTGCGACAGGCTCGGGTCCACGACGTTCAGGCCGCCGACCGCGGAGGTGACCGAGATCGCCGGGGTGATCATCCCGTCGCCGAAGAACAGTCCCGCGCCGAGCAGGCCGAGGATCGCCAGCGACGCCGCGCGCGGAACCTGGCGCCGCTGGATGAGCGCGGTCAGGGCCATGATCCCGCCGTCGCCACGGTTGTGGGCGCGCATGATCACCACGGCGTACTTGATCGAGACGATGATCATCAACGCCCAGAAGATGAGCGAAACGATCCCGTAGGCCCCCGCGGGCGTGGGGTGGGCGGCGTTGCGGTGGGCGGTGAAGATGACCTGCTCGGCGTACAGCGGGCTGGTGCCGATGTCGCCGTAGACGATCCCGAGCGCGCCGAGCGCGAGCACTGCCTTGCTGGCATGCGCCACCACGTCACGCTCGTCATCGGCCGCACGGCGGATCGCCTCCGAGGGCTCGGCCGGATCGCGCGCGGCCGGCGCCACGCCCATCGGCCAGTGGCCGAGCTTGTGCGCCGCCTCGTTGAAGTTGCGCTTGACCCCGGGCCTGGCGGGGGCGGGTTCGGCGATCGGCGTGTTATCGCCGTTCTTCAGCTTCCGCGCCTCCTCGGCGAGCGCGCGTTTCGCCTGGCTGGACGTGACCTCGCGGACCTCCGGACCCCGGTCACCGCGCGGGGTCACGAAGGCCCCGTGGGGCTTGCGAGCGTGTGGTTGTCAGGCAAGAGGTGTGGCGTCCGGTCAGATCTCGGATCAGCGCGGTCGGCGGGTGCGTCCCGGCATCCTTTCCGCAAAGTCAGGTTAACTCACCCGGCGAACCGGTATCCGACTCCGGGGTCGGTCCGGATGTAGTGATGTGCGCCGGTGCCACCGGTCTCGCCCGCGGGCTCGATCTTGCGGCGCAGGTTGGCGATGTGCGCCCTGAGCACCTGCGTGTCATCAGCGTAACCAGTGCCCCACACGGACGTCAGCAGCTCCCGGTGGGTGATCAACCGGCCCCGGTTGCGGATCAGCAGCCGCAGCAGATCGAACTCGGTGGGGGTGAGGTGCACCTCGCGGCCGGCGAGCGTCACCACCCGGGAGGCGAGGTCGACGCTGAGGTCGCCCGCGGTGATCAACGATTCCGCCTGCTCGGGTCCGACCCGTCGCAGGCTCGCCTCCAGCCGCGCGATCAGCTCCCGGGGGCCGAACGGCTTGGTCACGTAGTCATCGGCGCCCGCGGCCAGCGCCCGCACCTTGGCGTCCTCCTCGCCGACCGCCGACAGCAGGATGATCGGCATCGGCGTCCACTCCCGCAGCTTGCGGCACAGCTCCACGCCGTCGAGGTCGGGCAACACGAGGTCGATGATTCCGGCGCTCGGCCGCGCCACAGCGGCGATATCGAGCGCCTCCTCGGCGGTGCTCGCGGGCAGCGCCTCGTAGCCTGCGTCACGGAGGATCACCCGCAGGGCGCGGAGGATCTGAGGCTCGTCGTCGCAGACGAGCACCTTCACGCGCGTGCCCGAGCTCACGAGCCCGCCACCGAGGCGGCGGCGCCGAGGCTCGATCCGGGCCGGTCGGCGACCGGGAGCGAGACGACAAAGCTCGTCCCCTGCCCGGGTAGCGAGTGGACCGCGATCTCGCCGCCGTTGGCCTCGACGAACCCCTTGACGATCGCCAGCCCCAGCCCGGAGCCGGTGCTCGAGCCCGACCGGCTGGTGCGCCCGCGGTAGAACGGCTCGAAGATGCGCTCCTGCTCGGCGGCGTCGATGCCCGGGCCCTGGTCGACGAAGCTGATCCGGACCAGGTCGCCCGTCCGCCGGGCGTGCACGACGATCGGGCCGCCGCCCGCATACCGCCCGGCGTTCTCCAGCAGGTTGGCGAACGCCCGCTCCAGCTGCGCCGCGTCGGCGCGGATCTCGGGCACGTCGGGATCGACGGTCAACCGGACGTCGACCGGTTCGCCGCGCAGACCCTCGGCGGCGGCGGAGACGAGTTCCTCGATCGAGACCCAGTCAGAGCGCGGGGTGGCCCGCCCGGCCTGGAGGCGTGACATCGCCAACAGGTTGTCGACCAGCCGTGCCAGCCGGGTTCCCTCCTCGACGACGGCGGAGCTGAGCTCCTCGCGTTCCTGTGGGGACAGCGAATCGGTGCCGAGCGCGTGCCCGGCGGCGACGACGGCGGTGAGCGGGCTGCGGAGGTCGTGGGAGACGGTGCGCAGCAGCGCGGTCTTGATGTCGTCTGAGCGCCGCAGCGCCGCGGTTTCGACGAGCTCGGCCTGAAGGGCGTCACGGCGCTGGGCGACGGCGATCAGCGCCTCGAGCGTCGGCACGACCTGCGTGCGCAGCCTCTGCTCGGTGTCGACCGGCAGATCGGCGGGCACGACGAGCGTCGCCAGCGGGATGCCGTCGACGCCCCGCAGCGGGAGTGCGGCGAGCCGCGGACCTGACGCCACGGTGCCCGGCTCGATCGCCGCCGAGCTCAGCCCAAGTGCTTCGGAGAGCCGGCGGGCGGCGCTCGAGAGCGCGGTCGCGGTGTCGGCGCCCTGCAGCAGTTCGTTGGCGAGGCTGGCGGCGAGATCTGCCTCGGCCCGGCGCCGCTCGGCCTCCACGGCACGGGAGCGGGCCAGCTCGGCGATCGAGCTGGCGACGAGCGCGACGATCGTGAACGCCGCCAGCGCCACCCAGTTGCGGTCGTCGACGATCGTGAACTCGCCAGTCGGCGGCAGATGGAAGAAGTTGAACGCCGCCGCGCTCAACAGCGAGGTGAGTAGCCCCAGCCACACGCCCCAGAACGTCGCGATGAGCAGCACGGCGGGCAGGTAGACGACGCTGAGCGAGACGACCGGCGCCACCTTGCTCAGGAAGTAGATGGTCAGCGTGGCCAGCGCGACGGCGGCAACCGCCGCCACCAGCCCGGAGCGCCAGCGGGGCCGTTCGTCGCGCAGCGTCGCCGCGCCCATCTGCGTCACCCAGCGGCGCAGCGCACCGGTCATCACGCGCCGCCGTAGGAGGCCGGAGGCGCGCCGGCGGAGCGCGCGGTGGCGATCTGACTCAGGAGCGCGCCGGCGCTCGTGCCCCCGAGCACTCGCAGGCGCGGCAGGCGATAGGGATCGGTGCTGGGCGCGGCCCAGCCCGGGACGACGGTCGTGGAACCGACGTATCCGGCCGCGCGCACCGTCGAGATCACCGTCGCGTTGTAATGGCCAGAGGGGTAGCAGAACCAGTTGACGGGGACGCCGAAGCGCCGCTGGATGATCTGGCGGGCGGTGACCACCTGGTAGTGCAGCTGGGCGGAATCGAGGCTGATCAGGTCGGCGTGGCTGATGCCCTGGGTGTCAAGCTCCCAGCCGGCGGCGACCATGGCGCGGATCTGGGCGTCGGTCAGGCCGCCCTGGGAGGGCGGGAGCCCGCTGAGCTGCATGTTCTCGTCGGCGACCCAGCCCATGTGCCGCAGGATCGGGAGTGCCTGCGTGTACTGCGACCGATAGCCGTTGTCGAACGTGATCACGATCGGCTTGCCGGACGGCAACCGTGCGCCGTGCGACCAGTAGGCGCGCAGCTGGTCGAGTGTGACCGCGTGCCAGCCGGCCTGGCGCAGCCCCTGCATCTGGGCCGCGAACAGCTGCGGGTCGACGTATAGCCCCGGGAACGGGGCGCCGGCGGGGGGCGGGGCGATGACGTGGTACATCAGCACCGGAACCGAGGCCGTGCCCGGGTGACCGGTGGGCGGCCCGAGCGCGGCGGCGGTCGGCGCGCCGCCATGCCCGCGGTGAGCGCCGCCCGCTGACCG
>JBAWFG010000390.1:0-2889 GCA_049591655.1 Solirubrobacteraceae bacterium
CGCCGACGCGGCCCGTGCCGACGCGGCCCGTGCCGACGCGGCGCGGCCGGTCTCAGGTGAATCTCAGAGTCCTCTTACGAAGAGCTGACGGTTTGCCGCATACGCTGCTGCCATGTCGCGCGGGCACCATGTGAATCCAGGTGACGGTCGTGGCGACTCCGGCATCCCCGCGCCGGAGCGCGTGCGCCGAAGCCTTCGGGCGCCCGCCGATTGCGACGAATGTGCGCCTCGTCGCCAGCGGCGGAGGAACCTCCCCGCAACCTGTGGTCTCGGCGGCGGCTTGGGCTGTGACTCCCGCCCGGGCATGCCCGCCGGACCTCAGGCAGGCTTTCGACGGCGCTGACGTCGCGCCAGCGTCCCCGCAACCGCGTAGGCCCCCGCAGCGAGGCCGATGATCGCCGTGCTCGCCGGCACTGACCCGACGGCGTAGCTGAGCGCCAGCCCGCCCCACATCGCGCCGACCGCGATCCCCGCCGACAGCGCCAGGCCCCGGAATGGGTGGGCGGTCAGCGCCCCGGCCGCCCCCGCCGGCGCCGCGATCAGCCCGAGCAGCAGCAGCGCGCCGACCGCCTGAGTGCTCTCGGCGGTGACGACGGCCAGCGCACCCAGAAAGGCGATGCCGAGCAGCCGGACCGGCACCCCCTGGATGAGCGCCAGCTCGGGATCGAGCGTGCTGAGCAGCAGTGGACGGGCCACCCCCAGCACGAACCCGGTCGCCGCCAGCGCGACCGCTGCCGCCAGCACCGCGGCCCCGGGGCTCAATGAGTAGATGGCCCCAAACAGCGTGTTGGCCGTCGTGATGCCGCTGGCGCCTCCCGCGCTCGTGGCCAGAAGGGTGAGCAGCAGCACCCCGATGCCGAGGATCCATGCGAACGCGATTCCGATCGTCACGTCGTCGGCCTGGGCACGCCGCCCGAGCACCCCGAGGCCGCCGGCGAGCGCAAGCGTGAGCGCGAACAGGCCCACGCGCTCGTCGACACCGGCCACGGCGGCAGCGATGGCTCCGACGAATGCGACGTGGCTGAGCGCGTCCCCCGCGAACACCTGGGCGCGCAGGACGACGAACCAGCCGATCGTCCCGCACGCGAGGGCGATGAAGGTGCCGGCCAGCCACGCACTGCGCACGAACTCGTGGGCGAACATCAGCGTCGGCCCCCCGCGAGCCGGGCAGCCAGGTAGAGCACGAACGCCAGCGTGGTCACATAGAAGCCGACCGGATAGACGGTGTAGTAGGCGATTCCCAGCGCCATCCAGATGACGACCAGCGCGAACCCGACGCTGAGGGCGAGACCGGCGGCCGGCCGGGAGGTCAGCTGCTGGGCGGCGGCCGGGGGCGCCACCAGCAGCGCGAACACGAGCAGCGCCCCGGTCAGCTGACTTGTCGCCGCGATCGCCAGACCGAGGATGAGCAGAAAGACGATGTCGAGCGCCGCGACCGAGACCCCGGCGGCACGGGCCACCTCACGGTCGATGGAGGCGAACAGGAGCGGGCGGGCGAGGGCGGCCACCGCGGCCAGGGACACGAGCGCGACGAGTAGAAGTCCGAGCACCTGCCCGGGGGTGATGCCGAGAAAGGTCCCGAACAGGAGCGTCTCGGGTCCGCCGAGCACCGACTGGTTGAGCGAGAGAAACAGGAAGCCCGCCGCCAGGCCCGCCGTCTGAACGGTGCCGATCGTGGCCGACTCTCCGGCATCGCTGCGCCGTTCGGAGCCACTGCGGCCGATGAACAGCGCCGCCAGCGTGCATGCGACGTAGTAGCCCACCGACGTCGGCAGTCCGGCGAGCGCCGCGCCCGTTGCGCCTGGGAAGGCCATCACCGACAGCGTGTGGGAGGCGAACGTCTGCCGGCGCAGCACCACATACCAGCCGACGACACCAGCGAGGACGGCGACGATTGTCCCGGCGGCAAGCGCGTCGACCATGAACGGGAACGTCACCAGCTGGCGCAGATCGGTGATCGGGTTCAGCGACGGTGTAGGGGTCATGGGTGCCGGTGGCCGTGGTGATGGGGCGCCTCCGGCTGGCCGACGACGACGAGCCGCCCCGAGGCGGTGCGCAGCACCTCGACCGGAGTGCCGTAGAGGTCGGTGAGCGTCGGGGCCGTGATAACGGACTCGACCGGCCCGGCGAGGGCGTGGCCGCCTCCGAGATAGACCACGCGGTCCAGGTAGTCGGCGAGTGGGTTGACGTCGTGGGCTACGAGCAGCACGGCGACTCCCTCGGCCGTGGCGATCCGCCGGACGAGTCCCGCGACGGCGGCCTGGTTGGGCAGATCCAGGCTGTCGAGTGGCTCGTCGAGGATGAGCAGCTTCGGCTGGCGGACGAGTGCGGTGGCGATGAGCAGGCGTTGCTGTTCGCCGCCGGAGGTCTCGCCGATGGCGCGGTCGGCGTAGGCGGTTGCGCCGACCTGGTCGATCACATGGTCGACCCGCTCATGTTCGGCGCGCCGGCGACGGCGACCCGCCGGGGTGAGGGGGAGGGGCACGCCCCACCGATTCCCTTCCAGTCCGAGACGGACGAGGTCACGCCCGCGCACGCGGGTGGCGGCATCGAAGCTCTGGCGCTGGGGCAGGTAGCCGATCTCGCTGCGGGCCTGCCTCGGCGGGCGCCCGAGTACCGACACCGAGCCGGCGGCGAGGGGAACGAGTCCGAGGATCGCCCGCATCAGCGTCGACTTGCCGGCGCCGTTGGGACCGAGCACGGCGATGAACTCGCCCTGCTCGATGGTGAGCGACACATCGGAGAGGATCTGGCGACCGGCGATGCGCAGCTCCGCCCCGGCGAGCGCGACAGCGGGGGTTGACCGCTCGGTGACGATCACGGTCATCGTCCGGTTGCCCGGTGCAGCGCCGCCTCGAGTCCATCCAGCTGCGCGACCTGCCATTGCTG
>JBAWFG010000391.1:0-2197 GCA_049591655.1 Solirubrobacteraceae bacterium
GTTGATCTGCGCGTATGCCCGCACGTACCCGGCGATCTTCCCGGTGTCGAACTTGATCGGGGTGATGGCGTGGTTCTTCAGCTGGCGGTTGCCGACGCTTCCGTTGGGGATGCGGATGGCGGCGTAGCCGGTGCCCCCGAGGGCGATGAACAGCGCGAGGTAGGCGATCACGTTGGATCTGAGATGGCGGACGACCGTTGTCATGTACGGCTCTCCTTCATGACTGGGGGGAGCTGCCCGGCCCGAGCGTCCCATCGGAACCGAAAGCCGGGGGTGAAGGTGGAGGCGTCGAAACGGGGTGGCCCTCAACGGTCGCCGCGCCGGTCCCCGTGGATGCGCCGCTCCCGGAGGCGCCGGCCGCGCTCGTGCCCGAGGAGGGCGAGCCGCTGGACGCGGGTGTGGTGTCGGTTGATCCGGTGCTCGACCGGGCCGATGGGGTGCCGCCGGTGCCTGATGGTGCGGGAGCGGCGACCTTTGGGCGATGCCCGTCGCCCGCGCGATGAGCGTGGGTACGCTCCCGGGTTGAACGGTGCGGGCGCTCGTGGCTGCGCGTGCCCGTGCTCTGCGGGCGGGTTTTGGCCAGCGCCGCGTCTTCGCGCTGGGTGCCGGCGACGGGGGTGGCGGCACGGTCGGCGAACCGCGCTGGGGTGCGTCCGCGCGCTCGGCCGGCGGTGGCTCCCGGCTGGGCGTAGCCGATCATCGCCATTGCCAGGAGCGCCACGACCGACACCGCGGCGACGGCCTTCGCCCATCGCGCCGGCGCTCGTGGGATGCCGCGCCAGGGGACGAGGCGGCTCAGGCGGTCGGTGATCCGGTGCGGCGGTGCGGCGCCGGTCGTGCGGGTGAGTTTCACCGGATGGACGTCAGCGCCGGTCCTCTGCCCCGGGCCGCGTACGGCGTCGTGGAGGGCCGCGGAGTCCTCGCTCCAGAACGCGTCGGCTGATGGTGGAAGGTCGTCCGGGGTCTCGGCCACGCGGGCCGGCGGGCCGCCGATCGGGAGGAGATCCTCGAGCGGACCGACCCAGTCACGAGGGAGCCGCACCACGTTCTCATCTGCTCGGGTGCCCCCACCGACTGCTTCGGTTTGCCGATCGCCCGTTTCCACGGGTTTGCAGACCTTTCGTCGCGTCCGGACGTGAATCCGTCTCCCTCGCGCAGTAGTATACCGTCTGAATTCGTTCCAATTTGTCTCAATTAGAAAACTGATCCATGAGCACAGGCGATCCCGAAGAGACGTACCTGACCGTCGCGGAGGTCGCGGAGACGCTGAAGCTCAACCAGCAGACAGTTCGGAACTGGATCGACCAGGGCGCGCTGCCGGCGTTGCGGGTGGGTCGGCGGGTGCGGATCAAACGCTCGGACTTCGAGCGGATCCTGGACGAGAGCTACAGCGGTGGCGCGGCGGCGCCGGCGCAGCAGACGGGTCCGAGTGCGGACGACTTCTGGGGCGGTGAGCCGGTCGGTGTGGCCGAGCCCGGACCGTCCAGGGCGCGGGAAGGAGGCAGTTGAGCTTCGGAGAGGATCTCGATCGGCAACGTGCGCAGATCATGCGGGCCGTCCGTCACGCCAGCGATGGATGGGCCGCCGCGATGCGCGCCCACAAACTCGCTCCGCCGGACCTGGATTTCGGGCAGCGACTGCGTGACCTCGCCGAGGCTGCGGCTGGCGAGCAGGTGGCCTGGGAGCATGCGCACGCGGCGGGCCTGTTGTGGCGGCCGGTGCCCGGTGCCGAGAACGCCGAGCCTCCGTATGAGCTGCGGCCTGGTACGGGACGACGCGGGCCGACGGCGCTGTGGCAGCGGTTTGACGCGGCGGTCGGCGGGCTCAACCGAGCCATCACCGGGTCAAGCGCGGCGGTTGTCGCCGACGCGTTCGGGGAGATCGCCGAGGCGGCGGGGGCCCTGGCCGACGCCGTTGCCCAGGCGGACGCGGCGACGGGGCGGCAGCGGGCGCGCGGGGCCGCCTGAGCTGACCACCTCCGCAGCGGTGGGGTGGCGTTGGGCTGACGGCGTACTTCCGGCCGCCGGGCCACTCCGAGGCGGTGCGGATGCGCCAAATGGCCCTTGCACGCAACGGCTACGAAATGTTTACTGCGGGGAAAGCCGGGCGTGGCAGTGTCAGGCAGGAACCGACGTCAACGGAGGGGAACGATGCCGCAGATCATCGTTATTGCAGACCAGGCAGCCGGTGACGGCGA
>JBAWFG010000392.1:0-1595 GCA_049591655.1 Solirubrobacteraceae bacterium
GTGACCGTCGGTTCGGTCCCGCCCCGCCCATAACACGCCGGGCCGGGGTCAGCGCCCGCCGAGCGCGGGCCGACGCGCAGCGCGCCACCCGGGTCACGCCAGCCGATCGACCCGCCTCCGGCACCGACGGTGTGCACGGCGACCATCGGCAGGGCCAGCGGCCGACCGGCGATCGTGCCCGAGCCCTGTTCCTGCACCGCTCCGTCGTCGACGACGCAGACATCGCACGAGGTGCCGCCCATGTCGAAGCACAGCGCGTCTGCTGCACCGGATGACCGCGCGACGTAGGCGGCGCCGGCCGCTCCTCCGGCGGGCCCGGAGAGCACCGTCCAGGCCGCGTGGCCGGCGGCCGAGGCCAGATCGATCAGGCCGCCGTTTGACTGCATGATCGTCGGCTCGGGCAGGCTCTCCTGCGCGCAGCGCTCGGCCAGCCGGCGCAGATAGCCGCCGAGCAGGGGGGAGAGGGCGGCATCGACCTCGGTCGTGCTCGCGCGCTCGTATTCACGAAACGTGCCGACGACCTCATGCGAGAGCGACACGTGCACGTCGGGCAGTGCCTCGGAGAGGGCCTCGCCGATCGCCAGCTCGTGCTCCGGATGACGGTAGGAGTGCAGCAGCGCCACCGCCACCGCCTCCGGCTCGGGCTGGGCGGCAGCAACGGTGTCGGCGAGCGCGGCGGCGGCGTCGGCGTCGAGTGCACGCAGGGGCCCATCCGGCGTCATCCGTTCCGGGGCTCCGAAGCGGGCCTCGGGCGGGGACAGCGGCGCCGGGCGCGCCGCGCACAGCCGGTAGAGCTCGGCCCGGTTCTGGCGGGCGAGGGCGACGATGTCGGCGAACCCCTCGGTGGCGATGAACGCCGTGCGCGCGCCCCGGCCCTCCAGCAGCGCGTTGGTCGCCACGGTCATGCCGTGGGAGAACTCCGCCACGTCCTGCGCCGCCACTCCGGCGCGCTCAAGGACGATGCGGATCGCCGCCAGCACCCCCTCGGACTGATCATCGGGGGTCGTCGGCGACTTGCCGGTCACCAACCGGCCATCGACGGCGAGCACGGCGTCGGTGAAGGTCCCGCCGACGTCAACCCCGAGCAGCATCAGCGCAAGGTACCGGCGCTGCGCTCAAAACAGGGGCCCGCCCTGAGCGGGCCCCCTCCAAAACAAGTCAGGCGGCGATCGCCGTGTCGATCTCCTCGGTTTCGGCGAGGTGCTGATGCGACGGGCAATAGCCGTTGTGGGGCAGCGGCATCCGCTGGCACGGGGTGCCCTTGCGGGTACTGGCGCGACACTGCAACGGGTTTCCGTTGAGGTCGTAGCCGTTCTGCGGCTGGTTGCGCAGGAACTCATCCGCACAGGCCAGGTAGCGCTCGATCACGCGCAGAACGCGTGGCTGAGACCGCATCGGCAAGTAGGCACGGATGTCGTTGAACAGCGTCCGCGCGGGGCGGGCGAAGTAGTGGCGGTCGTTGGCCAGGCGTTCGATCGCCTGCTCACACGCCCGCAGTACCCGCTCGTGGTTGGCGTGCGGGCATTCACCATGCGGGTCCTCGATGATCTCAGAAGCGATCTCGCGATAGATCGCGCGGCTGAAGAGATACATAT
>JBAWFG010000393.1:0-1505 GCA_049591655.1 Solirubrobacteraceae bacterium
TCCCCGACCCGCGGGTGGTGACCGTCTCCAGCGCTGCGCACCGGATCGGCACGATCAAGTTCGACGATCTCCAGCGCGAGCACGGCTACAACAACTGGCTCGCCTATGGGCAGTCAAAGCTCGCCAACCTGCTGTTCTGCTTCGAGCTCCAGCGCCGCGCCACCGCCGCCGGCAGCCCGCTGCTCAGCCTGGCCGCCCATCCCGGCGCCGCGGCAACCAACCTGCAGGTCGCCGGGCCGGCCCGCTTCTATGAGCGGTGGCTGCTGCAGCTCGGCAACCTCACCGTCTCTCAATCGGCGGAGATGGGCGCGCTCCCGTCGCTGTACGCCGCGACGATGCCGGGACTGCCCGGCGCCACGTTCATCGGGCCCGACGGCCTGATGGAGGGACGCGGCCATCCCAAGGTCGTCGGCGCGGCGGGCAAGGCCTATGACGAGGCGGCCGCCCGCCGGCTGTGGGAGGAGTCGGAGCAGCTCACCGGCGTGCACTACACGTTCGCCGCGGCGGTGGCCAGTTGAGCGATCCGGGCGTCGCCGGCGAGCGACGTCCCACCGTCGACCTGCGCGCCGACGGTCAGGCGGCGCTCGAGTGGGCGGCGTCGTATCTGGAGCACGTCGGCGACCTGCCGGTGCTCGCCCAGGTCGCCCCGGGGGAGATCCGGGCCCGGCTGCCGCGGGAGGCGCCGGAGGAGCCCGAGCCGTTCTCGGCGGTGTTGCGCGACCTCGACGAGATCCTGCTGTCGGGCGTCACCCACTGGCAGCACCCCCGCTTCTTCGCCTATTTCGCCACCAGCGCCTCGGAGGCCGGGATCCTCGCCGAGCTGCTGGCGGCGACGCTCAACTCGGTGGCGTTCCTGTGGCGCACCGCGCCCGCCGCCACTGAGCTGGAGGGCGTCGTGCTCGACTGGACGGCCAGGCTGCTCGGCCTGCCCGACGGCTGGCACGGCCACATCGAGGACACCGCGTCGACGTCGACGCTGACCGCGATGATCGCCGCCCGCCAGGCGACCGGCCGCAACGAGGTCGTCTGCTCCGAGCACACCCATTCGGCGGTGCACAAGGGCGCGCGGATGCTCGGCATGCAGCTCCGAACGGTTCCCACCGACGATCGGTATCGATTGCGCGTTGACGAGCTCGGTGACCTGACCGATACCGCCATCGTGGTGGCGACCGTCGGCACGACGGCGTGCGCTGCGGTCGACCCCGTGCCGGAGATCGCCGATGCCTGCGCGGCGGCGGGCGCCTGGCTGCATGTCGACGCCGCCTACGCGGGGACGGCGATGGTCTGCCCCGAGTTCCGGTGGGCGTTCGCCGGGGTGCAGCGCGCCGATTCACTCGTCGTCAACCCCCACAAGTGGATGCTCACCCCGATGGACTGCTCGCTGCTGTGGAGCGCCCGGCCCGAGGATCTGCGCGCGGCGTTCAGCCTCGTGCCCGAGTTCCTGCGCACGCCTGATGCCGAGGACGCGCTGTCGCTCAGCGAGTACGGCCCGGCGCTGGGACGGC
>JBAWFG010000394.1:0-10446 GCA_049591655.1 Solirubrobacteraceae bacterium
GCACACCGGCCGGTCGCCGCACACCGGCCGGTCGCCGCCCCCGGCCCGGTCGCCGTCTCGGCGGGCCCGTTCTCCGACGTCGCCGAGCTTCGCCGCTTCGCGGAGTCGCTGCAGGCGCTGCCGGGCGTGCGTGAGGTCGCGGTCCGGGAGTACGCCGGCGGGGACCGCGCCGTCATCGACGTGCACCTCGCGCGGCCGATTCCGTAGTCTTTCAGTCATGGCTGCTTCGATCTCCTTCGCACGCGGCGCCCCGTCCCTGGACATCGTCGATGTCGATGGCCTGCGCGCCGCCGCCGACCAGGCGTTCTCCGCCGATCCCGGAGGCATGACCGCCTACGGCACGGCCGTCGGGTACGTGCCGCTGCGCGAGTGGATCGCCGAGCGCCACGGCGTCGGCCCCGAGCAGGTGCTCGTCACCAACGGCTCGATGCAGGCCGATGCGTTCCTGTTCGACGCGCTGGTCGGCGCCGGGGACACCGTCGTGGTCGAGCTGCCCACCTACGACCGCACGCTGCTGTCGCTGCGCAACCGCGGCGCCGACGTGCGCATGGTCGAGCTGGAGCCCGACGGGATCGACACCGCGGCGCTGGAGCGGGTGCTCGCCGCCGGAGCGCAGCCCAAGCTCGCCCACATCATCCCCAACTTCCAGAACCCGGCCGGCTACACGCTCTCGGCCGCCAAGCGCGAGCGGCTGCTCGAGCTCGCCCGCACGCACTCGTTCACGATCTTCGAGGACGACCCATACGTGTCGCTGCGCTTCACGGGCGAGTCGCTGCCGACGATGCTGTCGATGGGCGGCGACGTCGTCGTCTACGCCTCGTCGTTCTCAAAGACGGTGTGCCCCGGCATCCGGGTCGGATACCTCGTCGGGCCGGCCGAGCTGATCGCCAAGATCGTCAAGATCGCGACGAGCACCTACATCTCGCCGAGCATGGTCTCCCAGGCGATCGTCAACCAGTTCTGTCGCTCGGGGGCGATCGACAGGTCAATCGAGACGGTTCGCAACGCCCTGCGCGAGCGCGCCCAGACGCTGGGCAACGCGCTCACCGAGTACCTCCCCGACGCCCGCTTCGTGGCGCCCGAGGGCGGGTATTTCCTCTGGGTGGACCTTCCTGAGGACACCAACGTAGCCGCCCTGTTCGACGCCGCCGCCGCTCGCGGTGTGCAATTCGTCAAGGGCACCGACTTCGTGCTGGAGGGCGGGACGTCCTCACTGCGCCTCGCCTACTCCGGGGTCACCCCGGCGGAGATTGAAGAGGGCGTCAAGCGCCTCGCCGAGGCTTACCAGGAGGTCGGCTCTCGCGCCAATGCGGCGTGACGAGCTGAAAGCTCTCGGAGTGCTCGCCGGCGACGCCGCCGCGGGCATCGCCGGCCAGGCGAGGGAGGTGCATGCCGGCATCGCGGAGCGCGTGTTCGGCTCGCTGAAGGTGCTGGGTCCCCCCGCCGACGCCGTCCGCGTCGTCCACGACCAGATCTCTGACGGCGCCTATACAGGCGCCCGTTTTCTGGCCGCGGCGATCGTCCGCGGCGGCGCCGGAGCGCTCAGCCTCACCCGCCCCCCCGACGCTCCGTCGATCCGTGAGCATCCCCGCGGCCGTCTCGCGGTCGGCGCCATCAACGGGGCCTGGGGTGACCGGCTGCACGAGCACGGCAGTGTCCTGGAGACCCCGATGGCGGTGCGCCGGCACGGTCGTGAGGTGGCGATCGACACCGTGGCGCTGCGGGACGCGTTTGGGGCCGTGACCCCGCGGCTGGCCGTGTTCATCCATGGGCTCGGGGAGACCGAGGACGCGTGGCGGCTGCGGGCGAAGCGCAGTACGCCCTACGGCGATCGGCTCGCTGCCGAGCTCGGCTACACGCCGGTCTACGTCCGCTACAACACCGGTCGCCACATCTCCCACAACGGCCGCGCGCTCGATGCACTGCTGCAGGAAATCCTCGCCGCCTGGCCCCAGCCGGTCGCCGAGGTCGCGCTGATCGGACATTCGATGGGTGGCCTGGTTGCGCGCGGGGCCTGCCACTATGCGGCCCAGCGCGGTGACGGGGCCTGGCATGAGCGCGTGCGCCACGTGTTCACGCTCGGGGCCCCCCACAAGGGCGCGCCGCTGGAGCTCGCCGCCAACGCCGCCTGCCACGCCGCCTCACGGCTGCCCGAGACGCGGCCGTTCGTCAACCCCATCCGGCTGCGCAGCTCCGGCGTCAAGGATCTCGGCTACGGCTACGTGGTTGACGAGGACTGGGACGGCCACGATCCGGATGCGTTCTGGGCCAACACCGGGACGGTGGTGCCGTTCCTGTCCACGGCCAACCACTACTTCGTCAGCGCCAGCCTCACCCGTGAGCCCGATGCGCCGCTGGGGCGGATGGTCGGCGACCTGCTGGTGCTGCGTCCGAGCGCCTGGTGTCATGACGGTCACGGTGAGCAGCTGCAGTTCCCCGTCGACCGCTACCGCCACGTCGGCGGCGCGACGCACTTCGACCTGCTCAACCACCCCGCGGTCTACGCCCAGATCCGTCACTGGATCGCCGGCGAGGACCCCGCGCTCCCGCCGCCCCGACGCGCGCTGGTCGCCGGCGTCTAGCCGCGGCGATCCAACTGCCGCCCCGCGGGGGTCAGATTGGTAGGGTCCCGCCGGTTCACATGCGTCGGGTCGTCTGAGTTGGAGGAAGAAATGCGCCGAGTCGTTGGGTTGGGTTATCAGTCAGATCGGCGCCGCCGGTGCACGGTGGGTGCCGCCGTGGCCGCCCTCCTCGTCATGGTCGTGATGCTCGCCGCGCACGCCGCCACCGCTGGTGCGGCGACGCCGACGCTCCCCTCCAGCGATCCGTTCTACACCTACTCGGGCTCGACGCCGTTGGCCGACATCGCTCCCGGCACGGTGCTCAACCACCGCTCGATCCAGGTCGTCATCGGCGGGATCCCCAGCCCCAACAGCGCCGAGCAGGTGCTCTACCGCACCACCGGCGAGCTCGGTCAGCCGACCGCCAGCGTGGCCACCGTGATCAAGCCGCTGGCCTCATCGCTGCCCATCGTCGGTGGCGTGGCCCCCGTCAAGCTCATCTCCTACCAGACCTTCTACGACGCGCTCGGCTCTCAGTGCGATCCGTCCTACACGCTGCAGGGCGGCAACGGCAGCTACCAGGACGCTCAGATCGACGCCGGCCTGATGCAGCCCTACCTGGCCGCCGGGGACACGGTCGTCACCGCCGACTATGAGGGCCAGGGCCTGGATTGGGCCTCGGGCCAGGAGTCGGGCTACAACACGCTTGACGCCGTCCGCGCGGCCGAGAATGCGCTCAGCGCTCCGCGCAGCACATCAGTCGGGATGGTCGGATACTCCGGCGGATCGATCGCCACCGACTGGGCCGCTGAGCTACAGCCCGCCTATGCGCCGGACCTGCACATCGTGGGCGCCGCCGAGGGCGGTGTGCCGGTCGATTTCGCCCACAATCTCACATACATCAACGGCGACACCGACGGCTGGGCTGGGGTCATCCCCGCCGTGCTCGTCGGGGTCTCACGCGGGTTCGGGCTTAACCTCAGCCCGTTTCTGTCGGACTACGGCGCGCAGATCACGCACACCGTGTCCAGCCAGTGCATCAACGACTTCGCCGCCTCCTACAACGGGCTGACGGTCCAGCAACTGCTCAAGCCCGCCTATCAGGACTTCCTGTCGGTGCCGACGTTCGCCTCGATCATCAACACCCTGGAGATGGGCACCGCCTCCACGCACCCCGCTGAGCCGATGCTGATGGGCGTCGGCAACTCCGACGGCACCGGCGACGGGGTGATGGTCGCCGCGGATGTCGAGGCGCTTGCCCACAAGTACTGCACCGAGGGCGTGCCGGTGTCATTCACCCAGTACACCGGAGCAACTCACGAGGAGGCGATCGCACCGTTTGAGACCAGCGCGCTGGCGTTCCTGCAGGCGCGGTTGCTCGGGACCCCCGCCATCAACGGCTGTGCGCTGATCGGCGCCGGCAACTCGCTGGCGCCGCTGCCGATCTCCGCTCCCAGACCGGGTTCGACCGTCGCCTCCTGCCCGGTGGTCACCGGCAGGCTCAGCGGCGGGACGCTGGGGCTCGTGCGTCTCGGATACACGCGCAGCCAGTCACGTCGGGCCTATACCCACAGCGCCAACCGGGGTCGGAAGTTCCAGGACTTCTTCTGCCTGACCCCGATCGGCGTCCGGGTCGGCTACGCCTCGACCAAGCTGCTGGGCTTCCTGCCCCGCAGCCAGCGCCACAAATACACCGAGCGGGTCGTGTGGGCATCGACGTCTGACATCCACTTCGCTGTGCATGGCATCCGCCCGGGGGCCACGGTCAAGGCCGCCCGCAGGCATCTCAAGCTCTCAAAGCCGTACTACGTGGGGCGCAACACCTGGTACCTGGCGCCCAACGGGTCCTCGCGGGCGATCTTCAAGGTGCGCCGCGGGATCATCCAGGAGATCGGGATCGCCGACAACGCGCTGACCCGCACGCCCAAGCAGAACCGCTTCTTCCTGCGCACCTTCTACTGATCCGCTGCTCGGGCCGCCCTCAGGCGCCGGAGATCCGCTCCAGGCGCTTGGTCGCGGTGGCCTCGTGGGCGGGCATCAGGTCAGCGCGGGAGATCTCGGCGACGTGCGGAGCGATGGCGCGCACCCCCTCGTCGGAATCGATGCGCTGGTAGGTGAGGGTCTTGAGGAACTTGGCCACCGACAGGCCGCCGGTGTAGCGGGCGGCGCGCCCGGTCGGCAGCGTGTGGTTGGTGCCGATCGCCTTGTCGGAGAAGGCCACCGTGGCCCGGCTACCGAGAAACAGCGAACCGTAGTTGCGCAGGCGCTCCAGGTACCAGTCGTCGTGGGCGGTGTGGACCTCCAGGTGCTCGGTGGCGACCTCGTCCGACAGCGCGGCCGCGTGTTCGCGGTCGGCCGCCACCATCACGACCCCATGATCGCTCCAGGCCGCGCGCGGGGTGTCCCCGGAGCCGTCGCCGCGGCGGTCCAGCGCATCGAGCTGACGCGCGATCTCCTCGATCACGGCCTGCCCGAGCGCCTCGGAAGTCGTGATCAGCACCGCCGGTGAGGTCGGCCCGTGCTCGGCCTGAGCGAGCAGGTCGGCGGCCACGAGCTCGGGGTCGGCGGTCTCATCAGCGATCACCGCCACCTCCGAGGGACCCGCCAGCAGGTCGATGCCGACCCGGCCGAACAGCTGGCGTTTGGCCTCGGCAACGAACGCGTTGCCGGGCCCGACGATCATGTCGACGGGGTCGGCGGGGGCGGAGGCGTCGAGCAGGCCGAACGCCATCGCCGCCAGCGCCTGGACGCCGCCGAGGCTGAAGATCCGGTCGGCGCCGGAGGTGGCGATCGCGTGCAGGGTCGGCGGATGCGGGGCGCCGCCGCGCGGCGGCGAGCAGGCGATCACGTTCTGCACCCCGGCGACCTTGGGCACGAGCACGGTCATGAACGCGCAGGCGAGCATCGGCACCCGCCCGCTCGGGCAGTAGGCGCCGACCGATCCCACCGGGACCTGGCGCTGGCCGAGATACACACCCGGCAGCGTCTCGGCCTCGAAGTCGGTCAGCGTCGCCCGCTGCAGCCGCGCGAAGTTGGCGATCTGAGTCTGCGCGAACTCGATGCTCTGCCGCAGCGGGCCGGGCAGCGCATCGGCGGCCGCGGCGATCTGACCGGGGGTGACCTCGAAGCTCGGTGGCGCCCAATCATCGAGCTCCCGTGAGTAACGGCGCACGGCGTCAATGCCGTCGCGCTCGATGGCAAGCAGGATCTCCGAGACGCGCTCAGCGACCGCCGGGTCGGGGCCGGCCGCCGCGCCGGCGTGGGATGATTTCAGGTAACGGGGCTCGTCCATCGCCCCAGCCTAGTGCTCTGCCCAGAAGCCCCGTGCTCACCCTGCAAGGTCAGGGCGCCATGCCGGCGGCCAGTCCGGCCCGCACGCGGCTTGCCAGACCCGGAGTGATGCAGACCACGCCGAACCCGATGATCAGGTAGGCGATCTCGATGTAGGGCAGGTGCGCGTAGGTGCCCTCCTGGCCGACGAACACGTTGCGGTAGAGCGTGTAGCAGACGAACGCTCCTCCCAGGGCCGGGATGATGACCTGCCACAGCGGCGCCTTGCGCCCGTCCTTGAAGAACAGGAAGTAGATGGTGCCGATCGTCGCCATGACGTAGGCGACGAGAATGAGCACGGTGCCGATCTGCAGGGGATAGAAGGTCGCGTTGACGACCGTCGAGCCGGCGAGCTGCTGGCCGATCAGCGCGGCCGCGAAGATGACGAGCACCACCACGAGCGCCGCGCTCGGCGCGCCGTGCTTGGACAGGCCGGCCAGCCCGGTGCGCTTGCCGGTGGCATCGCGGGCCTGGGCGTACATGATCCGCGCCGCGCCGCTGGCCACGCCGAGTGAGATCGCGAACAGGCTGATCGTGGCCATCAGGTCAAGGATGTCGGCGTACCAGGTGCCGATGTAACCGGCGCCGAGATCGGAGAACGGCAGCCCGTTGGCATACGCCTGGGCACCGGCGGCGTTGGCGCCATAGCCAAGTGACTGCGCGGCCGCGGTCAGCAGGTAGAAGCTGCCGACGACGATCACCGCGGTCTTGATCGCGCGCGGGATCTGGGTCTTGGGGCTCGATGTCTCCTCCCCCAGTGCCGCCGCGCCCTCAAAGCCCGCGAATGCGAGGAAGCCGTACACGGCCGCCTTGGCGATCGTCCCGACGCCGCTGCCGCTCGGCAGCTTGAGGAAGTCGATGGTGAACGTCTGCCCGTGCGGCCCGTGGCTGAAGATGACCGTCGCCAGGATGACGACGCTGAGGATCGTCACGAGGATCGCGCCGATGACCTCCGAGGTGAGCAGCGCCCGGGTGATCGTGCGGATCTCGGTGAACGCCAGCGCCGCCACGCCGAGCAGGCCGATCAGGGCGATCCACCACCACTGCTTGGTGTCGAGGATCCCGGTGTCGTGCAGGAACTGACCGCCGAACAGGCCCATCTCGATCGTCGATCCACAGCCGATCGCGATGTAGGCCCCCATCAGCGACCACCCGGCCAGGAACCCGGCGCGGGGACCGAGTGTGACCCCCACCAGCGCGTACACCGAGCCGGTGTGCGAGATGTGCTGCGAGAGTTTGATGAAACAGTAGGCGACGAGCGCGACGCCGACCACGGCGAACACGAACGAGAGCGTCACCGCCCGTCCGATGATGACCGCGGCGCCGGTGCCGAGCAGGCCGATCGCGCCGACAGGGCCGATCAGGCCGACCGAGAACGCCGACGCGTCGACGAGGCTGAGCTCTTTGTGGAGGCCCTGTTCGGGCGGGGAGGTGGTGTCCATTGCTGCGGCACGCTATCTGTGCGCGCGGCGACGAGGCGCCAGACCCCCGTTCACACCGCCGACGTGCCCGGCGTGACCCCCCGCCGGTGGCCGCCGAGGACCCGGACCTCCGCGGTGCTCACGGCCCGCAGCCGCCCGGCGGCGGGATGGTGCCCGGCGCGCAGCGAGTGACGTGCGGGGAGCAGGATCAGGTCGAAGTTTCCGCTCGCGGCGAAGCGCTCCAGCGGCGGGTCATGGCCCTCGACGATCAGCTGAGCGCACGCATGGCCACCCCCGGCGGTGAGCTCGGCGACCGCGTGCTCCAGGTCTGAGATGACGCTCTCCACGACCGCGGCGTTGTAGTCCCCGATCGACACGCCGCATCGGGGGCCGGTCGCCTGCGGGGCGACGGCGACGAACGTCACGTCATCGGCGGTCAGCTCGGCCGCGGCCTCGATCACGGCGCGCCCCGCGCGGCTGGGCTCCAACAGCGCCAGCACACGGACGCGCCGCATGCCGGCTGCCGCTCAACGCCCGTAGCGCTCGCGGCCGAGCACCAGTTGCTCGGGCAGCGCGGTGCGGGGCGGGGGGGAGGGGTCGGCGAGGACCGAGACGGTCTCGGCAACGCTGTGGGTGATCGTGGAGGTCGCGCCGCCGTCGGTGGCGACCCCGACCTCGGACCCGTCGTTGGTGGCAACGGTGCCGGTCATCCCAGGCTCCACGCCGGCCGCCTTGAGGTAGTGCAGAAGGTCCTCGGCCTCGTTCTCCAGGCGCAGGATGGTGACGGCCGCGCCGACGTCGCAGTCGGCCAGCGGCACGCCGTCGATCCGCTCCCCGACCTTGATCGGGTGGCCGTGCGGGCACGTGGTGGCATTGCCGACCGAGCTGCGGATGTAGGCCTCGAATCGCGGCGTCATCGCGTGCTCCAGCTTCTCGGCCTCCTCGTGGACCTCGTCCCACGGGACGCCGACCACATCGGTGAGGAAGCGCTCGATCATCCGGTGGCGCCCGACGATCCGCTCGGCGTGGCCACGGCCGGCGTCGGTGAAGGCGATCCGGCGCCCGCTGGTGCGTTCGATGTAGCCGTCACGCTCCAGCCGGCCGAGCATCTCGTGGACGGTCGGCGCCGAAAGCTGCATGGCCCGAGCGAGGTTGGCGCCGGTCATCGGCAGCTCGGCCTCGAACAACCAGAACAGCGACTCGAGGTACTCCTCCTCGGCGACGGTCGCGTGCTCGGGGGCCATCGGCTGATCGTAGCGACCGGACCCAGGCGCCCATCGGCGCCAGGGGCTAGGATCGCGCCACCATGGCGCTGCCGCTGTCGGTCCCGATCGAGCCCCAGCTCGCCCGCTCGGGCAAGGAGCTGCCGCTCGGCGAGCAGTGGGCCTATGAGCCCAAGTTCGACGGTTTCCGGGCCATCGCGTTCGTCGACGGGGAGCGGTTCGTCATCCAGTCGCGGGGGTCAAAGCCGTTGGAGCGCTACTTCCCGGAGCTGAGCTTCCCGCCGGGCCGTTACGTGATCGACGGCGAGATCGTCATCGACGCCGCCGACGGCCAGCAGGACTTTGGGGCGTTGCAGCAGCGCATCCATCCCGCCGCCTCCCGGATCGCGATGCTCGCCGAGCAGACGCCGGCGCGCTACGTCGCCTTCGATGTACTGGCGCTCGAGGACGAGGTGACGATGGAGCTGCCGTTCGCGCAGCGCCGAGACGCGCTGGAGCGGCTGTGCGGCGACTCGATCGGCGTGACTCCGTTGACCACCGACCCCGACGCCACCGCCGACTGGCTGCGTGACGGAGAGGGCGTCGTCGCCAAGGACCTGACCGCGCCCTACCGGCCCGGCCAGCGCAAGGGGATGGTGAAGGTCAAACGGGTGCGCACGATCGATGCGGTCGTCGCGGGTTATCGGCCCGGCAAGGAGGCCGGCACCGTGGGCTCGCTCATCCTCGGCCTCTACGACGAGGACGGGCGCCTGCATGTCGTCGGGCATTCATCGGGGCTGCGGGCGGCCGAGAAGCGGGCGCTGGTGGAGCGCCTGGCGCCCTATGAGACCGGCGAGCGCGGCCACGGCGACCCGAGCCGCTGGCAGAGCGAGCGGGAGCTGGAGTGGATCTCGCTGCGCCCCGAGCTCGTCGTCGAGGTCACCTTCGACCACGCCAGCGGCGGTCGCATCCGCCACGGGACCCGGATCCTGCGCTGGCGCGAGGACAAGCCGCCCGCCGACTGCCGCCTGGAGCAGATGAACACCTAGACCATCTAGCCCTGGTCGGCATCCTTACGGGCGCGGCTCGGCTGCACGCGCTTGGGCTCACCGGCCTGCTTTTTGAAGTGCGGCGGCCACGGCGCATCACCCAGTCCGGCCGCCTCGTCGCGGGCGCTGAGCTCCATCAGTGCGTCGAGCGAGCCGGCCTGCGCGTCCATCTCGGCGCTGGGGTCCCCGCGCTCGGCCACTAGGGCCGGCACGGTGTCGATCCGCAGCTCGGCGGGGTCGACGGCCGCCACCTCCTCCCAGTGCAGCGGGGTCGAGACCCGCGCATCCGGGGTGGGGCGGACGCTGTAGGCCGAGGCGACGGTGCGGTCACGCATGTTCTGGTTGTAGTCGACGAACACGCCGTGGCGCTCCTCCTTCCACCACTTGCTCGTCGCCAGCCGGGGCGCGCGGCGCTCGACCTCACGGGCCAGCGCAAGCGCGGCGCGGCGGACCTCGAAGTAATCGCGGTCGGGGATGACCGGCGCGTAGATATGGATTCCGCGGGACCCGCTCGTCTTGGGAAATCCGGTGAGCCCGTGGTCGGAGAGCACCTCGCCGGCGACCAGCGCGACCTGGCGCACATCGTCCCAACTCGCCTCCGGCGTGGGGTCGAGGTCGACGCGCAGCTCGTCGGGATGCTCGAGGTCGGCGGCCCGGGCCTGCCACGGATTCCAGTCGATGACCCCAAGGTTGACCCCCCAGACGAGCGTCGCGGCGTCGTTGGGCAACAGCTCCCGGGCGGTGCGGCCGCTGGGGAACGTGACGGTCGTCGTGGTCAGCCAGTTGGGCGCGGTGTCGGGGATCCGCTTTTGGAAGAATGGTTCGGCGGCGGCGCCGTTGGGGAAGCGCTTGAGCACCGTGGGTCGGTCGCGCAGTTGGTTGA
>JBAWFG010000395.1:0-1603 GCA_049591655.1 Solirubrobacteraceae bacterium
CCGCTGGGTGGCCTTGATGACGAGTTGGCTGCGTGAGCGCCCGCGCAGCCGAAACAGCGGCGCCGGCCCGAGCACCTGGGCGTCGAGGGCGCTCAGCTCACCGTGGATCGCCGTCGCGGTCTCCCGCGCCAGCGGCTCCTCCTCGGCCGAGCAGACGACCCGGATGAGCGACGCGTAGGGCGGATAGCGCAGCGCCTGCCGGCGCCCGAGCTCGTCGTTGATGAAACCGTCGGAGTCATGGCGGGTGGCGTAGCCGATGGGGCGGGCGTCGGGGGCGAGCGTCTGGACGAGCACCCGGCTGCCCAGTGCACCCCGGCCGGTGCGCCCGGCGAGTTGGGTGATCAGCGAGAAGGTGCGCTCCTCCGATCGGAAATCCGGAAAGCGCAGGGTCTGGTCGGCGTCGAGCACGACCCCCAGCGACACGTCGGGGAAGTCATGGCCCTTGGCCACCATCTGGGTGCCGACCAGGACCCCGGCCGGCGCCTCCTGGAAGCGCTGGAGCGTGGCGGCGCGGGCGTCCAGGCTGGACGAGTCGGCATCAAGGCGGAAGATCGGGAACGGGTGGCCGGGGTCTGATCCCAGCGCGTCGCGCAGCTCGTGCTCGATGCGCTCGGTCCCGGCCCCGTGGCGCGCCACCGAGACCGAGCCGCAGCTCGGGCAGCGGTCGGGCAGCCGTTCCCGGTGGCCACAGTGGTGGCAGGCGACAAACGACCCGGCGCGGTGCAGCACGAGCGCGACCTCACAGTTGGGGCACAACCACACCCGCCCACAGGACCGGCAGGACAGGAAGTTGGACCATCCGCGGCGGTTGAGCAGCAGGATCGCCTTGCCGTGGGCGCGGCGCAGGTCCGCCAGCGCCATCCGCGTCTCCGGGTGCAGCGGCTGATGGCGGCCGCGCATGTCGAGCACCTCGACGGCCGGCATCGGGCGGTGGTCGACGCGCTGGGTGAGCCGCAGGCGCTCCATCGCCAGCACGCTCTCCGGGCGCGGCGTGGCGCTGCCGAACACGAGCACCGCGTCGTGGCGGCGGGCCCGCTCAGCAGCGACGGTCCGGGCGTCGTAGCGGGGGTCGCCCTCGTGCTTGTAGGAGCTCTCATGCTCCTCGTCGACGACGATCAGCCCGATCTCGTCCAGCGGCGCGAACACCGCCGAGCGCGGCCCGACGCAGACCCGTGCCTCGCCGCTGCGCAGGCGCATCCACTCGTCATGGCGCTCGCCCACGCTGAGCGCCGAGTGCAGCACCGCGACGATGTCGCCAAAGCGCGCCTGAAACCGCCACAGGGTCTGAGGTGTGAGCGCGATCTCGGGGACGAGCACGATCGCGGTGCGCCCGGACTGAAGGGCGGCGTGGACCGCACCGAGGTACACCTCGGTCTTGCCCGATCCGGTCACCCCCTGCAGCAGATAGCCGGGATGACCGGCGGTGGAGGTCTGGAGCGCGTTCTGCAGCACGCCGAGTGCCGCCGTCTGCTCAGGCGTCAGCGCCGGCGCGGTCACCGACGCCGAGCCGACGGCATGGTGGGCGGGGCGCCGCGGCGCGGCGCGGGCGTCGATCGCCACCAGACCGCGGGACTCCAGGCGGCGCAACGGGGCGGTCCCGAGC